>NZ_FNUW01000028.1:0-73081 GCF_900108285.1 Bacillus sp. ok061 | reverse complement strand
ACCGCAACTTGTCAAAACATGAAAAAAAATAGCCCTCCATCTGACCAAAAAAGGTCTGGTGGAGGGCTATTTTTTTGAAACTCTATTATTTTATGTTGTTTTTATTCGCTAAAATCAAAATGATTCCAGAGTGTGGGGAACCCTAAAGGGTTTCCCAACACTCTGAAAAAAGATAGCCTATATAGGCTATCTTTTTTATTTTATTTAATTACTAGCACCACTATATGCCACATGTCGTTTCTCAATTCTCTCTTCAATTTCTTTCATATTTTCTTTATTATTTAATAGTGATTGTTTATTTTCAATTAATAATTGTTTAAAAGATTTTCTCACTTTTTTTCTCATTTTCATTGTCCTCCTTGGGGGATGGTTTATATAAAAGATAAAGAATTATCTGTGTGTTCTTATAATAATTGATTGTTGTGAATTTTATTTGAACTTCATATGAAAATTCCGTTTATTTTCTGACAACTTTGTGAACACGAAAAAAGAGACTATCTAAAACTATGTTGAAATTAATTCACTTCATTATAAAAGTTACTATTTTCATCAACTTTTATCATTATACCTTGTCGAAACATTTATATATTTAAAATTGAGTTCGACATAATTTTATTTACTATAATACTGTTTACAAAAACAAAAAGAAGGTGTTGCATAAATCAAAGCTCGACTTATGCAACATCCCTCTTTCCAAACTATTTATAGCATATTTATTAATATTTCAGGTCTTCCCCAATTCATTTCTTCACAAACAAATCTAAGTTTTTCTCCATCCATTGTGTGTAATCCCTCTTCTAGTGAACATGAAATTGGAACTTCACAGTGAATTTGTGCTAATTGTAACGAAATATTTAAGTTCTCTAAATCACTTTCAATCTTCGTACGCTGCGCTTTTGTTAATGATTCTACATTTTCTAGTACAGCGGATACTGTTCCGTGCTCTTGAATAAGCTTATACGCTGTTTTTTCACCGATACCTTTTACACCTGGATAATTATCACTTGTATCTCCCATGAAAGCTTTTGCATGGACGATTTGCCACGGCTCTATACCTTTTTCTTCCATGATTTTCTCCGGTGTGTAATATTCGTAATTTCCAATTCCTTTACGCAGAAGCATAACTGTAACGTTCTTATCAACAAGTTGAAGTAAATCTGTATCACCAGTTAAAATATAAACTTCAGCTTCATTGCAATATTGTTTTGCAAGCGTACCGATACAATCATCGGCTTCGTAGCCTTTCATACCGATAACTGGAATGGATAATTTCGCAGTCATTTCTTGTACTAAATCAAATTGAGGAATTAATTCTTCTGGTGGCGCTGCACGATTTGCTTTATAATTCGAGAACGATTCTGTTCTAAATGTCGTACTTCCCATATCCCAGCATGTAACGATATGTGTTGGTTCGATCGCTTGCGTAGCTGTTAACAAGTGTTTCATATAACCATGAATCCCGTTCGTAGGTGTTCCATCTTGTCGTTTCATAAATTGTCCGTAGACACTTGTTGCGTAAAAAGCACGAAATAATAGTGCCATACCATCAACTAATAATACTTTTTTCATAATTCCTCTCCTATTAAAAAAATAATAACCTCACGTTATCACGTAAGGTTATATAAATAGATTACCATTCTACGTTTTTGCTCAACTTTGTCTATTATACATTGTTTTTGTATATTTAGCACCATTAACACATTAAGACATCCTACTACAACATGTATGCAATATGCCTGAATACGTATTTTTCCCAGTAGAAACAACGACAGCCTTTGCATTTCCACTAACAATATGCGAACCTTTAAAACATACATTTTCAAGCTCAAGTGGATTATAATCTTTCATCCGTTTTAATGGAATAAATCGTTTACGTTCAAGGTGATAGCAGCTTTCAAACTTCTCTATACTCGCTTCGTTTCCCGTTAACACAGACTCATTTACTAATAAATCATCTGCATAAATAATACGTACATCAGCTGGCACAGCATCTCCAGCCGAAAGAAAAATCATATCTCCAGGTACAAGTTCTTGCACTGGTATCTCCATCATTTTCAGTTCACTATTTAGCCCTGTACTACTAGAACATTCTACTCTAGATACAGTAATCGTTTCACGTTGTAATTCATCACACACACGTTGTTTTGAAAAACCTGGGATCATGCCACCAAGCTTTATCATTACTTCTGCAAGAAGTGCTCTTTTTGAAGTTAGTTCATTTCGGCCATATACTTGAATACGTTTTTGTGCCTCTTTCATTGATAGTCCGTCTCTTGTTGTTTTAAAATATGCAAATACAGATTTTACATCTCTTGTTGCAATTTCAATTAATAAATCTTTATTTTTTTGAAGCATTGTTTGTTCTTTTATTGATTTTTTACTTAGTTTATATGACGTGTTACCCACAGTTTTGTTTGCATATAACATATTATCGTCTCCTCCTTTACAACATAGGAAGAAACGCTTTGTTTCTCAATTTATCCACTTTACTGTGAAAGTGTCTAGCGCTTTATAAACGCTACATTGTGATAAATATAGAGGGAGGAACAAGTCGTTTCCTGCCTACATCATATATTTTTGATTTGAAGTATATGGGTAACGGAACCGAGTCAGAATTTGACATGCTCCTCACCTCCTCGTTTAATTTTATAGTTTATACTATGAAATTACTCATAGCTTGGTAACAAAAAAGACCCCTACCCTTAAGAGAGTAGCGGCCATTACATACACAAATAAACGATTTCTAATATAATTAGAAATCTACGGACCTCTCCCTCACCGAGTTTTAGCACTGTATAGCATAGGTACATTACCAGCTACGTTAAGAAAAACCTTAATTCGATCATTCCTGTTGACCCATTGGCGTCTCTCGACATTTTTGGGCAGTAGCATTTCTCTATACAGGAGCCTCACCTAACAGAGACTTATTTTCATTACATTGAAAATGTTACTCTTATTTAAAATAGATGTCAACCATAGCCTACAATTTTTTCAAAAGGTATGGCAAACTAACGTAAAGTTTTTAATAAGTTATACAGCCAGCAATTACAATCCCAATTGAAAGCGATAAAAACATAAGAAAAAGACCGACTGCTTGATTATCTTCTTCAAGACTTTTGTTTATATTAAAGCGCGGTGTAAGCCACTCAGCTAAATAAAAAACGATAATTTGAGCCAAAATCCCAACTGCTCCCCACGAAATCATATCAAGAAGTGAAATTGAATTAGCTGCTGTCGAATATAAAACAATAGCTAACCCAAGTAATCGTCCTCCAAGCACATAGCTTACCGCCTTATTCCCTTGAGCCATTAACTTAAATTCCTTAACTTTCGTTGTCACTTCCATCAAGAACAGACCTATACATAAAAGGCCGAGTGTTACTGCTAAATATAATAAAAAATTAATCATTTTTTCCCCTCCTTTTTATACCTACCGGTAAATAGTACGATTCATTTCCGGTAATCTTTTCTCCCGCACGAATACCGATACTACTCGCTTTTCCAGCAATTAAAAACGAACCAAACACATATGACAGTTTCTCGATCCCTTTTTCTGTTTCCAAGGATACGACTGGCAGTTCGGTATACTTTTGAAATATCGGCAGTGACGCTTTATACGTTTGGTGTGCATTTTGAAGCATAATATTTTCGTCTTTATCGCGAATCGTAATTGTATCTCCTTCTCTCCCAAATGAAGGTTTTTGAACGAAAGAACCTTTGCCTAAAAATAAATCTGGTTCTAAATATGTAGGTAACATATATTCTTTAATCCACTGTTGTTCCTCATTTGTATAAAAGGCCTCTTCTTCTGCTAACCCCCAAATAAGACACTGAATTGATTTTGGCTGAAGTAAAAATGCTGACAAAGGATTTATTATAAAAAGCTTTCCGGCTTTTACAAGTTGTAACAGTTCCACACCTACCAAATCTCCTGTTTCAGGATCTTGATCCTCAATTAAATCTTCTATCGGATATGTTTGGCGATATAAAACATCAATCTTTGCCCCATCTTTATCGACTAGAGCATCCTTTGTAATTCTAAGTTCTGACATTGGCACTACTTTATTTTCAACATGGCATAGCTGACTTAAATACATAGTGGTATTCCAATCCTCGATATGTTCATGATGTGCTGTAAAAACAACATTTGGATTATCTAATCCCTTTGTCGCTTCCATTACTGCTTTCGTTACACCAGAAGCTAGCAATCGTTCTTGATCCGAGTTTGGATCATCATAGCCTAGATTTTTACATACTTTCCCATTCATTTGAAAACATTCCACAATAAAAGTTGGTGTATCACTATTAAACTCAAGCATTTTGATTTTGTTATCCTCTGTTACAGCAAAATCAAATCGCGAAATTACAGATTCAGGATAAAGCCCTTTCATTCTAATGAAAGATAAACTCGCGGATGGAAAGCCAAGATCTAGAAGCTGTTCGTCACTTAAATTACGCAGCAGTCTAGCAGTCTTAAAAAATATTTTCCCCATTCGTTCAGTCGCTAAGTGTAATTGGTCCAAAGTCTGATTTGTTATAGAAAAAACATGAAACAAACTATACTCACA
This sequence comes from Bacillus sp. ok061, assembly GCF_900108285.1. Taxonomy (NCBI): domain Bacteria; kingdom Bacillati; phylum Bacillota; class Bacilli; order Caryophanales; family Bacillaceae; genus Bacillus; species Bacillus sp. ok061. The sequence goes on along the minus strand of NZ_FNUW01000028.1, from coordinate 68,513 downwards.
TTCATATAAATCCGACCAAAAATTCGGATATTTTAAATAAAATTCTTTTCGATCCCTTATGTATTGCGACATATTTTAGCCCCCAAATCCTCCCTTTGAACCGCTTCCAATTCCACCTTTAAATTCAGCAGACGATTGATACGATTTAAACGCCGATGAATTTTTAAAGGTGGACTTATTTTGATAGTATCGCCCACCATAGAAATAATGCCCACGATAACCTGAACTACTATCATCACACTGCCATACCCCAAGTTCATCATCCCAATCCCAATCAGAACAACTATTATCATTCGGTTTTGGGGGAAGATCTTGTGCGCAGCCAAATAAAGTGCCAGTCATTAAAGATGTTACGACACCACCTACTAGCCATTTCGTTTTTGTCACCTTCGCACTCCCCTTTTTAAATTATATTTCTATTATATAAGACGGCATGATAAAGTAGAAGAAAAAGGAAGAAGAGGGATTAAATGCGCTTAGAATATCGACTTAATGATGAAACAAAAGGGTATCCTGCTTTATGGAACTACGCAAATATTTCTAATTCTGAAATTATCGCACGCATGACTTGTGAATATTTTATTAAAGAGAAAAATACTTATGTTGTTACTGCAACTTCGGTTGATCCAGACGGAACAGCAGTTATTTATATTCAAAAAGAAGTTTTCGCAAATGACCCTTCAGACCCTACATACTCCTACATCGGTTTTGAAATTAGAGAACTAAGTGAAACGAGTTCAAACATAGTAGATAGTCAAGATGTATGGAACTACGAAGAAATTTTACCATCTCTTCATTCAGATATTATATATATTCAGCGAGACGGCATGTCTATGGAATTCTCCTTGGATTCAAGAGAGATTGATGAAGACAGAAAGTGCTACATTTATTACGGAAACTTCACAGGTGAATCAAGATAATATTGATATATCTATGCAACAAAAAAACCTTACGTATAAAACGTAAGGTTTTTATATAGCCCCACATATGCCGTTCTCTCTAGATGTCCATAAACCTGCTCTCACAGGTGGATGCTCTCACAAATGTTTGTAACTTCCTTCTTAAAAAGATGGCATGTTAGCTACATTTAAATATTGAACTTCCATATTAAACTTATTGGTTTAAGACATGCATAAGCTACGTACACCGTAGGAATTTTATATAAGGTTAGTTGAAATAAGACCCCCGCACGTGCCGCTCCTCGTAAATGTCCAAAAACCCGCTACTCGCAGGTGGATGCCCTCACAGTTACCGTACATCTTCCTCCACAAGGAAGGCTTGATGATGGTCGCTAAATATTGAGCTTCCGTATAACTAACATCGGTTTTAGACATAAATAAGTTACGCACACCGCAGGATGTATTATTTACTTGTCGTTATATTATCACATTGTTTCTAATGTGTAAAATACAAAGTTTTTCGAGCAATCTCTTGCTTGTGACCTTATTTTAATACAAATTATTTTTGCATGCAAGTGATTAATCTTCTTCTTTTGCAATTTGATTTTCTGGATAAGAAATCCAATCACTCCAGCTACCTGCATACAATTTAACATTTTGGAATCCAGCCAATTTTAATGCAACGATATTTGGACATGCCGTAACACCAGAACCACAATATACAATGGTTTCCTTATCTTTCAACAGGTTTTGGAATCGTTCTTGTTGCTCAGCTTCATTCTTAAATTGTCCTGATTGCAACATTCCATCCTTCCAAAAATAGTTTGCTGCTGTCGGAATATGTCCTGCTTTATGATCGACAAGTTCCTCTACACCAGCATAACGTTTTGGCTCTCTTGAATCAATTAACGTAACATCTGCACCTGCCTGGATATTCTCTCTTACTGTTTCCATCGATACAAGCATATGATCTTGTATGTTTGTTTTAAATGTTTTTCGTATAACAACAGGAATTTCAGTTGTTGTCGGTAGTCCATTCTCTTTCCAAACCGGGAAACCACCATCTAATATATATACTTTCTCATGTCCTACATAGTTACATAACCACCATAAACGAGCAGCATTTGCACCAGCTTGACTGTCATACGCAATTACTGTCGTATGTTCATCAATACCAACCTCCGAAAGCTTGTCCGCAAACTCTTCAATGCTTGGCAACGGATGGCGGCCACCATGTTCTGCTATAGGACTTGATAAATCTAAATTCAAATCAAAATATAACGCATGAGGAATATGTTCTTCTTCATACTTTTCTCTACCCCAATTAGGATTCGCTAAATCAAAACGACAATCGATTACACGGACGTTCTCATCTTCTATATGCTCACGTAACCATTCGACTGTAACTATCATCTTTAACGACCTTCTTTCTCTTGTAAACGACTTACATACTCCATAACCATTTCTTCTGTAACATATTTACGCTGCAAGGTAACACCATTTTTTGCAAGATCATTAATTTGCTTTGTTACAACATTAATGACATCAACCGAAAATTCTTTCCCATTTGACGCAAGAGATACGGCTGCTTCAATAGCTGCTTCACGCTGCGCATCTAATTGTAAACATGCTTTTACACTTTCATTTTGTTTACGAGAATGTGCTGTAATTGCTTTATGTACTTCCATCTTCTCTTCCCCCTAAATAAGTTATACGTTCTAATTCAATTCCATTGCAAGCCGAATCATATCACGGCATACAATCCCATTTTCAATAATCTCTTCTTCATAATGCTTCGAAAAGTAATCAAAATCAATAGAAAAAATACGAAATCCACATTTTTGATATAAAGCAAGTTGTGAAACACTAGAATTACCTGTACCAATTTCAATTTTGGACATACCATATTCCTTAGCTGTTTCTACAGCATGCTTTAATAGCTTCTTTCCAATACCTTTTCCTTGCATATGTTCTACAACTGCAATATTCATGATTTCCATCGTCTTCGGCCTTGTTTCCAAAAGAACATACACACCGATGACGCTGTCCCCTTGCTTTGCTACGTATGTTAACCCTCTTTGTACATATGTAGCTATTTGCCGTTCACTTGGATCAGCAAGTAGCAATAAAGACTTCGGTATAGCCTCTTTTAAAATACGTTCTATTACAAAAGACATAAAAAATCCCCCCATCTCTATTGTTCTAAACCCTCCTTGTCTACCATAAATAATAGAAAGGAGGGATTCACCATGGACAACAATGAGAAAAAATGCAACGTCATCTCTATTGATGGAAAGAAGAAGAAAAGCGACACGTATTCCTACCCAAAATTAGTAGTAGAAAACAAAACATATGAATTTTCTTCATTCGTCTTATGCGGTGAAACACCAGATGGCAGACGACTCGTTCTTACTCATATGATTTCTACCGATGAATTTGCTGGATTTGTCAAATCTTTAGATACTGTACTGCAAAAGAAAATTGAACGAATCTTTTTCTCATAACGACTATATAACATAAATTTCTTTTTCAATCTCTACTAACTGTTTTTGCAATTGTTCTTTACTTTGTTCATATAGAGATACATCGATCGTTTCAGCCAATGCAAACAATATACTTTCATAATAGTTCATCACATCTTGTTGCATCACTTTTTGGAATAAGTTCCACTTCATATCCCATTCTTGCTTATAATGATGAACAAATAAATCTTTTTCATCGGCTACATAGTTTGATACGAGCGGTTCTAATACAGATTTAGCGTCTTCTTGCATAAAAGCTTTGTCATTCTTTTCAAAAAAGCTTTTCTCATTTTTAAAATGTGCCAGTGCTTTTTTGAAATCTTTTATTTCAACTGAAGGGAACGGTTCTTTATGTGTAATATCTTTATATTCATACTCCACTGTTCCATTCATAGAAATTGATTGATTTTCTACTTTACAGTTCACTACAATTTCGTCCTTTGCACGCTTCATCGCTTCGTCTATCCATTTTTCAAGACGTAATGATGTCGCACGCATTTCTTGTAATAAATCATGCTGAATAAATGCTACCAATTCCATAACACACTGTTGCAATTGTGTTTTCACATTTCCATCCGTTCGAAGTGACGCCGGATTAATAAATTCAGTAAACACATCGTTATAGCGTAGGAATAGACGCTGTTGCACGTAATAAAGCAACTCTTTCACTTCATTTTGCATCGCCTGTTCTTCAGCAAGTACACTATATGATGAAATAATATGAAGTAGTTGATCACGCTCTGCTTCATATTTTTTCGTTTGCTTCTCTTTCTCTTCATTCCCCTGCTTTGCACCATTTATCATGTTTACTAAAAGCTGATCTGCCCCTTGCAACGCACCATATAGAGCATGCACAGAAACAAGCATTAAATCTCTCATCATAAAGGACGTAAATGATTCCTCAAACTTAGTAATTCCAGAGTTTTGTAAAATACCATACTTCTCTTTTTCAACATTCTTTCCTTGTTTCTCTTCAAGCGCACATAAACTTGAAATTGCAAATAAACGCGGATTTCTAATACCGTATTGCAGTAGCTGATCTGCGATATAACCTTTTACCATTTCAAGTTCTTCTTCAGACTCTGCTAAATCCGCCGCATTAATTAAGAAGAACATTTTATCAAGGGCAAAGGTATCCTTTACACGACCAAGCTGAATTAAAAATTCACGATCAGCACGAGAGAATACATGGTTATAATATGTTACAAATAAAATAGCATCTGCGTTTTTAATATACTGGAATGCAACATCCGTATGGCGAGCATTAATAGAATCCGCTCCAGGTGTGTCTACAAGCGCTACTCCCTGCCTTGTTAAAGCACAATCATAATAAAGCTCCATATACTCAACGAAGCATGATTTTTCTTCATTCGCTACATAATCAGAGAACTCTTCTAATGTGACTTGTACTTGTTCTCCTAAATAAGTAGAAACTGCATCATACCCTTTTTGTACCGCTCGTAAGAAGCTAAATGTTGTTTTTTGCTTCCCAGTCGGTGAAGGATATTTCATAACTTTATCAATTTGTGCTAACGCCTCATCTAACGTAGTAATCTCATAATGAAACAGCTTATAAACAGCTTTCATATCTTCTAATAGAGCTTGCTTTGATTTGAATTGAACCATTACTGTTCCGTGTGGTTTTTCCTCTGTAACCGGCAAAATTTGATTAATCGTTGCCGTCGTCGGATTTGGTGATACAGGAAGTACCTTCTCACCAAGTAAGGCATTGGCAAATGATGATTTCCCAGCACTAAAAGCTCCGAATAACGCTACTGTAAATTGTTTCGTTTCCACACGACGCCTTTTTTCTATCACCTCTTGCTGTACATGTTTCAGCGCTGGCAATGGCTCTAATATCATTTCAGCTTTCTTCACTTTCTCTAATATACGCTGAATATTTAAAGCTGCCGTTCCTTTTATCTCTTCTTCATGAGCCGCTACGTTATCATTTACCATTTCCTGCTCTTGTAGTGTGAATTTCTCACTAACAATTTGTTTTTCACGTTGCAATATCTCCTCTATTTGCAATCCTTCTGGTGTAGCAACACGCTCGTGCCAAACATTTTGTAAATAACTTTCATATGTCTCTAAATTGTTACTGTATTGTAATTCCGTCTCTTTTGCCGTTTGCAACATCGTATATTTTTCAATCTCTTCTTCCATACGAGCAACTGCTTCCTTCACTTTTTGCTTTAAAACGACTGCACTTTTATCAAAAATTTGCTGTGCTTTTGTAAAATAACGTTTCTTCAGTTCATTCGCTACATCCGCTGTATAAAGAAGTAAGTAATCACCTGTGAAACCTGCACCTTGTTTAATGACTTCAGCTAACATTTCTGGTCCAAAAGCAATTTCTAAAGCATATATGTCTTTCCCAATTTCCTCCGTGAACAATCCTTCTTCTTTTAAGAAGGCTACAATAAATTCTTTCACATGAAAATCAAGTTGCGTTTCAACAGTCTTTTGAAGGGCAGAATAAAACGCCTCTACACGTCTTTGTTTTTCTTGCTCCGTCTTTCCTTTCGCAAATAGCAAACCAACTTTAAACTTTGTTAATTTCGTTTCTAAATATGCATTTGCCAATTCTCTCATTTCAAATGGCATTAAATACGCGTTATCTAATATAGCTTGTAAACCTTTTATAAATTCGTTTCTCACATGAGATTCTTTACTAGCCTCGCGATGTTTAGTTTCCGTTAGCTCTTCTTTCTTTTCAACTATTTCTGAAATCGAAAGCGGTGATGCTAACTCTTCCTCATATGTCAAAAGAGCTTTTTCATTTTCAGAAAGAATAAACGAGAAATGTTCTCCCATTAAATATTCTGTTTCTCGCTCCATTCCCTCTCTTACATACTGCTCTTTTTCTTTCATAATAGAAGTAATTAATGTTTCTAAACTTCCAATTTCATTATGTGGATGGTTCATCATTCGTAATGACGTATAATAAACTCCATCTACTTCAATATCCCAGTTAGAGAACGATTGTTTCACACTATCTTTATAATCCTCAAATGATAATTCATTTTCTTTATGTTTATCTATTTGATTTACAACGAGATAAACCGTTTTATTACGTTGTTTCAATTCTTTAACAAATTGCAAATTCACTTCCGATTGGACGTGATTATAATCCATCATATAAAAAATTACGTCTGCTAGATGTAGCGTTGATTCTGTCGCTAGTTGATGGGCATCATCTGTTGAGTCAATCCCTGGTGTATCAACTAACATAACACCCTCAGGAATTGGTGCATCATTCCGATAAATATGAACACCAATTACCTCATCGCCATCTTTACAAATTTGCTTTAATTCTTCTGCTGAATATGCACCGTCATATTCGTACTGCTCTCCAGATTTAACCGTTACAACAACACGATCCATTCCTTTTTCAATTTTGACAACGTTAGCGCTTGTCGGAATTGGACTTGTTGGTAACAACTGTGCTTTATATAGATGATTCATCATCGTTGATTTCCCTGCAGAGAAGTGACCGCAGAACGCTATCATAAGCTGTTCTTGTTTATATTTTTGAATCACCTCAAACAACTTTAAACTATTCTCTGCATCGCCGTGTTTTTGCCACTCTTCATAAAAACAAACAAGTTTTCTCATACCGTTTGTCTGTACTATGTTTGTCATCCCCTTGTTCCCCTTTATCCAAGATGTATATACTTTTCCCCGCTATTTGCGAGCTCATAACCAGTGAGAGTTATACCTACCCATTGATTACAGTTTCACTTTACTATCATACTAAATTTTCAGCATATTCTCATTAAAAATAAAAAATCCCTTTCATTCTTTTTACAAATGAAAGGGATTTTATGTCATATCACTCATTTTGCTGTTCCTACTCCATTTAAAACATACTTTGTAATAACTGCATATACAGCGACTGTACCTGCTACTAACGCATATACCATACTTACGCACCAACCTTTTTTTGATAATGATTATCACTTTTGAATACAGTTTATCATTAAAGAGAATCATTATCAACACTTTTCATAAAGAAAGCTCCTTATAAGAAGGAGCTTTACCGCCTGTTTTGAAGAAGGTTAAAACTTATTGTGCTCTCTTATTATATCTCATCCTACATAACTTAACAGTTTAAAAAAATGGAAATATCCCCTATACCCTCCATCTTACATTTTGTATAATAAAAGGGAATTACTTAACAGGGAGGAAAAAAATGACACAAAATCTCACGCAAGGCGAGAGGATACATTCCATCGATATTATTAGAGGAATAGCTGTACTGGGTATTTTTCTTGTTAACTGGCCAATTATTGCCGGGATTGACTCACGTGATATTACAGGAATTTACGAAGGGATAGACAGCTATATTCGCCTATTTTACGATATGTTTATTCAAACGAAATTTTATACAATTTTTTCATTTTTATTTGGATTAGGTTTTTATATTTTTATGAATCGTGCTGAAGCGAAGACCGATCGTCCAAAAACTTTGTTTGTTCGCCGCTTACTTATCTTATTATTATTTGGTTTCTTACATTACGTTCTTTTATGGGACGGTGACATTTTACATACTTATGCAATTACCGGTTTTTTCTTATTTTTATTTTACAAAAGAGAGCCACGTACTATTTTAATATGGTCAATTGTACTATTAAGTTTCATGCAATTGTTCACATTATTAGGTTCTCTTCTCATGTTATTAGTGCCGGTAAATGAACTAGGCCTTTCCATAGCCATTATGCCGTTAGAAAACTGGGACTTACAAATTACAGACAGATTCCATTCTTTCTATTCTGAAGCAATAAGTAACAGTCTTATTATGCTTCCTGAAACACTAGGATTGTTTTTACTCGGATTATCTGCCGGTAAAAAAGACATTTTCCGCCGTGCTAAGGAATTAGATCCAAAACTTAAAAAATGGCAAATCATTATGTTCATTTTAACATTACCGATGTGGTTTATTATGGTTTACTTCTTTATGAACAATCAACCATACACACCATTTTCACTTATGGGTATTACGATGATAAGTGGAAAGACATTGTTCATCTTCTACATTGTCACGTTAATGCGTTTATTACAAAAAGAAAAATGGCAAACAGTATTACGTCCATTCCAATATGTTGGACGAATGGCATTAACAAATTACATCTCGCATACAATTGTTACATTACTTGTATTCGGGCTATTATTCAAAAATGATTATCTTGCTCCATTATGGGTTGGACCACTATTCTGCGTCGGTTTCTACACGTTACAAATCTTTATTAGCCGCTGGTGGCTTTCACATTACCAATACGGGCCACTTGAGTACATTTGGCGTCTTGGTACTTACGGGAAAATGATGCCACTTAAAAAGAAAAGCAAGGTCTCATAACGAGACCTTGCTTTTTTACGCTTCTCTTACTGCACTTTGCATAGACACCGGCTCTTCTTTTACTTTCACTTTGCGCTGCGGCACCATATTAAATACAATATTTAACAATACTGCTGATGCACTTCCAAGTACAATTCCGTTATCTGTTAAAATACGAATGCTTTCTGGAAGTTGTGAGAATAATGTAGGAACGACTGTTACGCCAAGCCCAATTCCAACAGAACATGCAACGATTAATAAGTTTTCTTGTCTTCCAAAGTCAACGCTACTTAACATTTTAATACCATATGCCATAACCATACCAAACATTGCGAGCATAGCACCGCCAAGTACTGACTTCGGAATAATCGTTGTAATGGCTGCAATTTTCGGAATAAACCCAAGAGCGATTAACATACCACCGCAAGTATAAATAATAACGCGATTTCTTACTCCAGTTAATTGAACAAGTCCTACGTTTTGAGAGTATGTTGTATATGGGAACGCGTTAAAAATACCACCTAACACCATCGCTAATCCTTCTGCACGATACCCTTTTGTTAATTCTTTTTCACCGATTTTTTTATTGCAAATATCAGATAATGCAAAGTATACACCCGTTGCTTCTACAATCCCTACACAAGCAACGAGAATCATTGTAATAATTGGTGTTAATTCAAATGTTGGTGTACCGAAGTAAAATGGCTGAATACCATGGAACCAATCCGCCTCTCCAACTGCTTGCAAGCTTACTTTCCCCATAAATGCTGCAACGATAGTACCGAACAACAAACCTAATAGAATAGAAATTGAACGGATAAACCCATCAAAGAAACGATACATAATGATGATAAATAATAACACTCCAAATGCTAATGCTAAGTTTTCAAGACTTCCGAAATCTTTGCTTCCTACTCCACCAGCCATATCATTAATAGCGGCTGGAACAAGTGTAACTCCAATTACTGTAACGACAGACCCTGTTACAACTGGTGGAAACAGTTTTACAAGCTTTCCAAATAATTTCGCAAAAATAACAACGAATAACCCGGCAGCAATAATTGCCCCATAAATAGAAGACACACCGTATTGTTTTCCAATTGCAATCATCGGCCCAACCGCTGTAAATGTACAACCAAGTACAACTGGGAGTCCAATACCGAAAAAGCGATTTGATAATGCTTGTAAAATTGTCGCAACGCCGCACATTAATAAATCAATTGAGACTAAGTATGTTAACTCTTTTTGATTTAAACCAAGTCCGCCGCCTACAATAAGCGGAACGATAATTGCGCCAGCATACATAGCAAGCATATGCTGCATACCAAGCGATGCAATTTTAAATGGATGCTGCTTCATCGTTTATTTCACCTCCGCAGTTTCTTGCTGTACAAATGTAACTGTGCCGTTATCAAGTGATGCAATTTCTGCTAGTGATTCAACACGAACCCCTTGTTCACGAAGCTTCTTTCCTCCATCTTGAAATGCTTTTTCAATAACAATTCCAATTCCTGCAATACTTGCTCCTGCTTGCTCTACCAAACTCATTAAACCTAAAGCAGCCTGACCGTTTGCTAAAAAGTCATCAATGATTAACACGCGATCATTTTCATCAATATGATTTCGAGATAATGAAATTTCATTTGTTTCTTGTTTTGTAAATGAATATACGTTTGCAACGTACATATTATCTTGTAACGTTAACGATTTACGTTTTCTTGCAAAGATTACTTTTACACCAAGCTCTAATGCAGCCATAACAGCTGGTGCAATGCCTGAAGATTCAATCGTCACGATTTTTGTAATGTTCTCTTCTTTAAAACGTTTAGCAAATTCTTTTCCGATTTCTTGCATAAGTACTGGGTCAATTTGATGATTTAAAAATGCATCTACCTTTAATACGTCACCAGATAAAACCTTTCCTTCGTTCAAAATCTTTTCTTGTAATACTTTCATGTTTGTTCCCCCTCTTATGCAATAAAAAAACTCCAAAAGCCGCCACCACTCGTTACAAGTGAGAGACGCGCTTTTGGAGTTTCGCAAAAAAGAATGCTAAACAAGCAACTATATTCGTCCTCACTCATAGTCAAAGTATTTACGGTACTTCGGTAGAAACTTGCAGGCCATATCCCCGCGATTATATGAGTGTAGCTAACTATTTATTTTATAGAAGGATTATAACGCACTTTTTATACTTTGAAAAGCATTTATCGAAAAAACACGTACGAATTTTTAAAAACTAATATTTTCGTTCGAGTTTTACAAACTCTTTCATTCCCAATTACAACTTCGTTAAAATGATTGGCCCATCTTTTGTAATCGCAAGTGTATGCTCATATTGAGCTGATAATTTCCCGTCCATCGTTCGTGCAGTCCACCCATTTAAATCTACTTTCGAATATCGCATACCTACATTGACAATCGGCTCAATCGTAATCACCATTCCTTCTTGTAACTGAGGCCCTTGTCCTTGCTTCCCAAAATGAAAAATTGCTGGTTCTTCATGAATCTCTTTACCGATCCCATGCCCCGTAAAGTCTCTTGCAACAGAAAAACCTTCATTTGTTACATAACTTTCAATTGCATAGCCAATATCTCCTACATGATTACCGATTACCGCCTGATCAATCCCTTTATATAAAGCATTCTCAGCTACTAACAATAACCTTTCTGCTTCATCAGAAACATTTCCAACTATATACGTCCAAGCAGAATCTGAAAGACCACCATTTAAGTTTACTACCATGTCAATTGTTACAATATCACCCTCAGTTAAAGAAACATCGGCCGGAAACCCATGACACATTTCATCGTTTACAGATGCACATATCGCATATGGATACCCATTGTAATCTTTCTGTTCAGATGTGGCACCATGCTTTTTTAAATACATTTCAACAAACGTATTAATCTCTTGCGTCGTTATACCTGGCTTTATCATTTTCGCAATTTCTTTATGACATGAAGCAAGTAATTTTCCAGATTCATGCATCAAATCTATTTCATTTTTCATTTTAATTGTAATCATACTACCTCTACCTTTCCTTACTAAACCTGCTATTTGCTACTAAAATTCTATCATACACATCCTTTACCAAAATTTCAAAACCCTCTATTACAACAAGTACAAAAATATGTATCATATATTTCTAAATCAAAATAAAAAACAGAAGACCCCTCTGTTTTTTAATCATGTTTACATATGTAGTTCATTTTCAAAAACTCAAAACAACTACCATTTGTTTTCTGTATAAACGTTCCAACCGCCTCAAATCCTGCTCTTTTATACACTTTGATTGCTCTCTCATTAAATGTCGCTACTGATAGTGTTATATAATTGCACCCGTATTTTTCTTCACTAAAAGCTAGTCCAGCATTCACGAACTGTAAACCAAATCCATTGCCAGTTATATCAGGTCTCATTCCAAGTCCTATATCAACCGTTCCATCATTCATTTTACAAACAGTAAAAAAACCAATGAGAATGCCATTTTGCTTCACAGAAAATGTATGATCCCCTCTACTCTCACCATGTAAAAATTCATCTAAATCTTCTTCATCTGCCTCTATATCATAAAAAGAATATTTCCCTTCATAATACCAGTTATACGCAATTTCCTCCGCTTCTTCTTGCTTCATTACTGTATATGTATAACCCATTCTCCCATCCCCTTTAACAAAAAGAGCTGCAATTAAGCAGCTCTTTTTTTACAACTCATAAATCTCTTTATATTTCGCTTCTAAATAATCGGCTAAGTAGTTTGCATTTAAGCCTTCACCTGTTACATCTTCTAAAATTTCAAGCGGCTTTTTCGTTTTACCATATTGGTGAATATGTTCTGTTAACCATTCACGAATCGGTGTTACGTTTCCTTCTTCTAATAATGCATCAAAGTTCGGAATGTCTTTTAACATTCTTTGCTTAAATTGCGCTGCATACATGTAACCAAGCGCATAAGATGGGAAGTATCCAAATGAACCACCAGCCCAGTGAACATCTTGCAATACACCTTGTGCATTATTTTCCGGACGAATGCCTAAATATGCTTCCATCTTATCATTCCAAGCTGCTGGTAAGTCCTTCACTTGTAATGTACCATCAAATAATTCTTTCTCAAGCTCATAACGAACCATAACATGAAGCGGGTATGTAAGTTCATCTGCTTCTATACGAATGAATGACGGTTTCGATTCGTTAATTGCATCATAAAACTCATCGACTGACATATCATCAAATTGACCATTGCTATACTCTTTTAATAAATCATAATTCTTCTTCCAGAATGATTTATTACGGCCGATAAAGTTCTCAAAGAATAATGATTGTGATTCGTGAATACCCATAGATGTACCACTGCAAAGTGGTGTACCTTCAAATTGTTCTGCAATATTTTGTTCATATACTGCATGACCACATTCATGAATTGTTCCAAAAACAGCCATACGAAAATCTTTTTCATCATAGCGTGTCGTAATACGAACATCCCCTCTATTTAATGTAATTTCGAAAGGATGTACTGTTTCATCAAGACGACCTGCTTCAAAGTCATAATTCAATTGCTTCAATAATTCTAATGTAAAGTTCTTTTGTTTTTCTTTTGAAAATTGTTCCGATAAAGCACTTGTTTTTAATCCTTTTTTAGACTCAGAGATTTCTTTTACAAGCGGTACGATGCGCTCACGAAGCTGACCAAATACGTGATCTAAAACTTCTACTGTAATACCTGGCTCATACATATCTAATAATGTATTGTATTTATATGTTTCATAACCCCAATATGTAATAAATTTCTTTTTAAATTCCACAATTTTTTCTAAGTACGGGCGGAACATTTCGAAATCAGATTTTTCGCGAGCTTCTTCCCACACACTCTCTGCTTTCGCTTCTAATTTCACATAAGCCTCATATTCAACTTGTGGAATTTTTTTATTTCTATCATATTCTTTCCGGCACTCTTCAACCATTTTCTTCGTCGTTTCAGAAAGTTTATCTTCGCGTATTAAAGCTTCAAGCTCTGTTAAATAGTTTCCCATCTCATCTGAAGTCGACATAGCAAACACTTCTGACGAAAGCATACCAATTACTTCAGAACGCTGATCCACACCTTTTTTGGGTGCACCTGTTCTTAAATCCCAAAACATTAAACTTAATGCTTCTCCGTAATTCTGTATCTTCTTCACGTATGTTAAAAATTGTTTTTCTACTTCATATGTAGCAACTGTCATCGTATAAAAGCCTCCTTTTTCTACCTCAAACTTAATTCGACACGGACATATAAATTCCTTTTATAATAGAAAAAAGCTTGGCAAGCGCCAAGCTTTCTCCTTATAATTCTTTACCTTCTACTGGCAGTACATTTTTCACAGCTGCAACTACTTTCTCATCTTCTGAATCAGATAAGAAGATTGATATAGCACCTTTATCGTCGCTCGTACGAATTAAACGTCCCATCCCTTGACGAAGTCGTAAAATCATATACGGTACATCTACATCCCAGAATGGATCATTTACGTGCTTACGTTTCGCTTCAAACACAGGATCGTTTGGAGGGAATGGTAATGACCAAATGATAACATGTGATAATGATGAACCTGGAATATCTAAACCTTCCCATAAATGAACGGCACAAAGTACAGTCTCTTCTTCATTTTGGAAACGAGAAACGAGCTGACTAATTTCCTGATCTCCTTCATATAGAAACGGAACTGACATTTGTTCTTTACTTACATATTCTTTAAACGCTGCAAGTTCTTGTGTTGTACGGAATAATACAAGCGTACGTCCATTTGTTTTTTGTATATTTTCAAGTGTATATTGACACTTTCTTTCCCATTCATTTTCTTTCGTATGCGATAGTAAGTTTACCGCCATTTGCTCCTCATAATCAAACGGTGAGGCAACTGAGAATGATAAGTAATCTTTTACCCCTAGACTATTTGCTGTAAATGCGAATGAATCGTTGTTCGATAATGTCGCAGAAGAGAAAATATACGGGATTTTCTTCGAGAATACTTTCTCTTGTAACACTTCTTCAACTGCACGCGGCATAATAACTAACGTGAAGGCACCATCACCTTCTTCGCCCCATGTAATTACATTTTTCTCGTGCATAAACAGACGAAGTGAATGTTCTAACACATCTAAATGCTCATCAACGATATTTAAGTCATACGTGTTTACTGTATGCATTTCACTTTCAAATACTAATGCATCACCGACTTCACCAATTTTTGCATAAAGTCGCTTCGCTTCAGCTGTTACTTTTTCTGTCACAGTAATTTCTAAACGATCAGAACCGGCAATTTCCTTTTTATTCTCTTGTAACACATCAAAGAATCGCTCTGTTTGCCAAATTGTTTCTTCTACTAAATGTGCAAACTCCTCGCGAATATCGTTTTGCAACAATCTCGTTAAAAGTTGCTCCATCATCGTTTGCTTTAAACGGTATGTTAAAGCTTTTTGAGCTGCATATTCTACAAGATGTCCTTCATCGAATACAACGCAGCTACTTTCTGGTAATAATGGAATTTGCCCTTCACGCTTACGAGCATCGTACGTCCAAATATGATCCATATAGAAATCTTGAGAACAAATAATTAAATCTGCTGCTTTACGATAATGTTCGCGAGAAAGAGTTTGTCCACAACGATGACGAGAATCACAAGTAAAGCAATCTTGGAAGTAATCCCAATTTACTTTTGACCATTCTTCGTCATTTAAAAGTGGAAATTCTTTTCTGTCACCATAGTGAGTAAAGTTTTGCATCGTACCATGATCGAATACAAACTGTGGTAACTCGTAATATACGTCTTCAATTACTTCTGGAGCTCGTCCACTCATAACATCTTCTAATTTTCGTAAACATAAATAATTATCCATTGATTTCGCAAGTCTTACATCTACTGATAAGCCTAATGCTTCAGATAATTTAGCAATGTCCCCTTCTTCTTTTACCAGCTGCTCAATTAACGTTTCATCTGCACAAGCGATAATTGCTGGTTTTCCTGTATAACGCGCGTAACAAATTGCATATAGAAGATATACAATTGTTTTCCCTGTTCCTACACCCGCTTCTGCGAACATAACTTTCTTTTCTTGGAAAGCACGTTCTAACTGAAACGCCATAAAAATTTGTTCATCACGCTCTTCAAAGCCTTTTTCCGGAAGGATGTCGTAAAATACATCTCCAATCCACTCATTCAACTTATCATAAAAATTATCTTGTTTCCCTACTTCAAATGGTAATCTCTTCTCAGTAAACATCCTTAGCCTCCAACCAAAAAGTTTTTCTATAAAAAAATAATAGCAACTGCTACGCATATGTATGCATTTGCTTTCCCCTGTTGCCATACATAGAAATTCACGAAAAAAAATTTTCCTTTCGAAAAAGGAAAATTTTCTTCTATATTAATGACTTTAAATACCGTTTATCAATCGCTGTTTCATGTGAAAGAGCTGACAAATATTCTTCTTGTGCTTTTTGTATTTCATCTACAATCGCACCCTGACTATCCACTTCTTTTCCGAGCTCATCATACGTACGGTGAATAGCTTTTTGAATCATTGATAATTGGAAACTATCCATATCACTTCCTCCTTTACGCATTACATAATAGCCAGTATATGCGCGCTGGAGGAGTTTTATACTATGAATTACGCGGTGGACGTTTTCCGAAGTATTGGTAGTAATCTGTACGGATAAATCCGTTAAACAGTTTACGCTTCTTCGACGCATCTTTTCCGTAACACTTCTCAAATGCTTCGTAGCTTGTTAATACATACGCTGACCATGTATCTAATGGGCGGAATACTTGTCCCATTTCTTTATACAGTTGTTCAACGAGTGCTTTTTCACTTAAACGTTCTCCGTATGGAGGATTCGTTACAACGTAGCCATAATCCTCTTTTGTTGTAAAATCTTTTACCTGCATTTGTTTAAATGTAATTAAATCACCTAAGCCTACTTCTTCTGCGTTATCTTGAGCAACTCGAATCATACGATGATCAATATCTGATCCAATGATTTGTAATCGTTGATTATAGTTCGCTAAATCTTCAGCTTCTTGACGCGCTTCACGCCAGTTTTGTTTACCTACCCAGCCCCACTCATCTGATGCGAAACCACGGTTAAATCCTGGCGCAATATTTTGTCCAATTAATGCTGCTTCAATCGGAATTGTACCTGATCCACAGAATGGATCAACAAATGGACGATCTGGCTTCCAGTTTGTTAATTTAATTAAAGACGCAGCTAATGTTTCTTTTAACGGAGCTTCCCCTTGATCCATACGGTATCCACGTTTATGAAGTCCAACACCACTCGCATCAATTGTTAATGTTGCAATATCCTTGAGCATTGCAATCTCGATACGGAATAACGGACCATCTTCTTCAAACCAAGTTGTACGTTTATATGTTGTTTTTAATTTTTCAACGACAGCCTTTTTAACAATACGTTGGCAATCCGAAACACTGAATAATTCAGATTTTAAAGATTTACCGATAACAGGGAACTCGCCATTCTCTGGAATATAATCTCCCCAGTTTAATGCTTTCGTTTTTTCAAATAGCTCATCAAATGTTGTTGCTTTAAATTCGCCAACTTTAATTTTTACACGATCCGCAGTACGTAACCATAAATTCGTGCGACAAATCGCCTTTTCATCTGCTTCAAATGTTACTTTGCTGTTTTCTACTTGACATTCATAACCAAGATCGCGAACTTCTCGGGCAACTAACGCTTCAATACCCATTGCCGCTGTTGCAATTAAAGTAACTTTTCCCATTTGCATTCACCTCTTATGTATATTCAAACAATAATTAATAGCAATTGTTCCTATTAATCATTACATTTTGCGAAAAATTTTCTCATTAACCATTTTAACTCATACTTTATAACTTCATACAAATAAAAAGCCCTCCTCTAACAAAGGAGAGCTGAGTTATTTCATAGTTGGTTCATAACGTTCTGTAAGCCATGTTCTGTTCCTTTGTACTACAAACGGCCCACGCCTCGTACTCCGGTGGCAATCATCTATCTACAGGTTATAAAACCTGTCCTTTCCCGTCGTTCATTTCCTTGGAAAAGATTCCCCTACCATTATTTGGGTTTCTCGCTCGTGGGGTTTACCTCGTTCCACTCCTATCATTTCTTCAAGGACTTCGTCACTGTGGCACTTTAAAGGTAGTCAAACCATATCCGAAAGGACTTAGGTTTTTTCCCTGCCGTTAAACCAGCCTTACAGCCAGAATACCCTAGCTTATGAATTGGCTAGGCACGAACACTACAGCCATCTCAGGCCGTGCGAGCATGGACTTTCCTCTACAACGTTGGCGTTGCAGCGATTACCCAAACGTTATGACATCCATTAGTATAGTGGAAACAAAAAGATTTTGCAACGTTTTTTTCTATGTAAAATGCTTAAACCTTTTCCCACCTTACATCATTCGTATAACTTACTTCCAAATACAGCTTTTTCTAAGTTAGATAAGCGTTTTAAAATATCCGTATTCGTGTTGTTATAAACCGGTTGTGCGACTGGTGTTTGTACAGGTTGTTGTGGAACTTGCGTTACTGCTAGTTTTTGTTCCTCTAATTCACGCTTTAAACGAGCATTTTGTTGCTTTAATTGCTCAAACTCTTTGTGGAAAGCTTCATAGTCTTTAATGATCATATCAAGAAACTTGTCTACTTCTTCTTGCTGATAACCTCTCATACCTGTTTTAAATTCTTTTTCTAAAATATCTTTTGCTGTTAATTTAATTTTATCCGAAATCATTTTCTTCACCTCAAATTTTTACCAAAACTTTCATTAACTAAATTTTTTCAGAAACAATGCTTTTTGTCAATCATATATACGAGTACTATATTACATATTACTCTGCATTATTCCACTGTTCCTCTTCTATTATATCTTGTAAATCAGAAAAAAGAATGAAATAACTGTGATAATTTTCTATTTCCCCTTTTTTCTTTGCTGCTTCTACAATATATTTGGGACTTCCTGGTTTTTCTTCATCGTATACCGCTAAAAGTGCATCACTTTTTTCAATAAAAAATTGATTTTTTAATTTAAATTGCTCTGGGCTTTCATACTTCCGTTTCGTGATACTATCAACATGGTCTGCTTGAGAAAGAATAAATTCGTAATATTCACGATTATCTTCTTTCCAATTTTCTTCTTGTTCTAAAAACGGAGTGAATACCGCTAATTTTAAATCTGGATATTCTACTTGAATTTCAAAAACAACTTCAGCAGCCCATAATTCTACACCTAACTGGCCGCTTATTATAACCCACTCTAAACCATCTTCTACAAAAGTGGTTAATTTACGGTGTAATGCCTTTTTTATACACCCCACCCCTGGATGATCATTTTTAAATATTCCAAGTTCAAATGGCTTATATCCTGTTACTGCAATAACTTTCATATCAACACTCCAATTACAAAAAAAGAACTAGCATTTCGCTAGTTCTAACATATCATTTACTTTTTAAATATTCCACCAACGTTTGGTCCGATATTTGGACCTACTGGTGATACATTGTTTGGTAAAAACGGTGATACATTTGGTCCTGGTCCAAACGGTGATACATTCGGTCCTGGCCCAAATGGAGATATTTGATGACCGTGGTGATGATGACCATGGCCACACGGTCCACATCCACCGCCGAATCCTGGGTCGATTGGGTCCACAACATTTACATTTGAATTTGTTTGTGGGAAGAAGTTTTGGTTTTTAATTTGTTGATGATGTACATGTGTTGTATGTGTTGGGAAAATGTGTGGCACCACCGTAGTTGAAAAAGAGTGTGTTACGCATTGTTTCGTCGGATGAACGACAGGAGCAGTTGTACAAATAGGTCCTACAGGCTTATGCCCTCCAAAACAAGGATGACAATGATGCATAGTTTTTTCTCTCCTCTCTCGTTAAAAAAATCTGATTACACTTTACAGTATGAGAAAAGAGAGAAAGCCGCTTGTTATATATACCCATTTATTACAAGGAAATTTGTCTAGTCCTTTATTTCATATACAATACTTTCATAGACAACTCTTCAACATTACTTACCAAAAAAGCCTCCAACTTGCTTTACAATACCTGTCACCTGATTCATCGCATTCATCATTTGTCCAGCTGTATTCATCATTTTATTTACATCATAGTTACCATCGGATGTTTTAAATTGAGAAACAAAACTAGAAAACTGACTTGGCTGTTGTTGCTTTTGTTTACTTTGCGTCGGGTACGGCTGTTTTGGTGGATAAAACATCGCTTGTTGATTAGCATAGGGCGATGGTGGTGGCATATAATATTGCGAATTCATATAAGGCTGCTGTTGTTGATTCATGTATGGTTGCTGAGCTTGTGATTGTTGAGCTTGATTCACATGAGGTTGCTGCTGTTGTGGTTGTTGAGCCTGATTCACATAAGGTTGCTGCTGTTGTGGTTGTTGAGCCTGATTCACATAAGGTTGCTGCTGTTGTGGTTGTTGAGCTTGATTCATAAATGACACTTCAAACGGTTGATAATAATTTTGATTTCCATAATAAGGCTCGAAAGGATACATATTATACCGTAAATATGTATCCGTATTATATTGGTACATATTTTGCTGTGCATATGGATTTGTTTGCTGATATACGTTAGATTGTTGAAACATGCATTCTCTCCTCCTTTACATAAGTTTCTACATATATAATATGTACCTATAAAATAATATGTGTGATGGAGTATCTGTCTATTTTTGTCGGAAGTTTAAATTTTTAAAAAATTAAAAAAGAAAACCCTTCCATGCTATGATAATTAAGAAGAAGATTCTCATGGGGGAGGAATCAACATGGTATTAGGGGATTTAAAACAAGCGTTTTCTCAAAAAAAGGGGTATTGCACAGAGAATGCAAATGAATTATTAGACTTTGCGAGACATTGGTATCTCGAAGGAAAAATATGCATTTCAGATTATCGAACATTAATAAAAGAATTAGAAATAAACGGCGCAACAAAACCTACAACAATGACAGAAGCATAAAAATAACAAGAGGGTTCTCCCTCTTGTTATTTACATTGCTCAACTATATTTTGCAAAGTATACGAAATGGCTTGGTGTGTTTCAAAGAATCGTTTACCTTTACCTTTATTTACAAAGCATTGTAACACATTCGTTTGTAAATTATCGTATACTTGATCAATTTGCTGTACATGTATATACTTTGGCTTTTCTTCTTTAATCCACGTATAAGCTAATTCTTTCCACTTCTTTAATTCCTCATCTACCATGTCTACAAATGGTTTCATATCCTTATAAAAGTCGTATTCGATTAGCTCTCTTTTTTTTATATTCGCTTCATTATTATACTGCATGAGTTTTTCTGAAGACTGTATTAATGCTTCATTCTTCATCTCTTTCCCACCTTATTATGCACTCACTACGACGTTTTGAAATGTCTTTACCCAATTCCCTTTTTCTTCGTGATGCACTAATTTATTTTCCATATGTTCAATATGCATTTCTGTTATTTCTATCTTATTACATATTTTTTCACTCGCATCCTTTAATGCATGATTCATTCTAATCCCTATATTCATTTCCAGCAAATCGAGAGAACTTAACATTTGATCCATTTTTTTCATTACATCTTCCTTCTGAACCATCGCCATATACAAAACGCCTCCTTCTTTGCTTTTCCTTTGTCATGTAATTTCGCCGAATGATTCACCACTCCTGCCCACATGACAAAACTAGTTGTTATTCGTCAAAGAAATCATTTCGTATGTCATTTATAGAAATGGTAACAATACAAAAAGGAGGTGTAGTACAATGGCAAAGAACAAAAATGAAAAAAAGAAAAAACAAAACAAACAACAAAATAAACCCGAGACTGGCAATCCAAAGCTAGATGGTCCAAACTTCCCTGCTACATAAAGCCAGACTTTATTACGTATGGTTAAATTTCAAGTCACCCTTAATCTCCTACTAGCATTAAGTTTTGAGATTAAAGTCGTAGCAAGCATAGCAGGCTTATTTCAAATTAAGAAGTCCCGTCTTCAAAATGGAAGACGGGACTTCTTTTTCATTATATCATGAACTCATCCATCCTTTTAACGAAACGATTTACGATAGATATCCTATAGATTTGTTCCCTCTTTCTCCTATACCATTCTGTTATATTAACTTCCTCTTTAGGTTCTTCAAGTACAAATAGCACATCCATTTTCATATTTGCACAAAACCAATCTCTCATTTCTATTTCTTCATGTAAAACAACAGGATAACTATCTCTAAGTGCTGGCGTACACGATTTTCTAGTTTCCTTTGAGTAAAATTCATAATCTTCTCTAGACCCAGTATGTGTAGTTTGCAATGCAAACTTATAAAACGAACCATTATAAATTGGATGAAACAATAACCATGCTAATTTTTTTCCCAGTTCTATACGCTGTTGTAACGTTTCAAATTGATAAACCGAAAATCCATACATTCTCCCTTCAATTGTTGGGAAGATAACTGCACTAATATGAAATCTTTCTTGTACTTTAAAAAGTGCAGTATGGAATACATGTTTTTTAAAATATGTGCTCTCAATGACTGGTTTTTGAATTTTATTTTGTTCATTTATAATAAGTGCTGTTATAAGCCTATTCATATCTCTTTTCTCCCAGAAAAGTAACCATTCTTTTTCCATAAAAATTGATACGCTGAAATATTGCAACAAATGAAAGAGAGGTGTACGTCTCTTCTTACTTTCCTCATACAATAATAGCTGAGGAAAGGCATCTAAGAAAATAATCCAATTAGCTTGTTCGTACAGAAGAAATAAATGTTTTTTTACCGTTTTAGGTAAAACAGTAGCATAATATCTCCCTTCTAAATCGGTCATATTCCATCCCGCATTTCTCGAAACCATACTCGCTAAAAAGGCCCACCTGATTTCACTATTTCTTAAATAATATTCTTGATAAGATTGTGTCCGAGAAATATTGTCCACATTAGCTATTTCTGTTTTCTTTTTAATATTGCGAATGATTGCTTTTTCTTCCTCTGTACAAAACTTTTTTTCTCGATTTTGTTTAATTTTCATATAATCATTCCATGTAAACATAAATAAGTCATCATACCTTTCATCAAAAAGGTCACATCTTTTTTCATTTTTTGATATAATCACCTTTGTAAGTAATTCTTAGTAAGTTGGGAGTGGACACACTATGACCATTCGTTACCCAAATGGAAAAAGGTATAATCAAGCTTCACAACCTCAAAAAACACCTATAAAAACACATACTTATAGCAACAGAGGTATGTCCCTTGAAGAGGAATTGAATGAAACAAATCAATATTACTTAACCCATAATATTGCATGTGTACATAAAAAACCTACACCTCTTCAAATTGTAAAAGTAGATTACCCCGCTCGAAGTGCTGCAGTGGTAAAAGAAGCGTATTTTAAACAACCTTCTACAACAGATTACAACGGTGTATACAAAGGGAAATACATCGATTTTGAAGCAAAGGAAACAAAAAATAAAACTAGTTTCCCACTTCAAAACTTCCACCTTCATCAAATAGAACATATGAAGCAAGTGGTTGCTCATAATGGAATTGCATTTGTCATTATTAAATTTACACTTTTTGATGAATTTTATTTATTAGATGCAAAACATATTATTGCATTTTGGAATCGTCAAAATACTGGTGGACGCAAGTCGATTACGAAAGAAGAAATAGAAGAGCATGGATCCTTATTATCATGCGGTTATCACCCTCGGATTGACTATATCCGTGTACTAGACACGGTTTATTTTTCGTGATAGAGTCATCACTAAGGCTCTTTTTTCGACTTTTGGGGGAGAGAATGAAAGGTAGGAGAAAGTATAATGTCAGATAATTATCGTTCTCGTACAGAACGAAATCATGTGAAAAATCAAGAGAAAAAAACACATAAAGAAGAAAAACCAAAGAAAAAAGGCTCCTTTTTCAAGAAATTCCTTATAGGTTGTCTACTTCTTGGTATCGTTGGTCTCGTAGCCGGCGTTTCCGCTTTCTTTGTTATGGTAAAGGACGCTCCAAAATTAGACAAATCCAAACTTGTTAATCCTTTATCAACAAAGTTTCTTGATAAAAACGGGAATTTCTTCTATGAATACGGTGCTGAAAAACGAACGCATGTTACTTATGATCAAATTCCAAAAGTAGTTGAAAATGCATTCCTTGCAACTGAGGATTCGCGTTTCTATGATCATAATGGAATTGATTTTAAACGAACTACAAAAGCAGTTATGGAAAATGTCACTGGTGGTTTCGGTTCCCAAGGTGGTAGTACGATTACACAGCAAGTCGTTAAAAACTATTTTCTAACGATGGACAAAACTGCTAAGAGAAAAGTACAAGAGTGGTACTTATCTTATAAATTAGAGCAACAATACTCTAAACATGAGATTTTAGAAATGTACTTAAATAAGATTAATTTAGGTAACCGTTCATATGGTATTGCGACAGCAGCGCAAAAATATTATGGTAAAGATTTAAAAGACTTGCAATTACATGAAGCTGCTATGCTCGCTGGTTTACCCCAAGGTCCAAACATTTATGATCCAACAAAAAAGGAAAATGTTGAACGAGCAACAAATCGTCGTAATGTTGTATTATCATTAATGAATCGACATGGTTATATAACAAAAGAAGAAATGAATAACGCCGTTAAGATCCCAGTAACAGAGGGCCTTCAACCGTCTTCAGAAGTAACTGAGATGAAGTATCAAGCATTTTTAGATGCGGTTGTAAAAGAAGTTGAAAAAGAATATCCTGATGTAAATATCGGTTCAGATGGTTTAACGATTCATACAACACTTGATCAAGATGCTCAAGATTACGCTGACAAAATTATGGATGGCAATCTTATTAAGTATCCGGACGATCAATTCCAAGGGTCATTCGTATTTATGGATACACAGTCTGGAGAAGTTCGAGCAATTGGTGCTGGACGTAAAGAAAGTAAGTCTACTTTCAAAGGTCATAATATGGCAACTGATTTAAAACGCCAAGTTGGTTCAACAATGAAACCAATTTTCGACTACGGTCCGGCAATTGAAAATTTACAATGGTCTACATACCATCAATTAAACGATTCAGAGTATACGTATTCCAATGGTAAAAAAATACAAAATGCAACAAAGAGCTACAAAGGTGACGTTTCACTACGTGAAGCTTTGAAAAAGTCATTAAACATTCCAGCTTTAAAGACAGCACAAACAGTTGGTCTTAATAAGTCAAAAGAATTCGCTGAAGGTTTAGGCATGACCTTTAAAGAAGGAAAAGTCTACGAATCAACAGCAATCGGTAGTAACGAGGGGTCTCCATTGGAAGTAGCAGGTGCATATGCAACCTTCGGTAATAGTGGTAACTATAATAAACCACACTTCGTAAAAGAAGTAACCTTCCCGGACGGGAAAAAGAAAAGCTTTAAACCTAAGGAACAACGCGCAATGCAAGACTATACAGCTTACATGGTTACTGACGTTCTTCGTGACGTAGTAAAACCTGGTTCTGGTGGTACAGGTCCAACAGCATACGTTTCAGGTGTTGACGTAGCAGGTAAAACAGGAACACAAAACTTTGATGCATCAGTTCTTCAAAAATATGATATCCCAGCTGATGCAAACAGAGATAGCTGGTTTGCTGGATATACACCACAATACACAATGGCTGTTTGGACTGGTTACGAAAAAGATGGTCCAAAAAATTATGTTAGTGATCGCTCCACTAGAATTGCACAGCAAATGTTCCAAATAATGATGAGCAAATTCGCTACAGATAAATCACGCTTTGAACGTCCTTCTTCTGTACAAGAAATAAACGGAGAGTTATACGTTAAAGGTGCGAAAAAAGATGCAATTAAACAAATTAAAGTAGATGCCCCTAGTGGTCTGAATGTCACTTTTGATGGCGCTAGCACAGTTACACTAAACTGGTCTGGACCAGCAGAAGTGGATGCATATGCAGCCAGCTATAAAGCAACTGACGGTTCAAGTGGTAGCCTATCAATAAGTGGTACGACAGCTACTCTTGGTGGTATTAAACCAGGTGTTACTTACAGCTTCTCTGTAGTAGCGAAAAAAGGCACTGGAACAAGCCCAGCAGTTGGTGCATCCTTCACTGCGCCTGGCGGAACTCCAGATGCGAAAAAAGCTGAAGAAGAGGCTAAGAAAAAGGCCGATGAAGAAGCTAAGAAAAAAGCTGATGAGGAAGCCAAGAAAAAAGCTAATGAAGATAAAGTAAAACAAGACGAAGCTAAGAAAAAAGCTGAAGAAGAGGCTAAGAAACAACAAGAACAGCAGCAACAACAAGAACAACAACGTAAACAACAAGAAGAAGCTCAAAAGAAAGCTGATGAGGAAGCTAGAAGAAAAGCTGAAGACGAAGCTAAGAAAAAAGCTGAAGACGAAGCTAAGAAGAAAGCTGAAGAAGAGGCCAAGAAGAAAGCTGAAGACGAAGCTAAGAAACAACAAGAACAGCAACACCAAAATCCCGGAGGAGATACACCTCACGCAGACGGTACTGTTGTTACAACAGAGTCTTAATAAACAAAAAAAGAAGTCTGTTTCTCTTAACGAGAAGCGGACTTCTTTTTTGTTATCATTTTCTTTACATACAGCTTTTCTATTTCGATATATAACTGCGCTAATTGAATATAAGAATGATAATTACTCGGTTTCTTTATAATAAATGAATATCTTTCCATAAAATTAACAGGTTGCACTTTTAATTTATTCGTATTTATTTGTATTTCATTCAAACTATGAACAGGTTGCTCATTTAGCCAATAGACAACCGATAACAAGTGAGCTGCAAAAAGAATCATTGGCCCCTCAGCCTCTTGCTTATCTCTATTTCGAAACAGTATAGCAATGTCTTCATGCTTATTTTTCCATACATTCAACACTGCTGGAATGCTGTTTTCAATTTCCTTCCATGGCTCATACTGTCTTTCAATATCAAATATAAAATAAGTATTTTGTATTATTTCTTCAAAAGACTCGTCTGTATGATACTCAATTGAATTTACGCTTTCTTTAAAAAATGGTAAGCAATGAAATTCTTTCGGTATTTCTATAACTCGCTCCATCCTTTATTTCACCTTCATTCGCTTCTTTCCTTCACGACATACTTCTAACAGCCTGCACTCCTCACATTGCGGTCGTTGTGCTTTACAGTGATAACGTCCAAAGAAAATCATACGATGATGCGTAACCCCCCACTCATCCATCGGTACTTTCTTCATTAACGTTTTTTCTACTTCTAACACAGAGTCTTTCCATCTGCAAATCGCTAATCGTTTACTCACTCGCTCCACATGTGTATCAACAGCAATTGCCGGAATCCCAAACGCTACGGAAACTACAACATTCGCTGTTTTCCTTCCTACACCTGGTAATTTCGTAAGTTCATCTCGATCGCTCGGTACTTCCCCATTATAGTCATCTAATAACATTCGACATAATTTTTGAATGTTTTTTGCTTTATTTCTATACAATCCGATAGAGCGTATATCTTGTTGTAATTCTTCTAGAGAAACACTTAAATAATCTTCTGGTGTTTTATATTTTTGAAATAAATTTCTTGTCACTTTATTTACAAGTACATCTGTACATTGTGCAGATAACGCCACCGCGATTACAAGTTCAAATGGATTGTCATGAACCAATTCACAATGTGCTTCTGGATACATATCCGCCATTGTGTCTAAACAATAACGGATTTGCGTTTTGTTAAGCATATTTCCCCTCCTATATTACTGCTCCAACCAATTATAAAAAGGCACTTTTCCAGTAAATTTCGTCTCTTGTTTTGTCATTTGTTGTGCTCTTTGTTGATTCGCTCTAAATTTTTGACCTTGATTTTGAGCCTGATCTACCGTTTTAATTCCATTCTTTTTCCACTCAAATAAAATACGATCAATATATCGGAAATTTAGTTTTCCACTCATTACAGCTTCTCTAAGAGCCGCTTGAATTAAATTTGGATGATGTTGATCTTGGTCCTCCCACATTCCTAACGTTTCACATTCGAACGGCGAAAGTGGTCTTCCAAATTCTTTTTCGAATACTGTATATAAATTTACTTGCAGCTGTTTTTTTTCTTTTTGCTCTTCCTCTATTGATTCATCCATTAAGAAATGTAATATTTTTTCCCATAACGGTTGTAAAGAATAACTTTCGCACATCATCGCTTCTGATCTTTGTCCACCTTCTAGTGATAAAAAACCTTTTTGAATCAACGCTTGAATTACTTCCATACATTTCATTTCTGTTATCGTCATCCGTTCAGAAATCTCTGAAGGAGTCGGAAACGAATTACCTGATTCTAAAAATGTATGTACATGAAGTACAACCATAAATTCCGTCTCATTTAAACCTAATTTTTTATAATGCATCATAAGCAATTTTGGAATTGCAATGCTTCCCTGCTCAAACCACTGTAACATCATTTTCTTTTTCATCACCAAACACCTCGCTCTCTAGTATAACACACCTTTAGCTATTTCTTTTTGCCACAATTCGTCAAAAAAACCTCCCCATTAATAGGGAGGTTTTGTATATTACATGAACGAAATATACAATTAAGCTTGCACTTTACTTTTCATAAATGTATGGATGCGTTCCAATGCTTTCTCTACTTGTTCAAGAGATGTCGCATATGATAAACGAACATTATTTGGAGCACCAAATCCTGTACCTGGTACAAGAGCCACTTTTTCCTCTTCTAATAGAGCTTTTGCCCAATCATCAACTGTTGCATATCCTGATAAAGCTACAGCTTCTTTTACGTTAGGGAATAAGTAAAATGCACCTTGCGGTTTAATACAAGTAAAGCCAGGGATTTGAATTAATTTATCATAAATGATGTTTAATCTCTCTTCAAAGGCTTGACGCATTGTTTCCACAGGTTCTTGTGAGCCTGCATATGCCGCAATTGCGCCGTATTGAGCGATTGAAGTAGGGTTTGACGTACTATGACTCGCTAAGTTCGTCATCGCTTTAATAAGCTGCTTATTTCCTGCAGCATATCCAATACGCCATCCTGTCATAGAATGAGATTTAGATACACCATTAATAATAAGTGTTTGTTCTTTTAATGCATTAGAAAGCTGGGCAATTGAAATATATTCTACGCCACCATAAATTAATTTTTCATAAATTTCATCAGAAACGATTAAAATATCATGTTCTAAACATACTTCTCCAAGCTGTTGTAATTCTTCTTTGCTATAAATCATTCCTGTTGGATTGCTCGGTGAATTAATAATAACTGCTTTCGTTTTCTCTGTAATTGCCTCACGCAGCTGCTTTGCTGTAATTTTGTACTCATTGTCTTCTAAACCTTCTACATAAACCGGCTTACCGCCAGCAAGCTTTACTTGCTCTGGATAGCTTACCCAGTAAGGAGTTGGGATGATAACTTCATCTCCCTCATCAAGTAATACTTGGAATAATGTATATAATGCATGCTTTGCGCCATTACATACAATAATTTCAGATGGATCATACGCAATACCTTGATCGCGAGTAAATTTCTTCACAATTTCTTGTTTTAACGATTGTAATCCACCTGTTGGTGTATACTTCGTATGCCCTTCTAACATCGCTTTATGTGCAGCATCCATAATATGCTCTGGTGTATTAAAGTCAGGTTCCCCTGCCCCTAATCCAATTACATCATGCCCCTCTGCTTTTAATGCTTGTGCCTTTGCTGTAATCTCTAAAGTTGAAGACGGTGTTAAAGCAGCTACTCGCTTTGCTAATTTCATTTGTAGTTCCCCCTACATCTATTTTTCAATGCTATATCGTCTTAAAAATTTTCCATCTTTAAATTCAAGATAGTAATAACTATAACGATTGTCATCATCAATATATGTAACTTCCCATAGTGGTACATCATTTTCAAAGCCTAATTTTACTTTCATAATCTCTTTCGGCTTACTTTTTGATTCCTTACTTTCATTGCCGACTTGTTCTACTGTTCTTTGTATAGCCTCTTTTTCAGAAATACCTTCGCTCTTTTTCCTTACTACAGTATCCCCTTTTTTCTCAGGCACCCAAACGATAAGTTGTTCTCCCTTTTCATCTGTACCTTGCACGACTATATATGCAGATTTTCCGTTGTAATAATCAACAGATTTCACCTTTGTAAGCTTTGCTTTTTCTTTAGCAATTTCTACAAATTTCGACTCTTTTGGAATTTTCTTTCCCATCGCTTTATTATAAACATACGCCCCATATATTCCGCTAGCAACGATAACAATAATGATTGCAAAGATCCACTTTTTCATTGTATCGCTACGTTCTGTAAATCGTAAATACAGCTGTTTCTTTATCTTTTTCGTCTAATGCTAGTCCGAACATGAGGTCCTGCTCTTTTAACGTACGATTCAAACTATCAACAATTTTATACAAATCAGACGAATATTTAATACGCGTCGTTGATAGTACTTCGATTTTCTTCTCCATGAAAAAACTCCTCCGTTACACAAAAATTTCTAATTATAGAAGAACGCAATGCGGTTACAATAAGAGTACATTCTTTACAACCCCTGCTTCATCACCCATCTATTATAGCAGGACATGTACAGCAAAAAAAGGTTTCAAGTCGAAAACCAACACATTTTGTATACAAGAAGTAAGAAAAATAAAATTCCTCCTACCCACATTTTTTACGCCTGAAGTTTATAAGCACTTCAGGCGTATTTTTCTTCCATTTTTATTCATTTAATGGTTCTTCTAATTGTACTAATAATTCTTCTAATGGCCCTTCATAAAGAGGTACGTTAGGGATCGATTGTAGAAATCGTTTTCCATAGGAAGAACTCGTCAAACGACGATCTAACACTACTACCGTTCCTGTATCTGTATTCGTTCGAATTAAGCGGCCGAATCCTTGTTTGAAACGTAATATTGCTTGTGGCAACGCTAATTTAGCGAATACATCCTCACCTTGATTTTTTAGCCACTCACCTTTCGCTTCCATCATAGGCTGATGAGGAGGCGTAAATGGTAGACGGACAATAACAAGACAACTTAAGGCATCTCCTGGAATATCTATTCCTTCCCAGAAACTGCTCGTCCCTAATAAAATTGATTTGTCGAACTCTTGAAACTTTCGAATTAAGCGGCTTCGACTTCTATTATTCACACTTTGGGTGAGTAATAAATAACCCTCTAATTCATCATTATTTTTTAAATTCGCATACGCTTCTTTTAACATTTCATACGAAGTGAATAAAACGAGCATTCTGCCTTTTGTGGCTTTTGCTATCTTTGCAATATGTTCCGATACAGATTCAATATATCGCTCATTACTTACTTGCTTAATAAAAGGTACATCCGTTGAAACCATTAATTTCATCTGTTCATCATAACGAAATGGTGACGGAACCTTTAAAGTATTTGGAGCGAAATCATGTAAACCAAGTTCCTCTTTTATATAATCAAACGTATCGTTAACTGTTAGTGTTGCGGATGTAAAAATAACACTCTTTTTTTCTGTTAAAAATTCATCAGCAAATCTTTCACCAATATGGACAGGCTGTGCGTATAGAACTGTTGAATGAATTGTCCCTTTCGTTTCAGTCTCCATCCAAGTTACATACGAATTCTTTTCTAATACGAGTAACTGTAATGATTCTGCCATCTTTCTCAGCAACTCAATTAAATGCATAAATTCACCTGTTACAACATGCATCTCCCATTCTAACTTACTTTGCAATATATCCACTTGCTTCTCAAGAGCAGTTACTACCCTTCTTAATTCATATATAAAACGATTTGTTAATTCGACGATACTATCCCACAACTTACCTTTTTCTAGTTCTGCGTTATACCTATAGATGAGCGGCATATTATTCGTTCCTTGCTCTTGCTTTGTTTGTTTAAATATAAAAGTACGTAACATTTGGAAGAGTTCATCCGCATCAAATTTAAGTTCCTTCAAACTATAACTTATCATACGGAAAGTTGAACGAGATGCTTGCTCTGATTTTTTCATCATTTTATATACTTTGGAGAGTACATCTTCTGTTTCTAGCGTCCCAAGACGAGATATAACCAATTGAAAATACATACAAGAGAACTGTTCACCCAATGTTCTACTCGCAGCTTCTTCAATATGGTGAGCTTCATCAAAAATAATATGTTCGCATGAAGCAAACAACGGTTCTTCACTTGAAAAATCTTGAAATAATAACGCATGATTTGTAATAACGATATCTGCAAATAAAGCTTTATTCTTCGCTCGCTGATAAAAACAACGACTAAACCAATTACTTTGCATACCGCCTGGACTATACGCATCGCTACAAATACGATTCCAAAGTAACTTTCCGCCCTCAGGAATATTTAATTCGTCTCGATCACCTGTTTCAGTTTGCAATAGCCAAACTAAAATCTTCGCCTTCGTAAGTGCCATATCATAATTTTTTTCTTCCTCTTGCAAAGCATACTCAAATTTATGTAAGCATAAATAATGCTTTCTTCCTTTTAGAAGAGCTGCCTCAAATGAAAATGGCATTATTTTTTGTAATAACGGAATTTCTTTTTCTAATATTTGTTGTTGGAGTTGTACCGTTTGTGTACTTATAATGACAGGTTCTTCTTTTCTCTTTGCAAAATAAAGACTAGGAAGCAAATAAGCAAGAGTCTTTCCTGTTCCTGTACCGGCTTCAATTAGTGAAAAACGAGAATCTCTTAACGCCGTATATATCTCTTTCATCATCAGTTGTTGACTTTCTCTTCTTTCAAACTTTGGCATATGTGATTCCAATTTATCCATCGTTTTATTCAAGAAGGCATCAAACTTTGATGAACACGTTTCTCCAAGGTTTAAGGAATAGTTCCGCTTTTTCAGCGCAATATTTCGATGTATTTCATACTCCGCTATATCTTCTTTACCGTGCATTACTTTCTTTAAAATATTTTCAGAAAGCACATCAGCTATGTCACTTTGGAATACATCGCTTAATTCATAAAGCGATTGCAACGTGACAAGTGGTAACTTTTCAATTTCATTTAAAAATTGTAAAAATAATTCCGCTGTTGCAAGAGCATCACTATCCGCACGATGTGGTTGATCGTGCTCTAGTTCATGCTTCTTAGCTAAATCACGTAATTTATAACTATCAGCTGTCGGCAAAAGAATTTGTGCCAATTCAACCGTATCAATTTTCGGACAATGAATTTCTGTATATCCAGCCTGTCTTAATTCTTCATTTAAAAAATTCCAATCAAAGTGAACATTATGCGCAACGAAAGCCGCACCTTGTAATAGCTCAACAATCATCGGGGCTACATCTTGAAATAACGGGGCTTGTTTTACAAGACTTTCATCAATCCCTGTTAATTCTGTAATAAATGGTGGGATCTCTCTCTTTGGGTTAACAAAAGACGAAAAAATCTCCAATATCTCTCCATCTTCTACTACAACAGCTGCAATTTGGGTAATTTTATCCTTCCCATCTTTCCAGGAGTTCCCTGTCGTCTCTAAATCAACAACGACATAACGCTTACTCATATATGTAACACCTCAATTTCTTACCTTTCAAACAACAATAATTTATATAATGTTACTATACCACGTTTTATCTCATCTTAATGAAAAGATGCACAAAAAAGCTATCTCCGCAATGGAGATAGCCTTTCTACTTATAATATCGTACCCGCTTTTTCAGCACCTAACATTTCAATAATTTGATTATTATCGTCTAGTACTGCAATTTTTGGTTCTTGTTTATGAACCTCTTCTTCCGTAACTAGCCCATAACAAATAATAATTACTTTGTCCCCTGGTTGTACAAGCCTTGCCGCAGCACCGTTTAAACAAACAACACCACTACTGCGTTCTCCTTTAATAACATATGTCTCTAAGCGAGCACCATTATTATTATTTACAATTTGGACTTTTTCATTTTCTACAATATTTACTGCATCCATTAAATCTTCATCAATTGTAATACTACCTACATAATTTAAATTTGCCTCCGTTACAGTTGCACGATGTAACTTTGCTCTCATCATTGTGCGAAACATAGATGCTCCCCCTTATTTAACCGTTAATGTTATATTGTCAATTAATCTTACATTTTCAAACTTAACTGCAATAGCTAAAATGATTCGTCCTTCGACTTTCTCTACCATTGTTAATGACGGATATGCATATAAATCCGCATAATCTACAGTGCCTTTCGTATGCGTCTCAATATACTCTTTCACAAGATTTGTAATGATTTCCGGATTACGTTCTCCTGCCTCAATTCTTTCTTTCGCTATACATAGACTGCGGTATAAATGAAGAGCCTCTTCACGTTCATCTTGTGATAGGTACACGTTACGAGAACTTTTCGCTAATCCATCTTCTTCCCTTACAATATCAACTGGTACGATTGTAACTGGAATATTGAAATCAGTTACAAATCCTTCAATTACTGCAACTTGTTGAGCATCTTTCATACCGAAATAAGCACGCGTTGGCAGCGTAATATTAAATAGTTTCATTAGTACAGTTGCAACACCAGCAAAATGACCAGGTCTTTGTTTACCGCATAATACGTCCGTGCGTTTTACAACTTCTACTGTTGTTGTTTGTTCTGCTGGATACATTTCTTCTACACTCGGATAAAATAAATAATCTACACCGTTTTCTTTTGCTACATTTTCATCTCTATCAATATCACGAGGATATCGATCTAAATCTTCATTTGGGCCAAATTGCAGCGGGTTTACAAATACACTTAAAACTACAATTTCATTTTCTTCTCTTGCTCTACGTAATAAAGTAGCATGGCCTTCATGTAAATAACCCATTGTTGGAACAAAACCAATACTCTTTCCACTTGCACGAAGTTCGCTCGTAATTTGCTGCATCTCTTGCACTGTAGTTATGATTTTCATTATTGTTTTCCCCCGTATAACGCTAAGCGGTCTTCTTCTTTCATTGTGAACGAATGTTTTTCTTCAGGAAATTGCCTTGTCTTTACTTCAGCAACATATTGAGAAATCCCACGTACAATCTCCTCTTGAACAGACGTATACTGCTTCACAAATTTCGGAACGCGATTTACACCATATGAGATAAGATCATGATAAACAAGCACTTGCCCATCTACTTTTTGTCCTGCACCAATCCCAATTGTTGGAATTGTTAGTTGCTCTGAAATAAGTTCTGCTAACTGCATTGGTACACATTCTAACACAAGCGCTATTGCACCAGCTTCTTCACATTTCTTTGCATCTTCTATTAATTTCTTTGCACTCTCCGCATCTTTTCCTTGCACTTTATATCCACCCAACACTCCTACAGATTGAGGGGTTAAACCTAAATGCGCTACAACAGGAATTCCTGCGTTCGTCAAATATTGAATTGTTGATACAACTTCTCCAGCACCTTCTACCTTCAGTGCATGCGCCCCGCTCTCTTGAACGATGCGGCGTGCATTCACCATCGTTTCTTGTAATGATACGTGATACGACATAAATGGCATATCAGTTACAATAAACGTCTCTTTCGCTCCGCGGCGTACAGCTTTCGTATGATGAATCATATCCTCTACTGTTACAGGTACTGTTGAATCGTATCCGAGTACAACCATTCCAAGAGAATCTCCAACTAAAATCATATCAACTTCAGCTTCTTCTGCTAATTTAGCAGATGGATAATCATACGCCGTTAGCATTGTAATCGGCTCACCTTGCTCTTTCATCTTCAAAAAATCTGTTTTTGTTTTCAAAAACTACTCCTCCTTTATGCAGGAGAGAGGAGATGGCCGAAATCATATAAAAAACCCCTCTGGCCATAAAAGGGCAGAAGGGTTGTGTGTTAGTCGGCATTATTCATCCCTCTGTCCCAGTCCGTTATTGGATCAAGGCAGAATCCAAGTTATTATTTTTCGTCTTACTTCGAATCATGGTGCAGTTCGCTCTGATACTGCCCACATTCGAACTAATTATAGCAAACTACAAAAAGGAATTACTACATTTTTTCGAAAAAATAATTTTTTATTCTTATTACGGTATATGAAATTTAATACGAAAGTATATATGCTATAAAGTGAAACTTTAATTAGTGGGGGTTTTGTTCATCCCCCACTGATTATCAGTCCTCACCAATCGGGCTTTTACGGGCAGCAGGGCAAATAGCGGGATAAAGTTTTTATAGATAATTCAATCCTGAAAAGATACATGTTTTTTCAACGTACGTTAAAAAAGTCCAAGTTAATTTCTTCTATAATCAATTTAACTGTATAGTATAACTCTTTGACTAATGATGCAGGTTAATTGAGGAAAAGTACTTAACAAAGGAGAATTGCAGATGTCTATGAACAGGTGGTTATTTCAATTCAGCAGTTTGCTTGCAATAATTGTATGGTGGATATCTTTAGAATCCTTTCATGTATTTGCCTCAGTTAATGTCGTAACACAACCCACCGATTTAACGAACATGATTGAGGTTGAACTAAATGATGATTACTTTAATCCAAATGTCATCACGATTCCGATTGAAGGATCAACAACATTACTATTGAAAAATAAAGGCAAAAACGAGCACACCTTTACAGTGAAAAAACTCGGCATTGACGTCGTAGTCGAGTCAGGAAAAGAAAAGAATATTACCGTGAAACCTAAAAATACTGGTACATATGAATTAATATGTCGATACCATCTGCTTAAAGGAATGGAAGGCAAAGTAATCGTCAAATAACATGCCAGGCCAACTAGACGGAAGATATTTTGAAGTGAACTTTAACTATTAAAAGAATTTATTATCATGTTACAAATTCAACTCAAAAATATTGAAATAAAAAGAAGTTCCAAAAGAGGAACTTCTTTTACTTAATTTCGATATCTGCAGAATGAATATGATGTACTTTCCCCTCATGATCCTCCAGAAGTAATACACCATCCTCTGTGATTCCTTTTGCTAACCCCGTAATCGTCTCTCTCATCGTTCGAGCGGTAATTTCTTTCCCGATGCTCACAGCGTAACTTTCCCAAAGAATTTTAATGACAGAGAAACCATTTTGTAAATACTCTTCATATAATTTTTCTAGTTGTAAATAGATTTGTTGCATAAGTTCTGCACGAACAATCGGCTTACCTGATTCAATCGCTAATGAAGTAGCAATGTGCTGAATTTCTTCATCAAAATGTTCTTGCTTTTGATTCGCATTAATACCGATGCCCATAATGACAGCATTAATTTTATCAGGATCCGCTTGCATTTCTGTTAATATACCTACAGCCTTTTTACCTTGAATTAAAATATCATTTGGCCATTTTATTCCCACGCCTACACCTGTACATTTTTCAATTGCCTGTGCAACACTAACAGCCGCTAACAAAGTAAGTTGCGGTGCATGATGAACTGGAATCGATGGGCGTAAAATAATACTCATCCAAATTCCTGTTCCTTTTGGTGAATGCCATTTTCTGCTTAAACGACCTCTTCCCGCTGTTTGTTCTTCTGCTACAACGATAGTTCCTTCTTCTGCACCTTCATAAGCCAGTTTTGCTGCAATGTGCTGCGTTGATTCAACAGTTTCTTCAAAATACACTGTTCTACCAATTCGCTTCGTTTGTAGCCCTAACTGAATTTCATTAGCAGTCACTTTGTCTGGCTTACTTGCAATTCGGTAACCTAATCGACGCACAGCTTCAAGTTCATATCCCTCACTCCGGAGATCTTCCATATGTTTCCACACAGCAGTTCTTGAACAACCAAGTTTATCACTAATCGTTTGGCCGGATACAAACTCGCCATCCGCTTCAGAAAAAACTTGTAATAACTGCTTTCTTATAGTAGATTGCATCCTTGCAGCCACTCCCTTATACGCTCTTTCTCATTAACTACGTTTCCTTGTACGATTGCTTCCTCGATTTTCTGAAGCATTTCAGCAACCCACGGACCAGGCTTTTTGTTTGCCCAGTTTAATAAATCATTACCAGTCACATTCATTTCTTGACGACCCTGGATTGGCAATACATGAAACATTGATTGTACTCGTTTAACAGATGTAGGGTCATAGCTTTCAATCATCGCTTCATATACTCTCTCTGCCATTTCAGCGATATGAATTCCCGTTTTATAAAGAAGGACTGTATCCCAACCCTTCTCCTTTCTAGTACGGATTGCCAATAAAACTGCAACAATATCTTTTATTTTTTTATTCGAAAACTTCCATTGACGTAAAAAGACAGATGGATGTTCTTCTCCGATACAATATAAGAAAAATGCCCACGCCTCAATATCCGTTTCGAAAGAATCCCATTTATACCGCGTAGCTGTTAACAGTCTTTCTTCTGACATTTGTAAATATGGCAAATGAGAAAATAGCTTCGTCTCTACTAATTCTTTGAGACCTTTCACACAATATGTACCAGTTAACAGTTTCTCAAACTCTACTGTAATGCGCTCAATTGCTATATGTTCTAGCAAATGCCCATACGTTTCAATTGCTTGCTTCGTTTTCGTTTCTAATGAAAAACCTAACGTGCTTACAAACCGAATACCACGCATCATTCGCAGGGCATCTTCTTGAAAACGATCTGCAGCATTTCCAACTGTCACGATTTCTCTCTTTTGAATGGCTTCCTGTCCAGCAAATAAATCAACCATTTCGCCTTCTTCTGTCATAGCAATTGCATTCATCGTGAAATCACGACGTTTTAAATCCTCTTCTAATGAACGAACAAATTGAACACTACTAGGTCTTCGAAAATCTTCATATTCGCTTTCTGTTCGAAAAGTAGTTACCTCATAAGGCTCACCATTTTCTAAAACAATTACAGTTCCATGCTCAAGACCAACAGGAACATTTCTTGGGAATATAGCCATCACTTCTTCTGGTAAAGCAGATGTCGCAATATCAATATCTCCAATCGGCCTATCGATAATAAGATCTCGTACGCTCCCACCAACAAAGTAAGCCTCATGTCCTTGTTGCTTTAATGTCTCAATAATAGAACTAGCTTTTTTAAATCTTTCCATTTTTGTCATCCCTTAGTACGTCATAGTAAATCGTTTCATATTGTGAAACAATTTTTTCTGAGCGAAATTGCTCATAAACACTTTCTCTTGCTCGTTCTCCCATATTACGATGAAGTTCCTCGTCCTTTAATAGCTGAGTAGCTTGATTTGCCACTCCTGTTGTATCGCCAACTTCACATAAATATCCTGTTTCCCCGTGTTGAATAACCTCTGGAATACCTCCGACCCGTGTTCCGATACAAGGTACACCACACGCCATTGCTTCTAATAAAACAAGACCAAAACTTTCCTTCTCTGATAGAAGCAACATTAAATCACTCATCGCAAGTAGTTCTGCAACATTATCTTGCTTGCCTAGGAATAAAACGCGATCTTCAATATGTAAATTCTTCACTATCTGTAAAATCGTACAGAATTCTGGTCCGTCTCCAACAAGAAGCAACTTCGCATCTACTTCTTTAACAATTTTAGCAAATGCCTGAACAACATCCTGCACACGTTTCACTTTACGGAAATTCGAAATATGAATAAGTACTTTTTCACTCTCACTTATACCGTATTCTTTCTTTAATTGAGACATATTACGCTTGAAATATACACGTTCGTCTATAAAGTTATATACCGTTTGAATTTCTTTACTTGGTTTTACAAGCTCATGCGTTTCGTTAATTAATGAATGCGAGACAGCAGTTACAACATCCGATTGCTCAATACCAAAACGAATTAAATTATTTAACGAAGGGTCGGAACCTAACACAGTAATATCTGTTCCATGCAAGGTTGTAACAATTTTAATACGCTCCCCGATCATTTGTTTTGCTAAATATGCACAAATCGCATGTGGTATTGCATAATGCACATGTAAAATGTCTAGATTTTCTCTTTGTGCAACCTCTGCCATTTTACTTGCTAACGCTAAATCGTATGGTGGATATTGAAATACAGAGTATTGGTTTACCGTCACTTCATGAAAATAAATGTTTGGATATACTTTATTTAACCGGAATGGTAAACCCGATGTAATAAAGTGAATTTCATGCCCGCGTTCCGCCAATTGCTTTCCTAATTCTGTTCCAACAACTCCAGAACCACCTACAGAAGGATAACATGTAATACCTATTTTTAATTTCATTTACATCCCCCTAATAAATCAGCATGTAATAAAACCGGTTTCTTAC
This sequence comes from Bacillus sp. ok061, assembly GCF_900108285.1. Lineage (NCBI taxonomy): Bacteria > Bacillati > Bacillota > Bacilli > Caryophanales > Bacillaceae > Bacillus > Bacillus sp. ok061. Next base: position 28,544 of record NZ_FNUW01000028.1, on the reverse strand, counting down.
TCATAAATCCCTCGGCATACAAGACTCCAACTTCTTTTCCAAACATCTTCTCACGAGCGATCACCGTTTCAACGTATCCTTCTGTTAACGGTGTCTTAACCCCATCACTCCCTGTTGAAAACTGACTTTCATACGATTCTAATGCTTCCACCTTTATAGAGAGGTGCTCACTTATATCTATACAAAAATTCGGTTTATGAAAACCATTAATCATATAATTATAAAAAGACTCCACACGATGTGGTGCAAGTTCCGGCATATATTTACGGATTCCTGCTGAAAAAATAGCCTCTTCCACAAGCTTTGCACAATTTGCATGATCTGGATGGCGATCTTCATAGTACGGTGCAAAAACTAGTTTTGGTTTATATGTACGGATCACCTTGACAATTTCACGTATATACTCTTCTTTCATATACAAACCACGGTCTGGCATCGCTAAATTCAGTCTCGTTTTTACTCCCATTATACGAGCTGCAACCTTTGCTTCTTCTTTTCTCAACTCTATCGTTCCATTTGAAGAAAGATCAGCTTCTGTTAAATCACAAATACCTACTTCATACCCTTGCTTTGTATATTTAGCGATGGTACCAGCCATGCCGATTTCAACATCATCGGCATGAGCACCAAACGCTAATATATGTAATCCACTCATAATTGTTCCCCTCATTTTCTTAACTTACGATAATCTAAATCTCCTCGCTCTAATGCGTGCATTAACATTTCAGCACTTGCCATATTCGTTGCAAGTGGAATCGCATATACATCACATAAACGAAGCAATGCATTCACATCCGGTTCATGCGGCTGTGCTGTTAATGGATCGCGGAAGAAAATCACCATATCTAAATCGTTTTTTGCAATCATTGCACCAATTTCTTGATCTCCACCAAGAGGGCCAGATTGATATCTTGTTACAACTAATCCAGTCTCTTCCATAATGCGAAGCCCTGTCGTTCCTGTTGCAAATAATTCATGTTGCTCAAAAATTGGTTTATATGCGTATGCAAACGAAACCATATCATTTTTCTTTTTGTCATGTGCGATTAAGGCAATTTTCATCCGTTGTCTCCCCTTTAGTCGATAATATTTTCTAAACCGTACACAAGATGATCAAGGTTCATTACTGTCTCAATTGATAGTTTTACACCTGACATAAATGATGCACGATTGAATGAATCATGACGAACTGTTAACATTTGTCCATCTCCACCGAACATTACTTCTTGGTGTGCAATAAGCCCTGGCAAACGTACACTATGAATGTGAATACCGTCTACATTTGCACCACGTGCACCTGCTAGTTGCTCTACTTCATTTGGATGACCTTGCTGCTTTGATTCACGATTTTGACGAATTAATTCTACCGTTTTTACAGCTGTACCAGATGGTGCGTCTAATTTTTGATCATGATGTAATTCAATTACCTCAACATCTTGGAAATATTTCGCTGCCATTTGTGAGAATTTCATCATAAGAACTGCACCAATTGCAAAGTTTGGAGCAATAATTGTTCCTACTGCTTTTTCTTTTGCATTCTCTGTTAAACGTGCCAATTCTTCTTCTGTAAATCCAGTTGTACCAATAACAGAACGAAGTCCACGCTCAACTGCAAGTGTAACGTGTTGTTTCCCAACTTCTGGTGTTGTTAAATCTAACAACACATCTGCTTCTACTTCATCTAAACAAGTATGTAAATCAGCGTAAATCGGTGCATGTAATGCTGGCATGCCAGGTAAATCAGAAATCTTCTCACCACCATGCTTATAATCCACTGCTGCTACTAAATTTAAATGTTCCGTTCTTTCCATAAGAAGGACTGCTTCATGTCCCATACGTCCTCTTGGTCCGGCGATAATTACTTTAATTTCTTTCATTATTCTTTCTCTCCCTCATCAATACGTGTCCAGCGATCTTTATCACGTGTATTAAATTTGTTCATTACAATGTTATGTGCTGTCTCTAAATCAATATTTAAACTATTTGCCATACAAATCATAACAAATAATACATCTCCAAGCTCTTCTTCAATACTATTTTCTTTTTCAGTTGTTTTCTTCGGTTTCTCACCATAATAATGATTTACCTCTCTTGCAAGCTCTCCCATTTCTTCCGTTAAACGAGCCATCATTGCAAGCGGACTGAAATAACCTTCTTTAAACTGACCAATATATGCATCTACTTCTTTCTGCATATCTTTCATCGTTTTTGCTTCCATACTATTCACCTCTAATCCTTCCTCTTTCATGTTAGCCAATTCATCGCGATTTGACAAATATTATTCCCCACCAAACACCTATTTGCGACCCTTTTTTGGATAGACTATAATAAAGTGAAACTTCTTTTGCGATTTTTGCAAAAGATTAGTTGAACCAATCGGGTTCCTACGGCTGGTTTGCCTTTCTTCAGAACTTTATCTCCTACCAGCCGTTGGTACGGGGTAAAGTGAAACTTCTTTTGCGATTTTTGCAAAAGATTAGCCCGAACCAATCGGGTTGCAACTAGAAATTACTTATTATTATGTTTTACTGTTTCAGCGGAGCAATGCAATCATTACATAATTAGGGGGATTTCTATATGACATCAAAATTGAAGATGCGAAATATTATTTTTATTTTAATCGGTTCCGCTATTTTTTCTTTCGGTATTGTGAATATCAATATTGAAAATCACCTTGCAGAAGGTGGATTTACTGGTATTACACTATTATTGTATTTTCTATTTAAGTTTGATCCTTCTTATTCAAACTTAATTTTAAATATCCCTATTTTTTTTATTGGTTGGAAGTTACTTGGAAGAACGACATTTATCTATACACTAATCGGCACATTCAGCGTATCTTTATTTCTATGGATTTTTCAACGTTATGACGTTCTTAACTTACATTTAAACTTACAAAATGATATGACACTCGCAGCTTTATTCGCCGGGGCATTTATCGGTATCGGTCTTGGCATAATATTTAAATATGGCGGGACTACTGGCGGTGTAGATATTATCGCGAGGCTCGCTCATAAATATGTTGGCTGGAGTATGGGTAAAACAATGTTTATGTTCGATGCTGTCGTTATCGTCGTCTCTATTCTTACCTATTTATCATACCGTGAGGGTATGTATACGTTAGTTGCTGTTTTTATCGGGGCTAAAGTCATTGATTTTATGCAAGAAGGAGCCTATGCCGCTAAAGGAGCGACTATTATCTCAGAGAAAAATGATGAAATCGCTGCCAAAATTTTATCTGAAATGGAGCGCGGAGCAACCTTTTTAAAGGCTGTTGGATCGTATACAAAAGTGGAACGTAACGTACTGTATTGCGTTGTTGCTAAAAATGAAATCGTGAAATTAAAAAATATTATTACGTCTGTAGATCCTCATGCCTTTGTTGCTGTAAGTGATGTACATGATGTAGTTGGTGAAGGTTTTACGCTAGATGAAAATAAAAACCCTTTACATAATTAAATGTAACTAGAAAAGCACCTTAGCTTTTCTAGTTTTTTATTACAAGTCTTTTAAGCTTCTCCAAATCCTCATAAATAAGCTCCAATAAACTCCGATTATAAAAAATGGAAGCTGGATGAAAAGTTGGAAAAACATGATATTCATTCTCTGACCATATAAACTCTGCACTTTGCATATCCTTTAATTTTTGAATGGGCTGTTTTAATAATTGCCCATGTACATCTGTGATTTTTTTATTTTTTCCTATTAAACGTTGAAGACCGATATTTCCAAGCGTGACGATAAGCTTCGGATTTATTTTCTCTAATTCATAATCTAATAAAGGCGCATGGGCAACTATTTCTCCTTGATTTGGCGTTCTATTATACTTTTTTTGTATGATTTCACCATTTCGTTCTTTTTTCTCTCGCCATTTATAAGGTCTACTCCGAACAGCGCTCGTAATATATACTTCTTCCCTTGTAACGTGAATACGCTCTAAAAAACCCATTAATTGTTTTCCCGCCCTCCCGCTAAACGGAATCCCATTATGAATTTCTGTTTCACCAGGCGCTTCTCCTAACAACATAAATTTGGGATTTTCAGGGCCTTGTCCACTTAAAAAACCTTCTAGTTGATAAGGAGCACTACGCTCTTTCACTTGTTTTACTAAATGGTCTGGATATTTCATTTCCCCCACCGCCTTTCCGCATTACTTCTATTATTTCTATTTGCAATACATTATATAATTCAAGCCACACAACAAAAAAAGACTATCAAAATTGATAGTCTTTAGTCGTCGCTACGCTGCATACCAGTATACATTAATACGAGACGTAATAATTCAAATACCGCTACAGCTGCAGCTGCTACATATGTTAATGCTGCTGCATTTAATACTTTACGAGCTTGGCCATATTCATCTGTTGATACGATACCTAACGCTTCAATTTGTTGCATTGCACGCTTTGAAGCATCGAACTCAACTGGTAATGTAACAAGTTGAAACACAACACCTGCAGCCATTAAAATAATTCCTAATAACAATAGTTTCGACATTGTCGCAAATATACCAATCATAATAAATACCCATGATATATTCGATCCAAAATTCGCCACAGGAACTAACGAATGACGAATACGCATAAAGTTATAATCTTGCGCATCTTGAATTGCGTGTCCTACTTCATGTGCTGCAACTGCCGTACCAGCAACTGAATGTCCATAATAGTTATCTGTGGATAATCGAACCGTCTTAGCGGTTGGATCATAATGGTCTGATAAATGACCTGGTGTTTCTTCTACAGCTACGTTGTATAATCCATTTTCATCTAAAATTTTTCGAGCCACTTCCGCTCCTGTCATACCTGATGTTGAATAAACTTGTGAATACTTGCTATAGGCACTACGTACTCTTGACTGTGCATACAACGGTATGATCATTATGATCGCGAAGTAAATTAAATAAAACATCATGAACCTCCATTGAAGTTTTAATTATAGTACTTCTCATTCTATTTTCTTCTGCCACTATTGTCAATGAATAAACCTTACAATCCATATCTTTACTTATTACATTATCTATTTTTAGAATGTACATTACTTTTTCTTTTTTCTCTCTCTCCTTTATATTTTCTCCATCCAACATAAGTTAATGTGAATAAAATAAGTCCCCCAGTAATTGTCATAAACCAAATGAGAGAGGGTGCAATTTCATCCTTTTTTACTGTTTGAAATATCTTTTGCAAATCCCCTTTAATAATCCCTAATTGCATTTGGCCGCCTTTCGTTTTTAACATAACGTTACGAAATTCATCCAAATAAGATAAATGAGCATTTACACGCTGTACCTCGTTTTCTGGCAAAGCAATCATTAAGCTTGGATAAATAATATTGAATTCATTTAAAAATGTATTTAACGTTTGTTGAAACTGCCCAACATCTTCTTTTTCCATCGCTTTTTCCATTTGAGAAAAGGCATCCATTACTTTTCTTTCTCTTTCCATCCAAAGCGGTTGATATTTCGATACTTGCGCATCAACAGCAAGTTGTAATGCCAACACATTATCAATTTTAACTTGCTTACCTAAACCTTCTTCAGAGAGCGATTGCTGTGCCTTGTCGTAAGCTAAAGAAATAACTCTAACTTGATCTGGTGTTACTTCCTGCTTCTTTTCATTCCCCTTGATTAAAAATTGCTCCGAGAAAAGTTGTAATACTTGCACTGCTTTTTCATCTTCATTACGCTTTACTAACTGTAACGAGTCGTCTAACAACCCTGTTAGCTCATTCCATTCTTCAGCATATATACGCAACGGAAACATTATAATTAGAAATGCTATCAATCCAATTAATGTTCTCTTCATCCCGGTCCCCCCTATAACTACTAGTACAAAATATGTTAATTTGGACAAGAATAGAACAGAACTGGACCGAAAAATATATTATCGTTTTACAAAGAAAAAAATTCTCTTTAAGCAGAGAATTTTTTCTTTGACATCCTTTTCTTTTTTACGAAATACCTATATAAGCTGTAACAAAGTATACTACCACCTAAAATGAATAATAAAATAGCACACGCAGCATGCATAAAGAACTCCTCTGGTAGCATTAATATAACTGGATCCGTTTCAATATCAAACATCCAATAATCATTACTGAATAAAAGCTTATGGAATAATACAAAGCTCTTTTCAAAATTAATAGCGATTGGTAACATAAGCGCTATTGGAAAAATGATTGTTAAAATCGATCCGTGCAGTAAAAACTTTTCATTTTTCTTTTTTAATAAATAAATTCCGCCTATCACTGCAATCATAATTGTCGCATACATCACATATTGAATCTTTACTAAAATATTTTTAACATCTACAAAATGAATACGGCCATTTGTAGACATATCTAATGTTGGCAAATGTAATGCTCCGTCATAAAACGGGGATAAATATGTAATAAGCACATCGTAATTTCTTTTAATTTCATCCTTCGTCATATCCGCTAAATCAGGAATATTTAAAAAATCAATTTCAAAATAATACAGCCATTTTCCATACACAACTGCCGTTGTTGCAAGTGCAAAAATAGAAAATGCTATGCTATATGAAACAATTAAAGTAATCAATCGATCCAATATTTTTGTACCACTCTTATTTTTCTCCATGTTCTCCCCCTAAATGTTCTAACCGTCATAAAGAAAATTGTTTCCTGTGCTCACGTAAGCAACAATAATATGTAATACATAGTACAGCAATACTTAACCAAAACGTAAAATAACCAATTTCCTCTACAAACAAATGCATAATTCCATATCGCGGCATTTGCCAAAATAAATAATCAATTGCATCGTTATGCAACGTCCACACACCCGCTACTATAAAATGCCATTTTTTTATACGGTAAAATGGAGCATATAAAACACCTTGCACCGCCATCGCAAAGTGCGAAAGCATTAACATGTAGCCCATAAGGCCAATAGGACCTTTTACGTAAATCATAATCGCGTTTACAACAACAGCCCAAATACCATATTTTATTAAAGTAACAATCGCTAACGCTTCTACTAATCCCCAGTTTCTCTTTGTCCAAAAAGCAATTAAAACAAAGACAAAAAAGAGACTCGCCATAGGACTATCTGGTACAAACGGCCAAAATATAGGTGACGTTTCTTTCAATTGATTTCCGTACCATATAAATCCGTAAATTGTACCTAATATGTTAACAATTAATAAAAATAATAATACCGATCGTTGTCTTAACATTGCATACAAGTACACCAATCTGTATGTCCAACACCTTTCAAGATAAGTAATTCATTCACTAAATCCTACTCTATTATAACAAACTTCATCCAACTAAATAGAAAAGCTGACTACAAATTTTGTAGTCAGCTTTTTATTATTTTTTATTATACTTTGCAACGAATTCCGAAAGCTTCTTCAGTTCCTCATCCGTACCTTTAAATACACCTTTAGGCATTGAACCTTTTCCATCTTTCGCAATTTTAGCAATTTCTTCTGGCTTTAAAGTTAAGTTTTGCAGTGCTGGTGCTGCCGCCCCGCCCTGTAAGTTGTCACCATGACATGTTAAACAAGTATTTTTTTGCATTAATTTATAGCCATCATCATTTTTATCAACTGGCGCTGTTTTTACAATTGCTCCTTGTTTCTTTGCAGCTTCCCAGTCGTGATGTGCTACAGATTCCCAAGTTAAAAAGATAATCGATGCAATTGCTAAAAGCATAAATCCAGTTGCTACAGGACGCTTCAATGGACGTCTTTCTGGACCTCGATCAAGAAATGGAGCTAACAGTAATGCACCAAACGCAATCCCTGGCATAATAAACGCTCCAATTACAGTAAATGAACCGGAAGCATAAGAATACTTTAATAACTGATACAAGAATAAGAAATACCAATCTGGAAGTGGTATATATCCAGCATCTGTTGGATCCGCCATTCTCTCAAGTGGCGACGGATGCGCCACTGTTAAACATAAATAACCGATTAAAAAAACTGCACCAACCATCCATTCTTTTAACAAGAAGTTCGGCCAAAATGCTTCTGTTTTCCCTGGGTATTCAGAATAGTCTTTTGGAATATTTGGTTTCCGAGCTACTGGTACCCGAGAATCTCCTACAAACTTCATCCCTTTGCCGCGATGCATAATCTCCCTCCTTTAGTTCTTTCCCCTTTAATTTAGCAATCTCTTATAGTGGACCGGAAATACCTTGTTTGCGAATCATGATGAAGTGGAAGGCCATTAAACCTAGAAGTGCTGCTGGTAAGAAGAAGACGTGAATAGCAAAGAAGCGAGTTAATGTTTGAGCGCCAACAATTTCGGAATGACCAGCGAGTAATGTTTTAATATAAGGACCAATGAGCGGTGTTTGCTCTGCAATTTGAATCCCTACTTTTGTAGCAAATAAAGCTTTCATATCCCACGGTAATAAATATCCGGTAAAACCAAGACCTAACATAACAAAGAAAATAAGAACACCAACAATCCAATTTAACTCACGGGGCTTTTTATACGCACCTTGGAAGAAAACTCTGAGTGTATGTAAAAACATCATTACAATTACGAGACTAGCACCCCAGTGGTGCATACCACGAACAATTTGCCCATAAGCAACTTCATTTTGTAAATAGTAAACTGATTCCCAAGCATTTTTAATATCAGGCACATAATACATCGTCAAAAACATTCCAGATAAAATTTGAATTACAGTAACGAAAAAGGTAAGTCCTCCAAAGCAATAGACGAATGCAGAAAAGTGATGTGCCGGGTTTACATGTTCAGGTACTTCATGATCAGCGATATCACGCCATATTGGTGTAATATCTAATCTTTCATCTACCCAATCATAAATTTTATTTAACATCTACTTTGCACCCCCTCTTGGCTTTGCTTTTCCTAGATACAGCGTTCCATCTTTCACTTTAGACTCGTACACATCAAGCGGAGCAAGGGGTGGCGTACCTTTAATGTTCATCCCATCTTTTGTATAACGCCCCCCGTGACATGGGCAAAAGAATTGATTCGGATGTGCTTTGTCCGAATTCCAGTTAACTGTACATCCTAAATGTTTACATACTGGAGAGAACGCAACAATGTCTCCGCTTTCATCTTTATGAACCCAAGCCGATTTTGGTTCTTCAGACTTGTACCAACCATCAACCTGCTTCACTTTAAAATCGAAACGCTTCGGCTCTGTTGTAATATCCTTTACTTGCGCAACAGCAACCATATCTGTTCCGGCTTCTTTTCTTAACACCGGATCAAGCGCAAATCGCGTCATCGGCATTAAAATACCGGCAGCCATAAAGCCTCCTACCCCTGTGAGTGTGTAATTTAAAAATTGTCTTCTTGACACGCGATGTTCTTTCTCGCTCACGAAAATTTCCCCCCTCTATCAGAAATTGTCCCCTCGTGATAAATTATATAAAAAATAAAAACTAGGACACTATCATGATATAATACGCTCATGCACAGGTCAATATCATACTACTCATAATAATAAGAACTTTCTGTTTATTATCAGTTTCCCCACTTCTCTTCCAACATCACCATTATATTTTTTATATGTGCATGAATAACTTCTCTTTTCGCTTGATCACTAAATTGTTCTAATGCTAATGAAGGAAACCAAAATAAATCTCCCTGTAACTCTTTTATATCCTCTTTCCATGAAAAATCACTTGTAACATAAGCAATATGCTTAAAACCTTCGCTTCGTAAATGATTTGTCCATTCTTGCAAACGACCTTTTTCATTCTTTTGACTTTCTACTAAATACGTAAACGCAGGCAGTAAAAGCACCCTTCCTTTATACTCTCTTTCCAATTCCATACTCAACAATTCGATAAATTCACCTTGTTCTACAACCATTTTCATTTCTTTCGCTGCCGAAATTGATAAAAGCGGTATTACTCCGGTATCAACATACTCTCTTGCTTGCTCAAACTGTTCCACATCTTTTACAATCCATTTCAAATTTCTTCCCCCCTTCATTTACAAATGACAGAACTTTCACTTTATATATATTAAACCATACTAAAAGAGGTAAAAAAAGAAAAACTACCCAATATAGGTAGTTTTTCTTGATAAAAGTCTGAAATTTGTAAAAAATTATTAATCCAAATAAATTCTATAAAGTCCTTAACTCTGCCGTTAATCTATGAAACGCTTCCTTATCTTGCTTATCTAACGCTTCATCAATTTGTTTCAAAAGGCGTTCTCTTCTAAACGAAAATACACTTTCTTCCAAAAATCTTTCTGCAAGTAAACGATCTTTTTCATTTACTTCAATATGCTTTGGTAGATATGGGTTTTCTTCTAATACAGCTACATAATTCGCATTTTGAAACGACGATTTAAAGTTGAGTTGAATATAAATATCCTCATCTCGATTTAAACGAATATCATGAAACGATTTTTCAGCATCTGTTGTCATAACATTTTGTTTAAAAAAGTGAAACGGTGTGTCTTTCACACAATTCGCTGACATCACTAAGCCACGCGGACAATATTTTGCATGCTCTACGAAGTGGACTTTATGCATTAATTGGTCGTGACTCATTAAATAATTCAGAATCCATACACATTCACGCTGTTTCAGTTGGTAATTATTTAAAAACCATTTTACAAAATCCTTCTTCTCGTTTACAGAAACAGGGGTATTCATAGCAATTAAGTCCCTCCTCTGTCTTTCTCTTTTCTTTTTAGATTCAAGAAGCGGCATTCAGTTTCCTTCCAACTTATGAAAAATCCTCTAAATTATATAACAACTCTTCAATATGAATTTGTGTCGGGTCTAGTTGTAATAACTGGATAAATACTTCTTTCGCCTCTTTTCGCTTTCCTTCTTCCAATAAGAAATAACCGTACTCTTCTAAGAAGTCTGGATGATTCTTAAAAGAAGTATATGCACTTTCATAGTGTTTTAATGCATCCGAATACATTTCTAATTGTTTTTTTGCATACGCAAGATCCCAAAGTAGTTGCGTATCTGGTTCTCCACTATCAATAGCACGCTCTACAATTGCAATTAACTCTTCGTACTTTTCTTGTTCTTTTAAGATATACGCATATTTTAATGTTGCTCCTAAATGTCCTGGATCTAACTCAAGCGCTTTTTGAAGAACTTCCTCTGCTTCTACTACTTTTCCTAATTTCGCCGCAATGTTCGCTAATTCTACATAAAACGGCACTGAAAGCTCATCTACTTTAATTCCTTCATGAAGCGTTTCATAGCTTTCTTGAAGCATCCCTTCTTTTTCATAGCTTTTCGCTAAATACATGTACAGTGATGCGTACTCAGGGTCTAATTCTTTTAGTTCTTGCCAAGCACCAATTGCTCTCTGATATTCTTCACCTTGGTATAATGTGAAGGCATATCCAAATAATGAGTGAATATCTTTTTGTTCCTCTAGGCCTGCTTCATAATAAGAAATCGCCTCTTCCCAGTTTCCGATCGCGCTTAACGTTTCTGCAAGACGAAGTGCGATCACAACACCACCCATTACGTTATGTTCCGCTAATAGCGATTCATAATAAATAATTGCCTTTTGTTCTTCACCTTTACTACTATATAATTCTGCCAATCCAAACGTAATAACAGGTTCATCAGGCATCATTTCTTTCGCCTTTAATAGTTTTTGCTCTGCTACATCATCAAAACCTTGCATTTGGAATAAATCTGCAACAAGTAATAACGATTGAACATATAAATCGTCATTTTCTGGAATATCATGAAGCACTTCAATCGCTTCATCTTCTTTATCTAGATCAATATATAATTCTGCTAAAAATACAGTGAATTCACTTTCTTCCGGATATAGTAAACGTAAGTCTTCAGTAATTGCTAATGCCTCATCTGTAAATCCAAGTGTATGATAGTAACGAGCGATATCATACTTCTCTTCATCATTCGCAATTTTTAATTGTTCTTTTAATAATTGTAATCCTTTTTCCGCTTCACCATTTTCAATATATGAAACAGCTTGTTCAAACTTTTGCATAAACGTCTCCTTTAATTCTAAAAAATATTCTCTTCTGTTCATTTATCATAAGCAACTCACTGTTAGAACGCAACCTTTAGAATGAGCATGCTTCTTCTTATACTTCTTCTTATACTTCTTCTTACAGAGTAGTTAATTGTTCAAAAGGTTCGGATATGACACCGATACCTTATCATCTTCTATTGTACCGCTTTCTTTTATGACCGTGCAAATAACTTCTCTCACTAATTATCAAGCCATACAAACCGTGATTTACAGAACAACTTAATTACTAGTCTTCAACCTTTATTTTTAATACGATAAAAAAGGCTCCTATAATAGGAGCCTTCACAATCTCTTAAGAATATGTTTCTTCTTTCTGTACTTTCTCATTTACAAGCTCTTTCAGCAACTCTATAATTTCATCATTTTCTTCTTTCAAACCGACAGTAATACGAATACCATCATCGATACCAAATGCAGCACCTGAACGAACGATATATCCTTTTTTCATTAATCGTTCGAAAGCTTCATTACCTGGTATACCAAGTTTTAAGAAAATGAAATTTGTTTGAGATGGATAATAGAATACGCTATATTCTTTACAAAATGCATAATACTGATTTAGACCTTCAGCATTCTTTTGCACACAATCTTGTAAAAAGGCTTGATCTTCTAATGCAGCGAGTGCTACAGATTGCGCTACAGTTGATGTATTGAATGGTAACCTCGCTACTTCTAGCTGTCCGATTAACTTCGCATCCCCAATCGCATATCCGATACGAAAAGCAGCTAAACCATATGCTTTTGAAAACGTGCGTAAAACCATAAGATTTTCATATTTTTCAAGAAGTGGTAATGTTTGCGGATAGTCTTCTGCTTCCGCGTATTCATAATATGCTTCGTCCATAATAACGAGAGCCGACTTAGGAACTGATTCTAAAAATGAAAGTAATTTTTGTTTTTCAACATATGTACCTGTCGGATTATTCGGATTACAAATCCATACAATTTTCGTTTTATCATCCACTTGCTGTAACATCGCATCTAAATCATGAATGCCATCTTTTAGTGGTACTTCACGAACTTCTGCTCCTTCAATAACAGCATGGTGATGGTATTGCGAGAATGTTGGATTCGCCATTACAATATTTGTTCCTTCGTGTAGTAATGCACGGCTAATCATTTGAATGACTTCATCTAATCCACTACCAAATAACAGTTGTTCTGCTTTGACACCTAACTGCTCTGCTACTTTTGTCCGAAGTTCAAATGCATATCCATCTGGATAAAGAGCGTATTGACTCGCTAAAGAAGTTAATGCTTCTGTTACGCGTGCTGAACAACCGAATGGATTTTCGTTCGATGCTAATTTCACAATTTTTGATAACCCATATTCCCTTTTTACTTCTTCAATATTTTTCCCAGGTACATATGCTCTCAAAGTTAACAATTGCTCTTTCACTCTCATTTTTCTTCCCCCAGTCATTTTATTCAATTACAATACGGTTATAATCCCTTACTATAATCGCTTATCATTACCGTCACTATTACGAGAATACCTCTAAATGAGCACTTCACAGCACTTCGCTATCATTTTAAACCATATCTTTTTGAAATGCCTCTAACGCAATATGAACAGTCTCATCTGAAATAGATACGACATTCACTACCCCATATTCCTGCATAAGCACCATATGAATTGCTCCTGCATTTGCTTTCTTATCTTGTTTCATCAATTTAACAAGGCGCTCTACATTCAAATCTCTTGGCATTTTTGGATAGCCGTATTTCAAGAACCACTGCTTCATATCTTCATAAGCAAGATCAACCTTGTACACTTGCTCACTTAAAAATATGGCGAATAACATTCCCACCGCTACGCCGTCACCGTGAGTAATATTTCCATACCCTAGCTCTTTTTCAAGAGCATGTCCTAACGTATGTCCAAAGTTCAAATGGGCACGTACACCCTTCTCTTTTTCATCTTGTGATACAACATTTGCCTTTACAGGAATCGCCTTCGTTAATATATGGATTAACTTCTCATCACGAAGATCCGCTAATGTTTGCACTTCTTCTTTTAACCAATGATATAGCTCCACATCACCAATAAGAGCATGCTTTATCACCTCTGCATAACCTGAACGCCACTCTTTTTCAGGAAGAGACTGTAAAAACGGTGTATGATATACTACTGCTTCTGGCTGATGGAATGCACCAATCATATTTTTACCTAACGGATGATTAATCGCTACTTTCCCACCCACTGCGCTATCGTGCGCTAATAAAGTCGTCGGAACCTGCACAAAGCGAATACCACGCATAAACGACGCAGCAACAAAACCAGCTAAATCTCCAATCATTCCGCCTCCAAGTGCAAGAATTAAAGAATTTCTATCTAATTTATTTTCAAGAGCTGACGTATGAGCTGCATAGAAATTTTCGAAAGACTTCTCTTTTTCGCCACTTGGTACAACAAACGAAAACACGTCCTGCTCTACTTGTAATGCATCGATAACTGTCTGTAAATGCAGTGATGCAACAGCTTCATCTGAAATGATCATTACGTTAGATACCGCGGGCTGCATACTTTGAACGATCGTTGTTAAGTGTGACAACGCTTCTTTACCAACATGTACATCATATTCTTTTGATTTCGTTTGAATATGTATGTTTCCCATTAAAATCCCCTCGCATATTCATTATGTTTCTCGATATTTTCACGAATTAGTTCCATACGATCTAATCCGAATTGTTCTATTAAAGCTGTCGCTAATTCCCAAGCCACAACTGCTTCTGCAACGACACTAGCTGCTGGCACTGCACAACTATCTGAACGTTCAATGCTCGCTGTAAAAGGCTCTTTCGTATCAATATCTACACTTTGAAGAGGTTTATAAAGTGTAGGTATCGGTTTCATCACACCTCGCACAACAATTGGCATTCCAGTCGTCATACCGCCTTCTAATCCACCTGCATTATTTGTTCTTCGTGTATATCCATGCTCCTCATTCCACAGAATTTCATCATGAACTTCACTTCCCGGTCTATGTGCTGCTTCAAAACCAATTCCAATCTCGACACCTTTAAAAGCATTAATACTCATAATTGCAGTTGCTAATTTCGCATCCAGTTTTCGATCATAATGCACGTAGCTACCTACTCCAATTGGCATTCCCTCCACAATTACTTCAACGATTCCACCGATTGAATCACCATTTGCTTTCGCACCATCAATTGCTTTCATCATTTGGTTACCAGCTTCTTCATCTAAGCAACGTACAGGTGATGCTTCTGTAATACTCTTTAAGTCTTCAATTGAACTATACGTAACCTCCTTAGCTTGTACACCGCCAATTTCAATTACATGGCCCGCCAATTTAATACCAAGTTCTGCTAACACCTTTTTAGCAACCGCACCAGCAGCAACACGCACCGTCGTTTCACGCGCTGAGGAACGTTCCAGTACATTTCTCATATCTCTATGACCATATTTAATTGCACCATTTAAATCAGCATGCCCAGGCCTTGGTTTTGTCACTTTCCTTTTCATCTCTTTTTCTTCTTGTTCCGTTAAAGGTTCTGCACCCATAACTTTTGTCCAATGTGCAAAATCACGATTTTCAACAACGAGTGCAATAGGGGAACCTAATGTTTCTCCATGTCTAACACCACTTAAAATTTGCACTTGATCCGTTTCAATTTGCATGCGTCTACCACGCCCATATCCCTTTTGTCTTCTAGCTAACTCTTCGTTTATATCATCCGCTACTAAAGACAATCCTGCTGGAACACCTTCTATAATCGTTGTAAGTTGCGGACCATGAGATTCACCAGCTGTAATATATCGCATACGTTATTCCTCTTTTCGTATATGTATTTATCTCACTATATTAACTTTTATCATTCTAAAAATATTAAAGAAATTATATCATAAATCGACCATTTTCTTATTCTATATTTCCGATAGGCCTAATTTAAATATCAATATATCATAACAGCTCAAACTTCGTAACTAATTGAAAATAAAAAAAGCGCAAGAAGAATACCCCTATTCTCCTTGCACTTTTTACTATTATCACAGTGATTAAAGCGTTTACAAATTATTTCAAAATAATTAGTAAATCCATTCATTCATTAATTTTGAGTAGTCAACTAATTCTTCTTCTTTAAAGAAAATAGCAATCTCGCGCTCTGCGCTTTCTAAAGAATCAGAACCATGAATAATATTTTTCGCAACAGTTACACCGAAATCTCCACGAATTGTTCCAGGAGCTGCTTCATGTGGTCTTGTTTTCCCCATCATGTTACGCGCTGTATCTACTACACCTTCACCTTGCCATACCATTGCGAATACAGGTCCAGATGTAATAAAGTCTACTAACTCACCAAAGAAAGGTTTTTCCTTATGCTCAGCGTAGTGTTGTCCAGCAATTTCCGGAGTGACTTGCATTAATTTTGCACCAACTAATTGAAAGCCTTTTTTCTCAAAACGAGCTAGAATTTCCCCAATGAAGGCACGTTGTACACCATCTGGTTTTACCATTAGAAATGTTTTTTCCATAAAAAATCTCTCCACTTCTGAATTATGTATGTAATTGTATATCCCCACACACATATTATCACAATTGTGCAATAGTTTTGAAATAGAGAGATTATTTTATTTTTTAGAATAAACATTAAAATTTTCGTTTTCCAATATACTTTGCAACATTTTGTAATGCGTACTTTGCTTGTCCACGTGGGAGTGGTTTTATTATTTCTAAAGCTTTATGTAAATAACGTTCACTAAACGCAAATGCTTGATCAATTGCTGTACTATTTTTTACAGCATCAATAATTTCTTGCATTTCACTTGCTGTTGTATTTTCGTGTACAGATATGATTTTCTGACGAAGTGCTGGATCTTCCATCGCATATAAAGCAGGAAGTGTAATATTCCCTTGTAGTAAATCTCCGCCAGCAGGTTTTCCAAGTTTCTCTTCTGTGGAAACGAAGTCTAAAATGTCATCAATAATTTGATAAGACATTCCTACAAAATACCCATACCAAAATAAACGATTTACCGTATCACGATTAGCACCAGCAGCAATCGCTCCCAATTGACAACTCGCGGCAATTAATAATGCTGTTTTTCGCTTTATTCTTCTTAAATACGTTCTTAAATTCTGGTCATAATTGTATTTATCTTTAATTTGTTCAATTTCACCTTTACAGACTTCTAAAATAGTATGTGATAACGCTTGATGCGCCTCTGGGATTTCGATGTTTGTTATACATTCAAGAGACTTAGCGAACAGATAGTCCCCTGTATACATCGCAATACGATCTCCCCATTTTGCATTCACAGTCGCACTGCCGCGTCGTAAAAATGCAGCATCAATAACATCATCGTGAACAAGAGAAGCCATATGAATAAGTTCTAACGCAACAGCAACATGCTTAATTGCATCTAACTTATAATCTCCAAATTTCCCTGCAAGCAACACAAATACAGGACGAATTCGCTTCCCACCAGCTTCAATAAGCTGTAATGCTGCCTCTTCTACTAATGGCTGTTCAGAAGCGACTGTCTTTTTTAATTCTTTTTCTATTACATTAATATCCGATCGTAAAAAAGAGTACATAAGTTGTAACTTCATATTGTTCACCTTAACCTAAAACTTCTTTTTTCTATTTTGATTCTGGTTTAATACCTAAATGCATCGCTGCTACCCCAAAAGTAAATGGTTTCACTTGCACACGTTCAAGTCCAGCTTGCTCAAACATTTGAGCCAGTTCTTTCATCCCTGGGAACGTACTAGCAGATTCTTGAAGCCATGAATATTCTTTATAACTTTTCGCAAACATCTTTCCAAATAACGGCATGATATATTTAAAGTATAAAATATACCCTTGTCGAAAACCAATCATTGTTGGTTGAGATGTTTCTAAACAGATTACTTTTCCACCTGGTTTTACTACACGCGTCATTTCTTTTAATACGTGCATATAATCCGGTACGTTACGTAAACCAAACCCAATCGTTACATAATCAAACGTATTATCTTCAAACGGAAGTTCCATTGCATTCCCATGTAGAAGTTCTACTTGTTTTAATTGTAATGCCTCTACCTTTTGCTTACCGACAGATAACATATTTTCACTGAAGTCTAAGCCAACAGCCTTTCCTTGTTCACCTACCGCTTCAGCTAGTGCAATTGTCCAATCTGCGGTTCCACAGCATACATCAAGCGCTTGACTGCCTGGTTGTACATCCATAATTCGCATCGTTTCTTTACGCCACGCTTTATGTCTTTGAAAACTAATTACAGAATTCATCACATCGTATTTATCAGAAATCTTTTCAAATACGTCATGTACTCTTTCTTCTTTTGATTGTTGCATGCTCGTACCTTCTTCCAATGTAAAATTGCTTATGTCTTCTATTTATCCCTTAACACAGAATTTATTTCATTAATGTCTATGTGATTTTCTAAAAATTGTTTTTCTTTCTTTCTCAATTCCATCATCCAACTATTAATCACTACTTCTGCTTTATCCCCTAAAGCATCTTGCATCGCTTGAAAAACAGGTGAATGTTGTTTATCAGCATACAATTGAATTTCTTTTTGAAGGCGATTTCCACCTAATACGTATGTGATAAATGGCTTCCAATGTGATAAATGAAAATGATCACATGTTTTTTGAAGGAGTGCAGACTCAATCGTTACTACGCTTTTCATTATGTCATCCGTCGTTTCATGCGCTTTTTGGTATAACATAATTTTGTGTTCATTTATCTCTTTAATTCCTTCAGCAAGTGCACGAATTAAAACAATATCACGATTCATAGACAATAAATAATAATATAGTCCACTATAGTAATCGCCTGCAAGTACTGTTAATTGACGACATTTATGCGATTCAATCGCTTCCTCGCCTGCTTTATTTGATACCTTTTCATGCGTATCAAGCGCAATTTGTACAAGCATAATCGTTACTACGTAATGCTCAATTTGTTCTATATGTAAGTTTGCACTCTTTAAAGCACCATATAACAATGCTATCTTTTCTTCATCAATAAATGGTTCTTCAATATAGTTTATAAAATAAGGATGGCGTAATTTCTCCATCAATTTCTCTTTTATACCCGCATACCCTCCGTAGATGTCACACACAAAAAATCACCCTTGTTTTCTAATTCATAAAACTTATTATAACACATACACTCTATTTTCTATAACCAAAACTTGGCTACACCTACCATTCATGTAAGCAATTTTTCTAATCTCACTCTGTCTAGCTAAAACTATATCATTTATTTACTAAAAAAAAAAAGAAAAGCAGTTTCCCGCTTTTCTTTACTTCGTTTTAATAAACGATAAAATTTCACTGCGCGCTGCAGCATCATTTTCAAGCACACCACGCACTGCTGTCGTTACTGTTTTCGCACCTGGTTTTTTCACACCACGCATCGTCATACACATATGTTCTGCTTCTACTACTACCATTACACCATGAGGCTCTAGTACTTCCATAATAGAGTTCGCTACTGTTGATGTAATACGTTCTTGCAGTTGTGGACGACGTGCAATTGTATCTACAGTACGAGCTAATTTACTTAACCCTGTCACCTTTCCACCTTGCGGAATATATGCAACGTGAGCAACTCCATAGAATGGAACTAAATGATGCTCACACATCGAATAAAATGGTATATCTTTTACTAGTACAAGCTCTTCGTGATCTTCTCCGAATACTTTATGCAAATGCTCTTTCGGATCTTCATGCATACCTGAGAACACTTCTGCGTACATTTTTGCAACACGTTTTGGTGTATCAAGTACTCCCTCACGATTTGGATCATCCCCAATCGCCTCTAAAATAAGGCGTACTGCATGTTCAATTTGTTCTAAATTAACTTTTGCCATCCGCTAGCCCTCCCGAAAACCTAAAAGTGATACGAACACATTCTAGCATATTTATGTTTTTAAAAGCAAAAAGAAGAGTTCCCAAAAAGGAAACTCTTCTTCCCTGTTAATATGTAAGGATTATTTAACCGCATCTTTTAACGCTTTACCAGGTTTGAATGCAGGTACTTTACTTGCAGCGATTTCAATCTCCTCACCTGTTTGTGGGTTACGACCTTTACGAGCCGCACGCTCACGAACTTCGAAGTTACCGAATCCGATCAGTTGTACTTTATCACCTTGTTTTAAAGCTTCTAAGATAGAATCAAAAACAGCGTCTACTGCTTTTGTTGCGTCCTTTTTAGAAAGGGAACTTGCTTCTGCAACAGCATTGATTAAATCTGTCTTGTTCATGCCATTCACCTCCTCCCAAAGATAAGACTGTATAATGATCATAAAATGAGTCTTACTTTCATTTGTAGGCAATTTTTACAAATTCTATACTACAAAGATGTAGATAAATCATTATCAACGCCTATATTATACGATTCTCCTTTATAATTCAATATTTTTAAGGAAATTGTTACTGTGAAAATGTGAAAATCTGATGAAACTTGACAATTTACAACAATGTATTAGATAATGACTGTTTATTTTTCTATTTTATAATCAAAAAAAACAAAAAATCCCTCTACAATGAGAGGGATTTTTCTTATAGTATAATCGCAATTAATCCGCCAGATCCTTCATTAATAATTCTTTCTAGCGTTTCTTTTAATTTATATCTAGCGTTTTCTGGCATTAAGGATAATTTCGCCTGAATTCCTTCTCGAACAATCGAGCTAAGCGAACGTCCAAATATATCAGAATTCCAAATTGATAACGGGTCATCTTCAAAATCTTGCATTAAATAACGAACTAATTCTTCACTTTGCTTTTCAGTACCAATGATCGGTTCAAACGTTGACTCTACATCTACTTTAATCATATGAATGGATGGCGCTACCGCTTTTAACTTCACACCAAACCTTGAACCGTGACGAATAATTTCTGGCTCATCTAAGCTCATATCTGCTAGCGCAGGCGCTGCTACACCATATCCTGTTTGCTTAACCATACGCAGTGCGTCTGCGACTTGGTCGTATTCTGTTTTCGCATGAGATAAATCGAGCATAAGCTTCAATAAATGATCTTTCCCTCGAATTTCTACCCCTACTACTTCTTTTAAAATCTGATCATATAATTCATCTGGCGCATATAAATCAATCTCCGCCACACCTTGCCCCATATCAATGCCAGCTAAGCTCGCTCGATCAATAAATTCATATTGACTAAACTGCCAAACAACGCGATCCACATCACGAAGACGTTTTATATCCTTCACAGTTTCTTGAACTGCTTCTTGATAACTTTGACGCAACCAATGCCCTTCATTTAGCACCATTACCCAGCTTGGAAGGTTCACATTCACTTCTAATACAGGGAATTCAAATAGCGCTTCACGAAGTACATTATATACATCTGTTTCTCTTAAACTCTCCACACTCATTGCAATAACCGGGATATCATATTCTTCTGATAAACTTTGGCGTAATTGCTCTGTATCTGGATGATACGGCTGTACCGTATTAATTATCATAATGAAAGGTTTTCCTACTTCTTTCAATTCATTTACAACGCGTTCTTCTGCCTCTATATAATCTCTTCTTGGAATTTCACCAATTGTTCCATCTGTTGTAATTACAACACCAATTGTTGAATGTTCTTGAATTACTTTACGCGTGCCGATTTCTGCAGCTTCATGGAATGGAATAGGTTCTTCATACCAAGGGGTATTAATCATGCGCGGGCCATTCTCATCTTCATAGCCCTTCGCTCCTGGAACCGTATATCCAACACAATCTACTAATCGAATATTCACTTCAAGTCCTTCATCTACTTCGATAGAAACCGCTTGGTTTGGAACAAACTTCGGTTCCGTCGTCATAATTGTACGACCAGCAGCACTTTGAGGCAATTCATCCTGCGCTCTTTGACGGTCAGACTCATTCTCAATATTTGGAATAACTACAAGTTCCATAAATTTTTTAATGAATGTTGATTTCCCTGTTCGAACAGCTCCTACAACTCCAAAATAAATATCACCGCCTGTTCGTTCTGCAATATCTTTAAAAATATCTACCTTTTCCAAGTGATTCCCTCCCTCAAAATTTTTGGGAATAATTCCGCGTTTATAGTCAACTAATACCTTCTCTAACGTTGCCTATAATATCTGATATAATATAATGGTATTCTAGAAGTTCGGACAATATATCATATAATTTTGTCCAATTTCATATGACTATTAAAAAATATCTTTTGTTTGCATCGTAAGTTGTATAACATAAAAAACCTTTCTTCTAGAACTTATTCACTAAAAGAAAGGTTCATGACTTATGATTTTAAAAAAATTGGTTCTCCGTCCTTTACTGTGTACGGTAAAGAATAAGCTGGTACAAACGGGGAACCTTTCGAAAGTATATTTCGAATATCTTCTCCCTCCGTAAACTGCCCTTCATTTTTTTTCAAAGCGTCATATAAGTCGATTCTATAATCAACAAAAACTTCTCCTTTTTCATTAATTACAAAAGGAAGCCCTTTACCAGAATATGGACTTGTCACTTGTGGCACATCTTTATATCCTAGTTTTTTGAAATCCAATTCATATACACCATCTGAAATTACTTTTTTAAAAGGTGGATATTGATGTTCATCACGATACATCCTAAGCTTTAAAGATAATTCCTGAATTTGTTCAGCCATCCTAACATCAATTAACTTTACTGTTGGATTTGTTTCAACGTCTATTAATACGTATTGATATACTCCTCCACTTTCATATGCATTTCCTGGCGCTTCTTGTATGTAACGCGGGGCAATCTGTTGAAAATCGATTGGATACTTTTGATAAATAGGTGTACTCATATCCCTCGTCTTAATTGGCAATATCCCATCATTTTGCTCCTTAAATGTCACAACAGCTTTTTGAACAACCTGCAGCTGATCTTCATAAGGAACCGCATTTTGCTTCATATTTTCTTTCGGATACAGACACCCCGTTAAAAGGCTCATACAACAAAATATTAAAATAATATGGACTTTTTTCACTAGCATCACCTTTTCATACTAATATAACTTGCTCCGTATGTAGTATTTTCGAGACCATTCCATTTACTGCTGTACAGGTCCACTAAATACAACAAGAAAAATAACAATTCCTGACACAACCATAAGGGTGTACGCTACTAACGCTGTAATCCCTTTCAAGAATTTATTCTTTATTTTATGTCTACTTAATAAAATAAAGCTTACTGCAAAAAACATAAATCCAATTGCCCCTAAAGCCAGCCACATTTTCATAAGCCCTTCTGACATATACACACCCCTTTTTATTAATCTATTTTTATACTATTTTAACAAATTAAAATCTTTAAACAAATACAAAAAGAACATTTTACTACAAATTACGAATATGTAACTTTAATCAATAGGTTTTTCAGTATTTTCCACCAATCTAGATAAAAATAAAACCGAAGCGATTGTATCTCTCGCTTCGGTTGACCAAATATGCCCAAAAACAGCTCTATTCCCATTCTTTCATGGCTATCATATGCAATCTACAAACTCTTTGTTTCTCATAATTTATTTTTTAAACATTTTGCTTAACGAGCCAAAATCTGCTGGCATATTATTATTAATAATCGCTTTTACAATTTGATCCTCTTGCTCTTTCGGCACTTCACGTCCCGCCATAAGAGCCACTTGATGAATTAATTGACGAAGTACAGTTTCATCACGTAAATTCGCATTTTGCACGGATGATGCTAATTTAAAAATATCCTCTTTATTTACTTTCGCTTCCTTCTCAATATTATTAAAAATGTTATTATCCATTCTTTTCACCCTCTCCTCAAGTTACTCTTCATCCTATGCAAAAATAAAAAAATGGTGAAAAGACCCATAAAATAAAAAAGCGACAGAAGTACGAATGTACTTCTGTCGCTTTTCTTTACAGTAAGTCAGGTATAGCTTCCACTTCATGTTTTCGAACACGTCCCATCAATGAGCCTACCGCATCTTTTACGTTATTTCCATTGAACAGCACGTCATATAAAGCAGCTGTAATCGGCATTTCAACTTCCATTTTCTCTGCCAATTCATGAGCAGCTTTCGTTGTTCTTACACCTTCCACAACCATACCCATGCTTTCTAACACTTCTTCTAAAGAGTATCCTTTTCCAAGCATATTTCCAGCACGCCAATTTCGACTATGAACACTTGTACAAGTTACAATTAAGTCTCCCATACCAGTTAGACCAGCAAACGTTAACGGATTCCCGCCCATTTTTCTTCCTAAACGAGCAATCTCTGTTAAACCACGTGTCATTAATGCCGCTTTTGCATTATCACCTAATCCAAGACCATCAGTTATACCAGCAGCTAATGCGATAATATTTTTTAACGCACCACCAAGTTCAACTCCAACGATATCTGGATTTGTGTATACACGGAAATAACTATTCATAAATAAATCTTGTACTTCCTCAGCCGCTTCCATACGCTTTGCTGCAGACGTAACTGTTGTCGCTTGTCGTAAACCAACTTCTTCAGCATGACTCGGTCCAGACAATACAACAACATCTTTAATTAAGTTCTCTGGAATTTCTTCCTCGATCACTTCCGAAATACGTTTTGACGTACCAGGTTCAATCCCTTTACTCGCATGAATCCAAGTAATCGGTTCTGTAACAATTTCTTTCATCTCTTGTAATACATCTCTGTACGCTTTCGTCGGTACTACTAGCAGTACTGTATTTACATCTACTAATGCTTCTTCTAAAGAAGAGTAGGCTACGATTGTGCTTGGCAATGTAATGCCTGGAAGATATCGACTATTCTCATGTTTCGTATTCATTTCATCCATAAGTTCTGAGCGATTTCCCCAAATACGTACATCATGTCCATTGTCAGCTAATACCATCGCTAACGCTGTTCCCCAGCTACCTGCTCCTACTACTGTGATTTTTGTCATAAAATCACATCCTCTCCATTAGTCTCTTGCTCGAGCGATAATGTGAATCGGCGTTCCTACAAAACCGAACGCTTCACGTAAACGATTCTTTAAGAAGCGCTCATATGAAAAGTGCATTAATTCTGTATCGTTTACAAACACAACAAATGTCGGTGGTTTTACCGCAACCTGTGTCGCATAGAAGATTTTCAGACGGCTACCATTATGAGTCGGTGTTGGATTCATCGCTACCGCATCCATAATTACATCGTTTAATACGTTTGTTTGTACACGGATGCTATGGCTTTCATTTACCTCATTGATAACCGGTAATAACGTTTGTGTACGTTTTTTCGTTTTTGCAGATAAGAATACAATCGGCGCATAATCCAAGAATTGGAAATGAGCACGGATATTTTCTTCAAATGCTTTCATTGTTTTTTCATCTTTTTTCACTGCATCCCATTTGTTTACAACGATAATAACAGCTCGTCCTGAATCATGAGCATATCCAGCGATTTTTTTATCTTGCTCAATAATTCCTTCTTCTCCGTCTAAAACAACTAAAACAACGTCAGAACGTTCAATTGCTCTAAGTGCACGAAGTACACTATACTTTTCTGTACTTTCATATACTTTTCCTTTTTTACGCATACCAGCTGTATCAATGATTACATAATCTTGATCATCTTTACTATATGGTGTATCGACAGCATCACGCGTCGTTCCTGCGATATTACTTACAATTACACGTTCTTGACCAAGAAGTGCATTTACAAGCGATGATTTCCCTACATTTGGACGTCCAATTAAAGAGAAACGGATTGTTTCATCGTCATACGCCTCTTCTTCAATCTTTGGAAAATGATTTGCAGCTTCATCTAACAAATCACCAAGCCCTAAACCGTGTGTACCTGAAATCGGGAATGGCTCGCCAAATCCTAATGAATAAAAATCATAAATATCACTACGCATTTCTGGATTATCAACTTTATTTACCGCAAGTACAATTGGTTTTTTAGAACGATACAAAATTTTAGCAACTTCTTCATCCGCTGCAGTTACACCATCGCGACCATTCGTCATAAAAATGATAACATCTGCTTCATCAATCGCAACTTCCGCCTGTTGACGAATTTGTGTCAAGAACGGCTCGTCTCCAATATCAATTCCACCTGTATCAATAATGTTAAACTCATGATTTAACCATTCTCCCGCACTATAAATACGGTCTCGAGTTATACCTGGGATATCTTCTACGATTGAAACTCTTTCTCCAACTATTCTATTGAAAATAGTAGATTTTCCTACGTTCGGGCGGCCTACTATTGCTATTACTGGTTTCGGCATATACTTTCATCCTTTCAACTTGCTTCTGTTTATTATGTAAAAAACCCTTCTTTGTGCAAGAAGGGATTTGCATTCCAGAATATTTCTCAACGTATCAAAACACCTCACATTATAACACACGTTCCTAATGTTTCACAATAATATATACATTCTCTTGTAAGCGATGTGCAATACCATCTAAAATTGCCTCTAAATTATTTGCAACAAATTCTAGTTCCTCCATCGACTCACAAACAAATAAAGGAGCACCACCTGCAAATTTTTCTGGCGCTGTTGTAATAACTGCCAGGATAACGCTTTCTAACATCATCTCTTATCTCCCCTTCCTTTCGGGGCTTCCGATGACATATGGACAGCACTTTCTAACGTTGGTACATTTCCTATGACACTTATCGCTTTCTCTGCATCTTGATCTTGCGGTAAGACAAAGATTCCAACCCTGCCATCCTCTAAATCACGCTTTGCTAACGGTACAAGCGCTGGTGTACCAGAATCTCTATAAATCCCTAACGCCACCGAAACATCGTGTAAAATAGCTTGTCGTTGCCCTAAATTTGAGATTGTAACCATCGCATCAATTGATTTCGGTTTTAAAATAAACCCCATGCCATATTTCATAATCTCTTCTTGCCTCGCCGGCAATCCAATATTCATAATATAAATATTATCAATATACAGTCCTGCCCCTTCAAAACGAAGCGGAACGTGCTCAATTTCAACAAGATCATGTAGCCTTTTTCCAGACATTAATTTTTTCGCAATAAAAAATGCGATTATAGCCATAATTACTCCAGCAATCCATGAACGGAATCCTATATACGCAAACGTCGTTGCAAACGACGTTAACATCGCCAAATAGTTGCGACTTTCAAAAACCAATGCAATTCCTTCAATATATGTATTTCCACGCGGTACGAGCTCATATCCATCTAATTGTTGAAGCGTATTTCTTTCCATATTACGTACATCACGAAATTGTGTTGCTGCTAACGTAAGAAATGTAATGGCAGAAAAATCTTTTTTCAAAATAGACGGGATTGCAATCGCTCCTAAAGCTGCTGCAATTAACCCCATTGCAATATGAATAATTTTCCCATGCAGCCTCGTCGGATATTGCCGCGTATCCGTCCGAAGCATTAACAACCTTGTAACTGTACCCGCTATTACGCCGCATAAAATGGCTGGTGTATATTCAGTCATGTATTACCCTCGCCTTTCTTTTACGTGTTTTTCTCTTAAACTGTTCCATGTATACTGATGCTTTTGCAATCCAAAACAATACTGCCATGAATAATGTAGAAACGGCGACGATATCAAAAAATGCTAAACTACCGTAATCATATGGAAAATTCAATTTCCGAAAAATAAATGTCACTAGCAACTCTCCTTGTAACATCCCTACATATAGGGAACATAATCGTAATATGCGATCCCCATGCAATAACACCGATGCATACACAAGAGCACTACTTAGCAGAAACACTCTATCCACCACAATCCAAATCGGATCATATACCTCTAACAGATGAAAACTTGTATATAACATTGCAATAATAAGTGCCGAAAGTAAGCTATATAATTTTTTCCAAACAGAATATAGCGTGATCCCTATAAAAGAAATAATACAAAGTAAAAGAGCATTTACTGATACCATGAATGAGGCAATCGTTACATGTAACGGAGAGCAAATTATAAAAATCAATATACAAGCGCCTAACTTCCACCGAATAGGGTCCTTTTTCATAAAAAAGGTTACGACAATCCACCCTATCCAAGCTATAAAATAAAAAGTACTTCCATCCATCAACTTCACCTCCTATGTTTTCCATTATGGGAACTTTTTATGAAAGTTAATCCATTTTATTTACGCATAGTTTTTTCTTATAACAGCAACACTTTTAACAAGGAGGTGTTATTCATTATGGGTAAAGATCGCCAAGAACGAAAACTGCGAGAATCGCGCCGCGTTGAATCTGATCGTAATCAATCACTACAGTATCCAGGTGCAACTGGACTTGATACACCAGAGCAGGCTCGAAAACAAAACCAGCACTAATCAACACAAAAAGACGGTTTCGATATTGTACGAAACCGTCTTTTACATAATCATTTTAATGATTTTTATTTATATTGAAATAATATTTTGTGTACTATATCCTCCTATCACTTCTTTTTACCTCCACCTATTTTCCTTAGAAAATCAAGCCCTCTCCAAAAATCTAGTAACTAATCATCTTCATTTTTTAACCTTTTTTCAATTACAATTTTTATAAAATTATATTTTTATAAAATACCAATTCCATTTTATATTAC
>NZ_FNUW01000027.1:0-77459 GCF_900108285.1 Bacillus sp. ok061 | reverse complement strand
AAAAATAAAAATTGACGTTTCACGTTGTTTGTTTCGTTCAGTTTTCAAAGAACTACTTGGTCGCTCATTTGCGACTTCCTTATGTTAACATCTTCATTTTTCGATGTCAACTAAGTTTTTCAATTTCTTTTTTGTCGTTTTCTGCGTTTCCGCATCAGCGACGGTTATTAATATATCATGCAGTATATACAGGGTCAATACTTTTTATAAAAAAATTTCACATCCCGTTAAAAACTTAAAAATCGCTGTAAAAATCATTATAGCACCCATTCATTCTTCATGGCTCCCCTCCTATCCATTTCATATATTATCCCTTTATCAATTTACACGAGAGTGAAAATTCTAAATTTTATGTTATATTATTATTATAGGAGTGTGGTGAGAATGAGCATTAAGTATTCAAACAAAATCAATAAAATCCGGACCTTTGCATTAAGTTTAGTATTTATCGGCCTCTTCATTGCATACTTAGGTGTCTTTTTCCGCGAAAACATTATTATTATGACAACATTTATGATGGTTGGCTTTTTAGCTGTTATCGCTAGCACTGTCGTTTACTTTTGGATTGGTATGTTATCTACTAAGACTATCCAAATTATTTGTCCAAGCTGTGATAAGCCAACAAAAATGCTCGGCCGTGTCGATGCATGTATGCACTGCAATCAACCTTTAACACTAGATCGAGATCTAGAAGGAAAAGAATTTGATGAAAAGTATAATAAGAAGAGTTATAAATCATAAGTATCAAGGGAAATACGAGTTTGCAACACTACAAACGTTTCAACTCATTAAAAAGTTGATTTCTTAAGAAATCAACTTTTTAATTGTTTTATTAAATTTATTACACCTATTTTTTCGAAATAACAGTAAACATCCCTGTCATGTTAGGCGAATAATCTTTAAAATCATATTTTTCGTAGAATGATGTTTTCCCTTGCGACGCAAACAAACCAATAAATGCTTTATCTGGAGCATTCTGATTTAAGTATTCTACTAAAGTATTCATTATTTTCTTTCCAATACCATTCTTTTGATACTCTGGATGAACCACTATATCTTGAATATAGAAATAGATAGCCCCATCACCAACAATTCTGCCCATGCCGATGATTTGATTATTATCCTTGACTGTTATACAGTAAATCGAATTTTGAAGTGATATTTCCGCCACCTCAAAGTTCATATAATTAGTCCATCCCACAGAATCACATAAATATTTATATTCTTCCAATGTTGGAATGTCACTTTTAATCTCATATTTCTTCAAAATGTCCCCTCCAAGAATTCATTTCCACCAATACAAAGTAAATTCGACAAACTTTTATCTAACCCTTCTTACTAACTTAGCACTGTAAATCCCGATTAACCTCACGCTAATCCTTATATAATAAAGAAAGAGGCTGACGTATAGCCGTCAGCCTCTTTCTTTATTATATATTACGCCTTATGACACTCTGGACAAACGCCATAAATTTCTAAGCGATGACTATTGATAACGAAGCCTGTCGTTTTCGCAGCTTCCTCTTCCAGCTTTTCCAAGCCTCCATAAGGAAAATCAACAATCTTACCACATTTTTCGCAAATCACATGATAATGTTGACTTGTAACATAATCAAATCTACTTGAAGCGTCTCCATAAGTTAATTCCTTTACAAGTCCAACCTCTTTAAACACACGTAAGTTATTATAGACAGTTGCAACACTCATATTTGGAAACTTACCTTCTAATGCTTTATAAATATCATCCGCTGTTGGGTGCGTCATTGATTCCACAAGGTACTCTAAAATAGCATGACGCTGTGGAGTAATGCGTACACCCGTATTTTTCAGCATTTCTAGCGCTTCTTTTAATTCTTCTTTGACCACCGTCATGCACCCCGATTCTATACGGATTATTATTTTATAATTCTTATAAAGAGTGTACTCCTTTTCTTATAAATCGTCAATATTTCTACTATAAGTATGTGGTTTATTTTTATATTCAGGACTTGTTTTTATGTATCTTTCCCTTTTTCTTCATATATTACATAGAAAAAAGTGCGACATAATCGCACTTGGAATACTATCATCTGAGGAGGTATGCCCTACACTTCCACTTTATGTAAGGCAGTAAAATATGTATAGACACTTGCCTTGTTTCTGCATATTTTATCTCCAATGTAGATTTATTTTATATAAGAAAGAACATCCTCAATATGTCCTTTCACTTTCACTTTACGCCACTCTTTTACAAGTTCACCGTCTTTATTAATAAGGAATGTAGAACGCTCGATTCCCATATACTCTTTCCCAAAGTTCTTTTTCAATTTCCAAACATCGTATAATTCTGCTACTTTATGATCCTCGTCTACTAAAAGTGTAAATGGAAGTTCATGCTTCTCAATGAATTTCAAATGTCTATTTGCCGGATCCGGACTCACTCCAAGAATAACCGTGTCCTTCTCTTGAAATAATCCATACGCATCACGGAAATCACACGCTTCAGTTGTACAACCTGGAGTCATATCTTTCGGATAAAAATATAGAACTACATTTTTACCACGAAAATCAGCTAAGCGAACTTGTTCCCCGTTACTTCCCTCTAATGTAAAATCTGGAGCCATTTCTCCTACTGTAATCATTGTTATCACTCCTACTCTTTTCTTTTACTATATCAAATGCTATCTTATTTTTCATTGTCTATTACAGACCTCATCACAAAAGCAAACGGTAATGTATATCCAATTAGCGCTTCCGCAATTGCAATCCATCGCCCAATTCCAATCGGAGATATGTCACCATATCCAACAGACAATAAAGTAACTGCGCTAAAATATAAACAAACTTCAACGAGTTGAAAAGAATGAGCGTTCAAACTTTCTCCGTCCTCTTTCAAAACTGCGAAACCCATTTCCTCTAATACAACGTAACTTAATCCAAACGCGATCAGTACTGTTGTATAGATTAAAAATAATGTGGCCAAATTATACAGCGAAAAAAAACGCGTTGAATCTGAATAGGAACTCCATAATAATTGGACACTTTTCAAAATAGCGATTGCTGCAAGTAATAGAATAAATCCCCATAACATGTCCTCCACCTCATTTTATATGTATGAGACGACCATTGGATTTATCCCTTAGAAACAAACAAGCTTCTATAATTAATTCCCAGCACCACGGTACCTTTTTACCCCTTGATTCCAAAGAGTAATTGCAATCGTAAAACAGATAACACCAACAATTGGCGTCGCGAATGCATAACTATTCCATTCTGTTTTTCTTAAAAAGTATGCTGCTGGATATACTCCAACAAACGCAAACGGTAAAACAAACGTTAAAATGAAACGAATTACACGATTATAAATATTAACAGGATAGCGCCCGTAATTACCTATGTTATACATAAGGGGCATAATTGAACTTTTCGCATCTGACCAAAAACCAAGGCTCGCAAGCGTAACAAATATCCCTCCATATACAAATGCGCCTCCTCCTACCATCAATATAAATAAGAAGAAATCATACCAGTAAAAAGATAATTGTAACTCTACAGCCGCATATCCCATTACAATCATTCCTGTAATGGCCCCAATTAAAGACTCAAGTTCCATTCTTTCTAATATAATTTGAAACAAGCTATGAATCGGTCTCGTTAATATACGATCCATCTCCCCTTTAATAATGTAACGATCATTAAAGTCCCATATGTTAAAGAAAGCTGAGAAAATGGCAAACGGCACTAAAAAGAAACCATAAATAAAGATTACTTCTTCTCTACTCCAGCCTTTTAATGCTTGTGTATGCCCAAACACAACGAGAATAAAGATTAAATTAACAGCCTGTAGTGATAAATCAGAAAGTAATCCAACGATAAAATCGCCCCGATACTCCAATTTTGTTTTTATATATTGGCTTGCATATTGCAAAAATAGTTTTATATATATCATCTCATCATCCCCCTTGTACAATTAGACGTTTTCTCGCCGTTCTCCACATGAGTACAATTGGAATAATAAGGACAATTGCCCAAATTACTTGGAATAATAATGCCTCATACAATTTACTTCCTTGTATACCTTCTGAAAAAATCATACTCGGAATATAACTAATGGCTTGAAACGGTAAAAACATCATTGCCTTTTGGGCCCATAACGGATAAAAACTAATCGGTAATAATAGACCAGAAAATAAATCAATAACAACACGTTTTGCATACATAATTCCACTATTATTAAATAGGAAGAACGTGAGCATTCCCGTCATTAAATTAATTTGTGTATTAATAATAAAACTAAATATTAAAGACAAGAAGAAATATAACCACGTTTGAAAATTCGTTGTAATTTGCAATGAAAATAATAACGTAACGATAACCATACCTGGAATTGAAAAGAATGCAAAACGAAATATCCCTTCACCAAGACCTTGCATCACTTTCATCCCTAAATAATTATATGGACGAATCAGTTCTACCGCTACACGTCCTTCTTGAATCTCCATCGCAATTTCCCTATCTATATTATTAAAATAAAAGGCACGTGCCATCCACGCAATTGCGATATACGTAGTCATTTGCGAAATAGATAAACTTTCAATGTTCTCTTTTCCGCTATAAATTGCTTGCCATAAAAAATAATACGCACCGATATTAATCGTATAAATTAAAATCCCGCTATAATAATTTGTGCGATACGCAAGCATCATTAAAAAGCGAATTCGAATCATTTCAATATACTTACCCATGTTTAATACCTTCTTCATAAATGTTACGAATAATTTCCTCTGTAGACACTTCATTAATTTTTAAATCTTTAATTTGAAAGGCTTGTACTACTTTAGAAATAAGCATTGAAATAATAACTTCTTCATTCGGTATTTTTGCAACCCACGCGTTTTCCTCTTTCGCTTTCAACCAAACGACATGACTATCTGGCATAACCATTGATAAAGCCTGATAGGAAACTGGTGCAATAAACTGAAAATGTATTTCCTTCTCTGCTCCCCACTGCGTACGAAGATTATTTAAAGAACCGTCATACATAATATTTCCTTCATCCAGCATGATAACACGCTCACATAATGCTTCAATATCAGTAATATCATGGGTTGTTAATAAAATTGTTGTTTTATAACGTTCATTCATTTCTTTTAAAAATTCACGTATTTTCAATTTCACAAGTACATCTAGCCCAATTGTTGGTTCATCTAAAAATAATAACGGTGGGTTATGAATTAATGCTGCCGCTAATTCACAACGCATTCTTTGACCTAGAGATAACTTTCGAACTGGCTTATCTAATAAAGGACCAATATCTAACGTTTCAATTACGTGCTCCATATGTTCTTTATACTGAGCGTCTGATACACCGTACACTTTTTTTAATAAACGAAACGATTCTTGTACAGCAATATCCCACCAAAGTTGCGAGCGCTGTCCAAAGACAACACCAATGGTTCTTACAAATTCTTCTCTCTGCTTATGTGGGTTCATCCCATTTACTAAAATCTCTCCTGATGTCGGAGTCAAAATCCCCGTAAGCATTTTAATTGTTGTTGATTTACCAGCACCGTTCTCACCGATATAACCAACCATCTCACCTTGTTTTACAGTAAAAGATACATCATTTACTGCTGGTACTATTTTATAATTACGATTTAATAAATCGCGAAATGCACCCTTTAAACCCGGACGACTTGAATAGGCTGTAAATTCTTTACGTAACCCTTGTACCTCAATTACCGATTTCATAATCGGACCCCCCTCCTAAATGTCACAACGAATAGTTTACCCAACTGCCTTCTCTATCACAAACAATACGTCTTTTCGAAAAACATGTTAGAATAATACATAGATTTTTGTAAGGAGATGAATGGTAGTGAAATTCACAAAATCAGAAGCATTACATAAAGAAGCTTTAGAACATATCGTTGGCGGCGTTAATAGTCCTTCTCGTTCTTTTAAAGCAGTTGGCGGTGGCGCTCCTGTTGCTATGGAACGTGGAAAAGGTGCTTATTTCTGGGATGTAGACGGAAATAAATATATCGATTATTTAGCAGCATACGGTCCTATTATTACTGGACATGCTCACCCGCATATAACAAAAGCAATTACAACAGCTGCTGAAAATGGTGTACTTTACGGAACACCAACAGCGCTAGAAGTAAAATTTGCAAAAATGTTAAAAGAGGCAATGCCTGCTTTAGATAAAGTACGCTTTGTAAACTCTGGTACTGAAGCAGTAATGACGACAATTCGTGTTGCTCGTGCTTACACAGGCCGCACAAAAATCATGAAATTCGCTGGTTGTTACCACGGTCATTCTGATTTAGTACTTGTGGCAGCTGGATCTGGTCCTTCTACTTTAGGAACTCCTGACTCAGCTGGCGTACCACAAAGTATCGCACAAGAAGTTATTACCGTTCCATTTAATAATGTAGAAACTTTAAAAGAGGCTTTAGATAAATGGGGTCATGAAGTAGCAGCTATCCTTGTAGAACCGATCGTTGGAAACTTCGGTATTGTAGAGCCTAAACCAGGATTCCTTGAAAAAGTGAATGAACTTGTTCATGAAGCTGGTGCACTAGTAATTTATGATGAAGTTATTACCGCTTTCCGCTTCATGTACGGTGGTGCTCAAGATTTACTTGGCGTAACACCAGACTTAACAGCGCTTGGTAAAGTTATTGGCGGCGGACTTCCAATCGGTGCTTATGGTGGTAAGAAAGAAATTATGGAACAAGTTGCTCCGCTTGGACCTGCATATCAAGCAGGTACAATGGCAGGAAATCCTGCTTCTATGGCATCTGGTATTGCTTGTCTAGAAGTTCTTCAACAAGAAGGACTTTATGAGAAATTAGATGAGCTTGGTGCCATGCTTGAAAAAGGAATTTTAGAGCAAGCAGCGAAACATAATATCGATATTACATTAAACCGTCTAAAAGGTGCTTTAACTGTATACTTCACAACAAATACAATTGAAGATTACGATGCAGCACAAGATACAGACGGTGAAATGTTCGGTAAATTCTTCAAGCTAATGCTTCAAGAAGGAGTTAACTTAGCACCGTCTAAATACGAGGCATGGTTCTTAACGACAGAACATACAAAAGAAGATATTGAATATACAATTGAAGCTGTAGGCAGAGCATTTGCTGCTTTAGCAGATAGCAAATAATCCCGTCATTAAAAGGAAAAAAGAAAGCTCACCTTTCTTTTTTCCTTTTTTCTATTTCATAAATTCCGTATTAATAGTATAATTATTCATAATTATCTGTTTTATATTCTTTTACAGCATTACTATCTCTGTGTACAAGGTGATTTGCACCTTAAATAGTAAGATTATTCTAACTTTTATAAGAGGGGGGATTGACGGATGCTCAATAAAAAAAATACATGGACACCGTCTTTATTTCGAGATTATAGAAATGCAGAACATGATGCGTGTGGAATCGTTTCCGTTATGGAGAAACGAAAAATTGCTACAAAAGAAAACATTGATCTTTGCATACAATCACTCGTCAAAATGAATCATAGAGCTGGTTTCATTAATGGCGAGGGCGATGGCATCGGCATTCACATTGATATACCAAAAACGCTTTGGAATGAAAAACTAAAAAGTAGCGGATATAATCCAACGATTGTGGATCATCCCCACTTTATCGTTGGACATTTTTTTCTAAATAAAAAAGAAAACATTACTGTCTTAAAAGATTATATTCGTACGCAATTAAACAACAAAAACTTTACTATCATTTTCGAAAGTGATGATGTAACAAACTCCGATGCACTCGGTCCACTTGGTAAACAAGAAGAACCTTTATTTTGGCAAGTTGCCCTTATCGCAGAAAAAGAAATTACAAATATTGAGCAAACATTATTTTCTGTCACAATAAAAATAGAAGAAAATGAAGCGATTCATGTTGCTTCATTAAGTCGTGATCATGTTGTATATAAAGTTCTAGGTGCTGGTGATACGCTTGTTGCCTACTATAATGATTTACAACATCCGCTTATCGCTTCAACTATGACATTAGGACATAACCGCTACTCTACTAATACATTATCTAATTTTTTTCGTGTACAACCATTTAGCATTCTCGGACATAATGGTGAAATTAACACAATTGCGAAATTACGCGATCAAGCTGAAATGATTGATGTACCACTTACTGCAGGAGGTAGTGACTCTCAAGATTTAAACCGCACCTTAGAAACCCTACTTGTTCAATACGACTACAGCTTATTTGAAGCAATGGAAATTCTATTCCCACCAATTATTAATGAAATTAAACTTTATGAAACACCTTTACAAGATTTATATACGTATATACGTGAAGCATGGGGACATTTTGCCCAAGGACCAGCTGGCATCATTTCACGTTTTAAAGATGAAGCTGTTTTCAGCGTTGATTCCCTTGGATTACGCCCAGTATGGAAAGTAGAGACAGAGAGCTCTTATATTTTCTCTTCTGAACCTGGAGTTGTATCACCAACTAAATATGTAGCAGAACCAAAACCACTCGCTCCTGGAGAAAAAGTCGGATTAAAATGGAATGACCAAGATGAACTTGTTCTTTATGAGTATGACAAATATCAAATCCAAGTATATAACCGTTTTAAAAAGCGAATTGATACTACCAATTACCATTTAAATTTATCTATCCCTG
Source organism: Bacillus sp. ok061 (assembly GCF_900108285.1). NCBI lineage: Bacteria > Bacillati > Bacillota > Bacilli > Caryophanales > Bacillaceae > Bacillus > Bacillus sp. ok061. Next base: position 68,811 of record NZ_FNUW01000027.1, on the reverse strand, counting down.
AAACGAAAAGAATCCAAGGGCTATGTGATTCTGTTCAAGTTGAAACGAAACAATACGTCGCTTTCGGATGGGACCGAGAACATATTCAACTTCTTGAACAGATGGCAACAAAAGGCGTTGAGCCAATACGCTCACTTGGGCATGACTCACCACTTGCCGCACTCGATACTGATAGACGAAATATCGCTGACTTTATTAAAGAAAGTGTAGCTGTTGTTACAAACCCTGCAATTGATCGTGACCGTGAAATTGAACACTTCTCTACACGTACTGTACTTGGAGAGCGTCCAAGTTTATTAAGCGGCACAAAACGGCCATTTGTAGTTGAAATGCTTTCACCAATTATTTTAGAAGGCAGCGTGGCACAACCTATTGCAGAGGAATTACACACAATTACGTACGAACAACTCATAGAGCTATTTAAAACTCATAACTCTATCGCCACAATCTCTGCTACATTCAGCTCGTCAGAAACTCTACAATGTGCATTAAGCCGCATTAGTTCTGAAGCGATAGCTGCTGTTAACAATGGTGCTTCCCTCCTAGTATTAGATGACGCAAAAGCCCATCTAAATGAACGATTGTGGATTGATCCACATTTAGTTACTGCTAAAGTACATCAAGCATTAAGTGAAAATAAATTACGCCGCAATTGTTCTCTCGTTATACGTTCTGGTGCCCTTCGCTCCTTACATGACATTGTCACGCTATATGGATTAGGAGCAGATAGTATTAATCCATATTTATTATTCGCGACTGTAAATGATGGAACAAAAACACCAATTACGAATCTGTATAATGCACTTAATAAAGGATTAGAAAAAGTCATTTCAACAATTGGAATTCATGAGTTACGTGGTTACGGACGTCTCTATTCATCTATTGGGTTACATGAAGAAATCGCAAATATATTACAGATTACAAATTTCTTCGGTTCAAATGATTTAGCTTTTTCACTTGAATCACTTGCTGAAGATGCAAAAATGCGAGCGGATGATTATAACAATCCTAAAATTAGAATGCGAAAATCATTTCATATATTCCCGCGAATTTGGAAAGCAATCGGCGATGTTGCAAAAGGAAATTCTTATGATGATTACCGTGACAAGTTAAGTGAACTAGAAGAGAATAATCCCATCGCAATCAGACACCTTGTTCAAACGAAACAAACAAAACATGTCGTTCCAACTGAAGAAGTATCTATCGGCATTCGAAACCATTATTTTCCATTTATTATTAGTTCTATGTCATTTGGTTCTCAAAACGAAATTGCCTTTCGCGCATATGCAGAAGCGGCCGATCAGCTAAATATGATTAGCTTGAACGGTGAAGGCGGCGAAATTAAAGATATGATTGGAAAATATCCACATACACGTGGACAACAAGTGGCATCTGGGCGATTTGGAGTAAATGCCGAACTACTAAACTCATCGAACTTAATTGAAATCAAAATCGGTCAAGGCGCAAAGCCTGGGGAAGGTGGGCATTTACCTGGTTCAAAAGTAACAGCCAAAATCGCTGAAGCACGTAATGCGACAATTGGCTCAGATTTAATTTCACCTTCTAATAACCATGATATTTATTCAATTGAAGATTTAGCTCAAATGATTACGGAAATTAAAACAGCTAATCAACTTGCCAAAGTAGCCGTGAAAGTCCCTGTCGTTCCTAATATCGGAACAATTGCTGTCGGTATCGCCAAAGCTGGTGCTGATTTTATTAACATTAGCGGATTCGATGGCGGAACAGGTGCTGCACGTATTCACGCCTTGCAACATGTAGGTCTTCCTGTAGAAATTGGTGTTAAAGCCGCTCACAACGCTTTATTAGAAGCGAGCATGAGACATAAAGTAGAGATTTGGGCAGATGGTGGTATTCGAAGTGTAAATGATGCCTTGAAAATCATGCTTCTCGGAGCAAACCGTATTGGATTTGGCACACTATCAATGATTGCAATCGGCTGTACTACTTGCCGTGGGTGTCATCTAGATACTTGCCATGTCGGAATTGCGACACAAATTGAGTCTGAAGCACAAGCAAAAGAACATGGGTTACGCCGCTTCGTCCCACGCGAATTAGAAAGCGCAGTTACTGGCCTGCTAAATTTATTCACCTCTTTCGGTGTAGAACTAAAACGATTAACAGGACAGCTTGGGTATACAAATTTACAAGCAATTGTTGGGCGTTCTGATTTATTAGAGCAAGTTCGAGGCGAAAATTTATTAAACTTACGTAATTTACTACAAATAATAGAACCTCCATCTGTTACAACAACAGAAGGCGTACCAGAAAAACAATTTAAGACAGTTCATTCCGCTGACTCAAAAGAATTAGTAGGCGTTGGTGTAGAGCAACGCGTTATGGGTGGTCTAGAATCATGTTATCGCGTTCGCAGTAAACTATATGAAGCTACTCAACTTGAACCACTTACATTAAAGTATACGAATGGTTCTATTCCCGGAAATGGGTTAGGTGCTTACAATAGTGAAAATTTATTTATACACGTAAATGGCGGCGCACAAGATGGCATTGGTAAAACTTCCTTTGGTGGTGGGATTTATATAACAAAATCAAAAGGAAAAGACGGAGTATATTATAACGGTTCTGTCGGAAAAGGATTTGGATACGGTGCACAAAAAGGGGCACTATACGTGCAAGGGAACGCTGATGCTCGCGCTGGCATTCGCCTTTCTGGGGCAGACATGATAATTGGAGGTAGAATAACAAAACCACTTCGTGAAAAAGAGCAAGGAAATATAGGTGCATACTCCAATATTAAAGGTTTTGCTTTTGAATATATGACAAATGGGCGAGCGCTTGTTTTAGGTGACCCTGGTCCATGGATTTGCGCTGGCATGACTGGCGGTGTTGTTTATTTGCGTCATGATTCAAACTTAGGCCTAACAGAACAGGCCTTAAAAAGAAGAATTGCAAAAGGGGCAAATGTTACATTACAACCAATTAGTAAAAATGGTTTGAAAGATGTAACTGAATTATTGCTAGACTATATTCGTGTACTAAACGAACATGAGCAATATGAGGAAGTTGCTTTGTTAACACCTTTATTAGATGATATACAGAACCAGTTTTTTGAGATTATCCCGAAAAAAGAACAGGCAGATCCATCTATCTCAACAGAGTAAAATGAGTAATTTTCATTATTAAGAAAAAATTGACGAAGTACGCTTCTCATAGTAATCTATAGTAACAATTTGAGACCTGCTGAAATTCAGCAGGTTTTTTTACTAAAAACTGATGTTTAAAAGGAATTAGGAAAAATTATAAAGTGAAACTTTAATTAGCCTACACCAATCGGGCGTTTACCGGCATCCAGCTTCTGAATTTTGAGGCGTGAATCTTACTACTCACAATTAGCGGGATAAAATGAACACTAATTTCTTTTAACGTCACTAAAATATCACTTGCTAACATATTGTAATGAATGTATAGTATCATGTTGTACATTCATTATGACAAGAGAAAGGATCTTATTAAGGGTATGAAACTTGGTGCTCGCATTTTAAAAACGGGTATTGCCATCACGTTAGCTTTATTTGCTTGTATTTTACTTCAGTTACCGAGTCCGGTATTTGCGGGAATTTCAGCTATCTTTGCTGTTCAACCGTCTGTATACCGTTCTTATTTAACAGCACTTGAACAAATTCAAGCAAATGTAATTGGTGCGATATTTGCTATCGCATTTGCTACTGCTTTTGGACATAATCCTTTTATTATTGGATTAACATGTATATTAGTAATTGCTCTTACATTACAATTACGATTAGAAAACACAATATCAATTGCTTTAGTAACAGTTATCGCCATTATGGAGTATCAAGGCGAAGATTTCTTTAGTTTTGCCTTACTTCGATTTGCGACGATTATGATTGGTATTATTGCGGCTTCACTTGTAAATTTAGTATTTATGCCGCCAAAATATGAAACAAAACTTTATCATCGTATCGTTGATAATACAGAAGAAATTGTAAAATGGATTCGAATGAATAGCAGGCAGGCTTCTGATTTTACAACGCTAAAAACTGATATTGATCGTATGAAAGAAAAAATGATCAAACTAAATCATTACTATTTGCTGTATAAAGAAGAAAGAAGCTACACAAAAAAAGTAAAGTTCGCAAAAATTCGTAAGCTCGTTTTATTCAGACAAATGTTAGCGACAACAAGCCGTGCTTTAAGTACGTTAAAATCATTACACCGTACTGAAAATGAACTGCGCTACATGCCGGAAGAATTTCAGGAATCTATCCAAAACGAACTTGATTCATTAACGCATTATCATGAACAAGTTTTATTAAAATTCATTGGTAAAGCAAAAAAACAACAATCAGTTGAAATGCTTGATGAAGTTGAAACAGGTAAACAAGAATTAATTGATATCTTTATGGAATATCAAAACAAGGACGATGAAGAAGCATATAAAACATGGTTACATCTCTTCCCTCTTATTTCTTCCATCATTAACTATAGTGAAGAAGTAGAGCATTTAGATTTGCTTGTAGATAGCTTCTACACATACCATAAACCAGAAAAAGAACTCCAAATCGATGATAAAAAAGAAGACGAATAAAAAACAGCTCCTTTTATGCTAAAGGAGCTGTTTCTGTTATATGTTGAAGTTGATATAAATTGTAATAAAATCCTCTTTTTCGCATTAACTCTTCATGAGAACCAGTCTCTTTAATCTCACCGTCTTCAATGTAAATAATCGTATCAACATGCGTAATCGTCGCTAATCGATGTGCGATTATAATCGTTGTCCGGTCAGCAGCTAACGTCTGAAGCGCCTCTTGAATATACCTTTCATTTTCTAAATCTAATGCTGAAGTTGCTTCATCTAATATAAGTACCGACGGATTCTTTAGAAACACTCGTGCAATTGCCACGCGTTGTCTTTGCCCGCCTGATAGCTTCACACCACGTTCTCCAACGACAGTATTATAACCATCTGGTAAGTCTATAATAAAATCATGAATTTGCGCAGCTTTGGCAGCTGCAATCACTTCTTTCTCTGTAGCTTTCGGATTTCCATATAAAATATTAGCTCCAATTGTATCGCTAAACAATAAATTATCTTGCAGTACAATTCCAATATGACTACGCAAATTTCTCATATTATACTTTCTTACATCTATGCCATCTACATAAACTGCGCCTTCAGAAACATCATAGAAACGCGGGATCAAACTAGCAAGAGATGACTTCCCACCCCCACTCGCTCCTACAAGCGCTACTTTCTCTCCAGGCTGCATAGTTAATGACAAGTTGTGTAATATCTCTTTTTCATCTGCATTATAACGAAAAGAAACATTGTCAAATACAATTTCTCCATTTAATTTTTTCGTTTGTATCGCATTTGGCACATTAACAATATCGTATTTTTCATCTAACAGTTCAAACACACGGTCCATCGATGCAAAAGATTGTGTCAATGTTGTAGATGAATTAACAAGGCGGCGAAGCGGACTATATAAACTATCCATATATCCAACAAAAGCTACCATCGTCCCTAGCGTTAACTGCCCCTGAATTACCTCATATGCTGCAAAACCAATCACAAGTAACGGACCTAAATCGGTTAACGTATTTACTACCGAAAATGTTCTCGCCGTCCAACTTGTATGGTTTAATGCTTTCGTTAAAAATTCATTATTTCTTTTTTCAAACTGCTTCCCCTCATACTCTTCTAACGCAAAGCTACGTGTCACTTGCATTCCTTGAATACGTTCATGCAAATACCCTTGCATCGTCGCTAACGCTTGTGAACGCTCTTTCGTCAATTTCCGAAGACGTCCGAAAAAATATTTCACTGCTATTACATAAATAGGTAAAATCAATAACGCAACAAATGTTAATTTTATATTCATAGAAAACATAACAATGATAGCAATAGCAATTGTTGCAGTATCTAACCAGACGTTCATCAAACCTGTAATTACAAAATCTTTCGTTTGTTCTACATCATGGATGACCCGTGAAATAATCTCCCCTGTTTTCGTATTCGAATAATAACGTAAGCTTAACTTTTGTAAGTGACCGAAAATATGCTTCCGCAAATCATACAGTATTGTATTTGCGATACGTTGCGCGAAATATTGACGATAATATTCAATCGGTGGTCTTAATACCGCAAAAATAAAAAAAGCAATTCCAATCGCTGTTATTAATTGAGATGTTTTATCTTGAAATGAACCCGCGCCTTGAATTACCTCATCGATAATATACTTTAATAACCACGGCATAATAAGTGGGATACCGAACTTAACTAGTCCAATAATAATTGTAATAGCAATAAGCCATCGATATGGTTTAACAAATTGTAAATATCTTTTTATGCCCTGCACATAATCCCCCCTCTAATAGGACAAACCTGCCGGGAAATTCCCTGCAGGTTTGTTTTAATTTCTGTACATTAAATATCGTTCATACCACATATCTACGAAATCTGGTGCGAATGGACCTTTTCTTTGATGAATCCACTGTGTTAAATGTGCTACATTTCGTTTTAAAATTGTATCTATAACAGGTGGATACTGCATAATTTGACTATGTTTTTCATACTCATCTTCATCTAGAAGCGTATATGTCATATCTGGATACACTTTAATATCTAAATCATAATCAATATACTTTAATGCTTCAGAATCATACGCAAAAGGTGAGCTTAAATTGCAATAATAATATACGCCATCCTCCCTAAGCATCCCAATCACATTAAACCAATAGTTAGCATGAAAATAACAAATTGCTGGTTCGCGCGTAATCCATGTTCGACCATCTGATTCTGTAACTACTGTACGATCATTCGCTCCGATTACAAGACTTTGTGTCCCTTTTAAAATTGTTGTTTCTTCCCACATTCTATGAATGGAGCCATTATGTTTATAACTATGTATTTGTACTTTTTCTCCTTCTTTGGGAAATCCCATATATGCTCCCTTCTTTCAACTGCAAACGCCCTTTGAACGGCATTCACTTTTTTTCTATTATAACTTTTTTGTCAAAATTTTAAAACTAAAGGGATAAGACTCTATTTTCCACACTGAATGTGCAGGAGGTTTATCGTTGAATACAATAATCCACAATCTTCTCAGGAAACAAGGATTGTACTGTATTATTTATAAAGTGAAACTTTAATCAGTGGAGGTTTTGTTCATCCCCCACTGATTATCAGCCCTCACCAATCGGGCTTTTACGGGTAGCCCGCCCCCCACCTAACTTCTTTGCTTTCACTGAATTTTGAGGTGGGGGTCTTACTGCCCGGCAAATAGCGGGATAAACGAAGACATGTAATAGAAAAAGCCCTTCTCTATTTGAAGGACTTTTCACCTGAGACAATAATATATCTTATCCTAAATTTGAAATCATTTTTTCAGTTGCAAAAGATTGGATTACACTATTTGTTTGTTCTTCAAATTTCTCATGTAACATCTTCAACGCTACTTCTGTTCTATATATTTCCTGACGGATAAAATGCAGTTCTTTTTTATCGCACGTATCTTTTTCATTCATTTCAATTTGTTGATACTTTTCTAGATGTGCTTGTAACTTTAACAACTCATCCATCGTTTCTAATTGCTCCCCTACCAACTTATCAAAATCGTTCATTACTTACCCCCTTTGGACTTATTCATCAGTTATTATTCCTAATTACATATTTCTAATTGTTAACTTCCTTCTCCTTTGACTACATTTGTTGACTTATTAGAAGTTATGTCGTTCATTTTCTTTTCATTACAAAGATCCACACACAAAGAAAACACTTCTCCCGAATTAGAGAAGTGTTTTTCTTTCATTACTGATTTGAGCTAGAAGATTGTGATTGTTTTGCAGCTGACTTAGCATTTTGTTTTTTCACAGCATGCACGTCTGTTTCAGTTGCAAATTCTGTACCATAGCTAGCGTTTGCACTTTGTGCACCAGAAGCTTGTGCTTTCTTTGCTTCTGATTGTGCGTTTGCTTGTTTTACTGCTTGTACATTTGTTTCAGTCGCAAACTCTGTACCATAACTAGCATTTGTACTTTGAATGCTAGCACCAGAAGTTGCCTTGTTATAACCTTGTTGCTTTTTACTCATCTTTCTCACCTCCACAACCAATAATGTAACCAATTTACTTAGAAGCTATCCGTAATTTTCTTTTGAATAATTTCCGCATATATCTTTTGTTACTTATTCAAACTATAAGAAATGGAGGTGACAATATGTATATAGGACGCGATATGACTGAACTAACAATGGTTTCAAAACATGAATGGAAAGAAGATGAATTAGCTTATTTTCATCACTCACTACAACAGATTCTGCCTTATTTAAATGCAGAAGGTCAAAGTATTTACAAAGAAATTGTAGTAGAAATTGAATCAAGAGGCGGCTTACAAGAAGGTGAAGCTAGTTGGACTCATGGGACAAAAATTTCTTACGATTAAAAAAGTGTTCCCAAGATTGGGAACACTTTTTTATTTATTGTATTGTAATTTTCTCCACGCAATTTTCGTAAATAGTACGATGCGATTTCGAAAAAGGTAATTGCTCAAATGCTTCTTTCGATACAAATTTCAATGTATCTGTATCAACAATATTGCCAGTTACCTTTCCATAAAATACAAATATATCCCAAGTACGATGTGTAAACGTATGTTGTACATTCATTGCGTATTCATCAATAGAAACCGCGAGTTCAAATTTTTCTTTCATATAATCTATAAGCTGTTCCTTCTGATTTCGAATACCTTCTCCAAGTTCAGCATTAGGAAACTCCCACATATTAGCTAACAAACCTGTACTTGGACGTTTATTAATAACGTAACGACCGTCTTCAGTTTGAAGTACTCCTGCAACAATAGGTACCATTTTAGGAGCTTTCGCTTTACTTTTTACTGGTAATTCTTTTTGAACACCTTCAGCATATCCTCTGCAATGCTCACGTACAGGACAAAGTAAGCACGATGGATTTTTAGGAATACAAATCAGTGCACCTAATTCCATCAATCCCTGATTAAAATAAGATGGGTTTTCTACTGAAATAATTTCACGCACAATCTCTTCAAAAACTTTTCGAGTCTTCGGTTTTGCAATATCATCCCATACTGATAAAATGCGAGATAATACACGCATAACATTTCCATCAACTGCCGGCTCTGGTATACCATATGCAATACTTAAAATAGCACCTTTTGTATATGGTCCGACTCCTTTTAACTTTTCAATTTTCTTTACATCACTTGGTACAACCCCGCCGTATACTTCTTTTACCTCTTTTACTGCCGCATGTAAATTACGTGCTCTAGAATAATATCCTAAACCTTCCCATGCTTTTAATACTTCTTCATCATCTGCGTTCGCTAACGCTTCAAGTGTAGGAAACTTCCCCATAAAATTTGCGTAATATGGTTTTACGGCTTCTACTCTTGTTTGCTGTAACATAATCTCAGAAACCCAAACGCGGTATGGATCTTTATTTTTTCTCCATGGTAAGTCGCGCTGCTCCTCTTCAAACCAACCAATTAAATCATTTTGAAACTGCTCTATATTAAATTTTTTTAGTATTTCAAGTGTCAAACTTGATCCCCCTCATTTTTTTGCATATAAGTACTATTATAAAGATTTTAGGAAAAAATTTAAGTAAGATGACATAGGAAATTGAAGGCAAAGGACTTGAGGTATCGAATAAAAAGAGTTACATTAATAAAAAACGGAGGTGGATTTTTATGGACACAGCCACTCACCTTGTTATGGGTATCACTTTAGGTAGCTTAGCAACATTAGATCCAGCCATAGCACAAAGTGATATTGGCCCACAAGCTGTTATGCTTGCTACAATTGCTGGTTCCAACATTCCTGACATTGACACAGTTTTAAAATTGCGTAATAACGCTAAATATATAAGAAATCATCGCGGAGTTACTCATTCCATTCCCGCGGTAATTCTTTGGTCATTTCTTATAAGTGGCATCTCTTTCGCCTTCTTTTCAGACGCTCCATATCTTCATCTACTACTTTGGTCATTTATTGCAGTCTTCCTTCACGTCTTTGTCGATATTTTTAACGCCTATGGCACACAAGCATTACGGCCTTTCACAAAAAAATGGGTCGCACTCGGCGTGATTAATACATTTGATACCGTAATTTTCTTTATCCATATACTTGCAATTGCTTGCATGCTCGTCGGTTCTCATAAAGGATACACAGCTTTAGCAGCATATATATTAATGATTATTTACTATATCGGACGGATTATGATGCACAGAAATATAAGAAGCGTTGTACACAAACGTTTCAAAAATGTCGAAAAGATTATCATTTCTCCTTCTTACCGATTTTATCATTATCATTTAGCAGTCGTTACAGCTGATTATTACTACGTTGCGAGATGGCACCGTGGTAACATCATGATATATGACAAATTCGATCGGGTACCGTTCCCAGAAAATGATATTATGCGAGCAGCTAAACAAGATGAAAACATCTCGGCCTTCCTATCTTTCTCTCCTGTATATCGCTGGGATATTTTTGATCATGATCATTATTATGAAGTGCGATTCATTGATTTACGGTATCGAAGTAAAGATTATTATCCATTTGTCGCGATTGTGCAGCTCGACCATAATTTAAATATTATTAGTTCCTATACAGGATGGATTTTTAGTGAAGAAAAACTTCGAAAAAAACTGGAATTACTTCCACATTAAAAAAAGCGACTCAAGTCGCTTTTTTTAATGTTTCAAATGATCTTCTTGATTAATTAAATGGCTATACTTCGGATTATTTGTAAGCATTTCATGAAGGCGTACACCATGATTATTAATCCATGATCGTACCACTTGCTCAGTCATTTCCTCACCTTGATAACGCCCTGATTTTGCATAAGTTGTTTGAAAATCTTCCCAAAGTAATTCAACCCACGCACGTGCTTGTCCGTAAGAAAGCTTGTCATTCTTATCTAATAATTCTTTCGTTAATGCTTCATAAATATCATTCATGTTCTAATCTCCTTTTCCCTATTTATCCCTTCATTTCTAAAGGATAGTTTCTTCTGTTTTGCACATTCTATAAGTGATACTTCTTAAAGAGGTATCAACTGATGATGAGGAGGGCGTTCGCAATGGGTAAACAAGCCGAATTTTGGTCTGAGTCAAAAAACAACAGCAAAATCGACGGTCAGCCGAAAGCGAAATCACGCTTCGCTTCGAAGCGACCTAACGGCACAATTAACACGCACCCACAAGAACGTATGCGTGCTGCAAATCAGCAGGAAGAGTAATACAGGTACAACCTAAAAAATTAACTTCCTACACGAGGTGATAAAGATGAGCTACCGTGATCGTTTAGATAGTCGTTCTGAATTATTTAACCATACGTGGACTCGTCCGAAACATGCGAAAGCGCAAGTTAACGGACAGACGCAGCAAACCCAGTCTCTCATTATATTGGCCAACGAATGTAAAAAACGCCAATTTTAGAATCTCCTATCTCCTTTAACGCCTACCAAAGATGAAAACCAGAGAGATATGTGCTCTCTGGTTTTCATTTTTCTTGCAATAGGGAAATTGGTATCCCAATCTCTTCATTATCATTTTGCTTATAACCCCAAGCGAATACCCCATTGAAGTACGTAATTTTAAATAATATACCAGGTTCCTCTATTAATTCATATGTTTCACCAATATGGAATTTGTTTATATCCGTCATATAAGCGCGAGCCATTGCCATCTTTCTCATTAATACATCGAACTCATTTACAATTCCAAGCTGCTCAGCCTTTATTGCTTGCTCCTTCAAATCCCCAATTTCTTCTCTAAGCTCATGTGGTGTCATTTCACTGTAGCGTTTTGGCATATTCATCTCATTATTCCCCTCATCCCTCTTCACGTTTCATTTGTAAAAATATCTCTATCTCATCAATAGAGAATCCTTTTCGATATAACGCTTGTTTCATCTTGTTTTCAAATGTCCATCCATCATACTTCTTATATTTCTCATAATACTTATTCCCATGATAGTGTAACGCTTCTTGTTGCTTTTCGTCATCTCTTTCGTCTTTCAATTCTTCCAAACAAATTTGAATTACTTCTCTAGAATACCCTTTTCGAACAAGCATCTCATCTAACTTTAGCTTCATTTGTAAAAAAGAATGCTTTTGATAAGATTTTTTTTTCTTTTCTATGAGAAACAAGGCATTCTCAATTTGCTTTTCCTTCGGATATTCTTGTAAACTATGCATAATAATTAAATCCTGAACACCTTTATTTAACAACTCTCTTTTAATAACAGTTGGACCTTTTCGATTCACATTACTTTGCGTTCGTGTATATAAAACCGCGTACTCTTTATCATTAATATATCGGTCATGTAATAATTTCGAAACGACTTCAGAGATGATGGCCTGTCCCACTTCTTTTTTTCGTAAAAAATCTTCTATTTCTTGTTTTGTTCTCATTTGATAGGATAAATAGGAGATTGCTTGTAAATATGCTTTTTGTACCTCTTCATTGTACAAAATATTTCCTAACTCTATTTCATCAATTTCTAAGCCTTTTTGTAATCCATGTTTCATTAAGATTACTTGATCCACACTAAACCCGTACTCTTCACCTTGGCCTTTATCAATATAAATATTAAATCGTTCTTTCGATCGTTTTTGTACTTCTATTTTTGTAATGACAGCCATACTCTCACCTCCCTATTATTTTAACATAGTCGAGGAACATTTTTTCTTTTCAAGAATATATATAATGAGGAGGAAATGATTATGAAAATCGCAATTTCTGGTGGCACTGGTTTTATTGGTAAATACCTCTCTACTTTTTTTATTCAAAAAGGATATACGGTCTACATTCTTACTCGAAAGAAAACTACTAGAACCTCAAACCATAACCTTCAATACGTACACTGGACACCAGATTTATCTACCTTTCCGCTCTCCTCTATCGATGTAGTCATTAATCTAGCTGGAGAATCTATCAATAGTAGATGGACAAAAAAACAAAAGGAAACAATATTAAACAGTAGAATTCAAACAACAAAAGGACTTATTCAACAACTACAAGTAATGGAAACAAAACCACATACATTTATTAATGCAAGTGCTATTGGATACTACGGAACATCTGAAATAGAGTCTTTTACTGAGCGACAAGAAACTCCCGGAAACGATTTTTTAGCAGAAACAGTATTTTTATGGGAGCAAGAAGCAGCTAAAGCATGTTCTCTCGGAATAAGAACAATTTACACAAGATTTGGCGTTGTATTAGGTGCAGATGGCGGAGCCTTGCCAAAGATGTTACTTCCCTATCAATTCTATATCGGCGGCACCATTGGTTCTGGGAAGCAATGGTTATCATGGATTCATATAGACGATGTCGTTCGTATGATGGATTTCATCATACACAAAAAAGAAATTGATGGCCCTCTTAATATGACAGCACCAACACCTATAAGAATGAAGGAATTTGGAAAAACCATCGCTGCCGCAACGAGAAAACCACATTGGCTGCCTGTCCCTTCATTTATGCTTCACGCCTTATTAGGTGAGATGAGCATACTTGTACTAGAAGGGCAACATGTATTACCTAGTAAAGCAATTAAACATGGATACCAATACACATTTCCGGCAATAGACCATGCATTACAAAATATACTTTCGCATACAATGTAGTACTTCTAAAACACAATTTTGCATGGGCCCTTTTAAAACTTTCATTTTCTAGGATCCGAAGCATTACCATACAAATAACCTTTCAGTTACTTTCCCTTAACTTCCATTAGCATTATAAAGTAACAGAAATGAGGTACCTATGAAAATATTGCTCAAACAAGCCATTGTATACCCTATTACATCTCCAAAGTTTCAAGGCGATGTACTCGTTACAGGAGAGCGAATTACCGAGGTCAAACCTTTTATTCAACCTACTCAAGATATGACCGTTATAGATGCACGGGCACTCCATCTCTTACCTGGCTTTATTGATGTCCATACTCACCTTGGTCTCTATGATGAAGGTACTGGTTGGGCTGGAAATGATGCCAATGAAACATCTGAAGTTTCAACACCACATATTCGTTCTTTAGATGGAATCCACCCTTTCGATATTGCCTTTCAAGACGCTGTGCAAAATGGAATTACAACCGTTCACGTTATGCCTGGCAGTCAAAATATTATCGGGGGTACTACTTGTGTAATAAAAACAGCTGGAACTTGTATTGATCATATGATTATTCAAGAACCTGCTGGTTTAAAGATTGCCTTTGGAGAAAATCCTAAAAAGGTCCATAGTAATGGAACGAAAGAATCCATCACACGTATGGGGATTATGGGGTTACTACGGGAATCATTCTATGAAGCACAACACTACGGGCACGAAGCTGATTTTCGAATGCTTCCTATTTTAAAAGCATTACGTCGTGAAATACCCGTACGTATCCACGCTCACCGAGCAGATGATATTAGTTCTGCGCTACGCTTTGCAACGGAATTCAATCTCGATCTACGTATTGAACATTGTACAGAAGGACACTTTCTTGTTGAAGAGCTTTCGAAACACAATTTGAAGGTTTCAGTTGGTCCCACTCTGACACGCCGTTCTAAAATCGAACTAAAAAACAAGACATGGGATACTTACCATATATTATCCAAAAATGGTGTGGAAGTTTCTATAACAACAGACCATCCTTATACACCCATTCAATATTTAAATATTTGTGCTGCTGTTGCAGTAAGAGAAGGGTTAGACGAGAAAACAGCACTAGAAGGAATCACCATATTCCCAGCGCGAAATTTGCGTTTAGAGGATAGAATTGGAAGTATCGAGGTTGGAAAAGACGCCGATCTCGTGTTATGGACTCATCATCCTTTTCATTATTTAGCCAAGCCTGTACTAACTATGATTGATGGAAAAATAATTTACAAAAAAAATAAAAAAAACTAGTTTATTTTTTTGACTAGATAAAGTATTATACGATTATAAACTGAATGAAACCATAATCAATTTGTGTCGTGATTATCATTTTCAAATTGATGAATGGGGAAGGCAAATGGTGCGCCACCAGCGTTAGAAACTGGTTCTAGTGGGTTCGATTCCCACCCCGAAATTTTTTAAAGATTGATATAAAAATTTCGAGGGTGGGGTGTTTTTTCGTCATGCTACCCTCGTGTGAGGAGGAGTTAGTATGTTGAAAAAACGCGACTTACACGACAGCCACGTTCTATACGAGTTAATGGTGGATCCAGCTGTCTTCCCTTTTGTGCGTCAAAAGGCTTATTCTTATGAAGAATATTTATTCTTAACGAAACAAACAATTGAAGCTGAAGAGCGTGGTGAATTAATTTCACGCACAATTTTAGATGAATGGGGTAACCCCATCGGAACAATTACTTTATTTGATGTGCAAGAAAAAGCTGGGTTTCTCGGGACATGGCTCGGCAAACCATATCATGGAAAAGGCTATAATAAATTAGCAAAAGATTCATTTTTTAGTGAACTTTTCTATGAATTAGATATTGAAACAATCTTCATGCGTATTCGTAAAATAAATATTCGTTCTATTAAAGCTGCAGAAAAACTGCAATATGTAAATCTAGCAAACGAAACAAGAAAAGCCGTATATGATGAAATTAACGCAAACGAAGAAGTATATAACTTATATGAAATTCCAAAAGATCAATACACACTTGCTACAATGCGAGATACAACCTTCCAAGATGCTCATCAATTAAAAGAAGCATAATCTAAATTTTCTGAAATATTAATCAATCATTAACATTTTCCATATGCGTATATCCCCTCATGTCTTTGGAAACGATAAATAGTAACTTTAAGACACGAGGTGATTTGTAATGGATAAAAAGAAACGTGATAAAGCAAAAAATACATTATCTAGTACACAAGAAGTTCTCTATCAACGAGAATTTCAAAAAGCAGATCGTGCAGCAGGATATCGCTCGAAAAGCATTTAAAGTGAAAATGAATAATTAGAAGTTCCCCCCTAATTATTCATTTTCATTACATAATTTTCTCGACTGATAGAAGTAAGCAAAAAGGACCCTTATACATAATGGTCTTTTTTGCTGTGGACAACTTTATCCACAAAACCAACGAAATTGTTAGTAATTTTCAAAAACATTTAATGTTTTTCTATATTAAAGTATATATCAGCTGTTTTAATTGTGGATATTTTTCTAAAAATTGTGGACAATGTGGATATAGTTGTTAATATTCCGACTTTACTGTTTAATGAAAGCGTAATCCTTTTGTGGATAACTAGCTAAATTTTCTTTGAAAATAATAAAGAACCCTCTTTACAATACAAAGAGGGTTTCATATTAAGTAAAAGATTGTGCAAGAGCAGGTGATTTAATAGGTATATGACGCGGTTCTGCATGGTTTTCTGCCAAAATTGCATCTACAATATGACCAGCTGGCTCTGGAAGATAGATGCTTTTCATTGCTTCTTTCATTTGAAGAAGCTTCACATCATCTTGTAATAATGCCTCTGTTTTTGCAAAAACCTCACTATCATCGCGAATGACAACTGCTGCTCCTTTTTTTTCAAAGTACATCGCATTTTCATTTTCTTGTCCTGGAACAGGTTTATATAAAATGACAGGTACTTGCAACGCTGCTGCTTCACTTAATGTTATTCCGCCTGGCTTCGTAATCATACACGAAGTAACTCGGAATAATTCATCAATATTTTCAACATACCCAAACACTTTTAATGCATCGGAATTTTGATTCTGTAAACTTAATAAATCCTGTTTTAAAGCTTCATTTTTTCCACAAACGACAACTACTTGTAAATTAGGCACTGACATAAATGATTGGCATAGTTCTTTTACATTTCCTAATACCCCATGAGCACCTGCTACAATTAGTAAAATCTTTTTATTCTTACATAACTGATATTTATTATATATGATGTCTGGATTTACCTTTAACTCAAAACTACTCCGAATTGGAATTCCTGTTTCAACAATTTGTTCCGCAGGTACACCGATATCAACCATCAATTCTTTCACGTGATCCGTTGCAACAAAATAACGATCTACTTCTCGATGAATCCATATTTTGTGCACGCAAAAATCCGTTAATACGTTATAGACAGGAATTGAAATCCCTGTTTGTTTCTTCAATTCTGGTACAGCGATAATTGGAAATGTATTAATTACAATATCTGGTTTCTCCACCTGTAACAGTGTTTTCAAACGTTTTCTTCCAAAGTTCGCATACCAAGATGCTATTTTCTTATCATAAATTTTTTCTACCCCGTAATAAAACAAACGATATAATTCTTTTCCTATTGTATAACTTTTTAAATATAGATATTTTGTAATGTCAGTTATAAATGGATGTGATTCTCCAAACAAGTCGCATACAATAACATCTTCAATTCCTTTTTGGCGAAATGTTTGTTCTAATGTTTTTGCTACTTGCACATGACCATTACCGTAATGTGCAGTTAATATTAAAACCTTGGGGTTTTTTATCAAACAAATCCACTCCTAGCTTTTTGTTTCTCCATATTGCATATACGACAATAGGAAAAACATTTTCCTTAAAAATTACATAAACAGATTCTAATAATTCCCTTTTCAGCTATGTACCTGTCGTGGATATGCAAAGCATATAAGATTGACCCCTTAATCCTATCTGTGCTCATATCTTTACATTATACTTTCCTATAAGAGCTTTCGCAATAACTTACAAATGTTCTCTATTCCATGATACTCACTCTTTTACTTCTTAATTCTTTTTACTATTTTGATTTCCCTTTACAATTATGTAAATTTCTCCACTTATTCCGTACAAAATTATGGATATTCTACTTTCAGTATACTCTTTTATCAATATATGCTCTAGATTTTATTGTAAAGAAAGCAAAAAGCCTAATCCAATATTTGGATTAGACCGCTTGTAAAATATGTTTAGCATGTTCTACATTTTTCTCAGTAGGTGGTTCTACATTTGCGAGTGGATACTTATGTCCAAGCGCCTCCCATTTATATACACCAAGCTTGTGATATGGTAACACTTCAACTTTTTGAACATTAGACAGACTTTGAATAAAGCTAGATAGTTTTTGTAGATCCTCTTCATTATCCGTAACACCAGGAACTAATACGTGTCGTACCCAAATCGGTTTATTCTTATTCGATAAATAACGAGCGAATTGTAAAATATGTTCATTTGGTTTTCCTGTTAATTTACGATGCTTTTTAGAATCGATATGTTTCAAATCCAATAAAACTAAATCTGTATAATCCATTAAAATATCTAGCTTACTTTGGAATTCTGGTTCCTCAGAATAACAACCACCAGAAGAGTCGATTGTTGTATGGATACCAGCCTCTTTACACTTTTTAAACAACTCAATTAAAAAGTCTAGCTGTAATAATGGCTCTCCACCGCTAACTGTTATACCACCTCCGGAGGCTTCAATAAATGGAAAGTAACATGTCACATCCTGCATCACTTCTTCAACTGTTATTTCTTTACCTTTACCGATTTCCCACGTATCAGCATTATGACAATATTGACAACGTAATAAACACCCTTGTGTAAATATGACATAACGAATCCCTGGGCCATCAACAGTACCACAAGACTCTACAGAATGTATTCTTCCTTTTACCATGTTACTTCCTCCTTTATTGAAACAGCCTCCCTTCGCTATGTATTAAAAGCGAAGGGACACTTTTTTCATTTACATGCTTTCATGCATTGTACGGTTAATTACATCAATTTGTTGTTCACGAGTTAATTTAATAAAGTTTACAGCGTAACCAGATACGCGAATTGTTAATTGTGGATATTTCTCAGGATGTTCCATTGCATCCATTAATGTTTCACGATTAAATACGTTAATATTTAAGTGATGGCCTTCTTTTACTGCATAGCCATCAAGCATAGATACTAAGTTACGTACTTGTACATCATCTTCTTTACCAAGTGCTTTTGGAATAATAGAGAATGTATTAGAAATACCATCTTGTGCATCTTCATATGGTAATTTAGCTACAGATAATAATGAAGCTAATGCACCTTTTGTATCACGTCCATGCATTGGATTTGCACCTGGTGCAAATGGTTCTCCAGTACGGCGTCCATCTGGAGTGTTACCAGTTTTCTTACCGTATACAACGTTAGATGTAATAGTTAAAATTGACATTGTATGAACGGAATTACGATATGTTTTATGTTTACGCAGTTTATTCATAAATGTTTTCACGAGATTTACAGCGATCTCATCTACACGATCATCATTGTTACCGTATTTAGGGAAGTCCCCTTCAATTTCGAAGTCGACTGCAATACCATTTTCATCACGGATTGGTTTTACTTGTGCGTATTTAATTGCACTTAATGAGTCTGCTACTACAGATAGACCCGCGATACCTGTTGCCATTGTACGAAGAACATTTGTATCATGAAGTGCCATTTCAATACGTTCATAACTATATTTATCATGCATATAATGGATAACATTTAATGTGTTTAAATATAGACCCGCTAACCATTCCATTGTCATATCAAACTTATGCATAACTTCTTCGTAATTTAGTACTTCAGAAGTAATTGGTGCGTACTCAGGACCAACTTGTGCTTTTGATTTTTCATCTTTACCACCGTTAATTGCATATAATAATGCTTTCGCTAAGTTTGCACGAGCTCCGAAGAACTGCATTTGCTTACCGATTCTCATTGCAGATACACAACAAGCAATTCCGTAATCATCGCCGTAATCAGCACGCATAATGTCATCATTTTCATATTGAATTGCTGATGTTTTGATGGACATTTTCGCACAGTAGTTTTTAAAGTTCTCTGGTAATTGTTTAGACCAAAGAACTGTTAAATTCGGTTCTGGAGCTGGTCCTAAATTATCTAATGTATGCAAGAAACGGAATGAGTTCTTTGTTACTAATGGACGACCATCTAATGCCATACCACCGATAGATTCAGTTACCCAAGTTGGGTCACCAGAGAATAATTCATTATAATCAGGTGTTCTTGCGAATTTCACAAGACGTAATTTCATAATGAAGTGATCTACAATTTCTTGTACTTCTTCTTCTGTTAAAGTACCATTTGCTAAATCTCTTTCAATGTAAATATCTAAGAATGTAGAAGTACGTCCAAGACTCATTGCAGCTCCGTTTTGCTCTTTAATCGCTGCAAGATATGCGAAGTATAACCACTGGAATGCTTCTTGTGCATTTGTTGCTGGTTTAGAAATATCGAAACCATGAGAAGCAGCCATTTGTTTTAGTTCTTGAAGTGCACGCATTTGCTCAGATAACTCTTCGCGTAAACGCATTGTATCTTCGCTCATTACACCACCAGTTAAATTCAAATCAGCTTTTTTCGCTTCAATTAAATGATCAATACCATATAATGCTACGCGTCGATAGTCACCGATAATGCGTCCACGACCGTATGCATCTGGAAGACCAGTAATAACACCTGATTTACGTGCATTTCTCATTTCTGGTGTATAAGCATCAAATACACCTTGGTTATGAGTCTTTCTCCAATCTCTAAAAATACGACTAAGTTCTTTGTCCATTTCGTATCCATAAGATTCACAAGCTTGTTCTGCCATACGAATACCACCATATGGTTGTAAAGAACGTTTAAATGGTTTATCAGTTTGGAAACCGACTACTTTTTCAATATCTTTATTTAAGTATCCTGGGTCATGTGATGTAATAGAAGAAACAATTTTTGTATCCATATCAAGAACGCCACCGTTTTCACGTTCTTTTGTTGTTAAATCCATTACTTGATCCCAAAGTTGTTTCGTTGCTTCAGTTGCTTCTGCTAAGAAAGATTCGTCTCCTTCGAAAACGTTTACATTATTTAAAATGAAATCGCGAACATCAATCTCTGCTTTCCATTTTTCACCTTTAAAGTTTTCCCATGCGTTTTTAACATTTTCTAATACTTGAGTCATCCTAATCTCCTCCATTTTTGATTAGTACAGGACTAAGATTTTTTATATAACAGCTTACACACTTAGAATACTACTTTTTTACGAAAGTGAACGAAATAGTTGTGACATGTTTGTGAAATGTTGAGCAAACTACTATATATATAGTGTTAACTTCATTTAAAAGTCTTTAAAATTAACCCTTTCCTTAATTGTATTTTTTTGGTATCCTTATATACGAGTCCTATTTTGTAATATAAGAACAATACCCATTGTAGAGCTGTAATACTCTTATCTCCTAATCTGTTATAGTTTTTATAACAGAACAAAAAAGTGTACACATGTTGTACACTTTTTTTGTTACTTCTATAAAACATCTCTTTTTCTATTGCCATCATAGAATCCGCCACGATTGTCTGTTGATGCAATTATTTGCTCTAGTCCTTCTATATGATCACCTATAATTCGAAGTACAGCTGGAGGATGACCTATTTTTGCAAAATGTTCACTGGGACGAATACGGTTCATCTTATCAACCTCAACACGACATACACATGCAATTTCAAATCCAGAAAGAAGAGCCTTCACCTGTGCTACACAAGGTGACAATAAAGATTTGTATCCAATTGCTTTCAAACACTTGTGGCTAAATGCATTAGGTACCGCAATAAGTGAGCCTACCCCTAAATCCTTTCTATCACAAGCTAAATTTAGTGCATACTTAAATGCAGTTACAAGATGAAGTGGTACTCTTAAATCTAAATAATGATTTAAATCATTTAATGCGACGTCCTTTCCATCTGCAATAGCTTTTGCAAAAGGATATAGTTCACTAGCTGGAATAACAAAATCACCATCTATAAATAACACAATTTCTCCTTTTGCAAAATAAGTTCCAAGTGAACGCCCTACATCGTTTCCAAGGGCTTCTTTATATACAATGGTTGTTGCGCCTTTGTCTTTTGCAATCGTTGCTGTTTTATCTGACGAACCATTTACGACAACGATGATTTCAAAAGGTTCAATTTTACGAAGCTCTTCTATAACCTTTCCAATTGTTTTCTCTTCATTTTGTACAGGAATAACAACCGATAGTTGCTTTTCTCTATACAAATTGGATGTAACGCCCCATCCTTGATAAAAATCTTCGAAATTTAAAGTATGATAGACGCTATCCCTTTTCCTATTTCCATCATAATATCCCCCGCGTATATCACTGCTTACTATTCGTTCTGCAACTGCTTCTATATGATCACCTATCATTCGTCTTTCAGATTGAGAAAGGTTCGTTCCATATGCAGCATGTTCAATCGGTCGAAATTTATTCGGCGTAATAACATCAATAGCACAATGACGGTTAATTCTCCATTTACTTTGTGCTATACGTAAATGAGCTACAATAGGATTAACTAAACATTCATATCCAATACTTTGGACGACTTCTTTCGTCAACGCATGAGGTACAGATAATAAAGAATCTATCTTTAATTCTTCACGCTCTAACATTGCATTTAATATTTGACGCCACACTGTAACGGAATGGGGTTTTTGTTTCTTTAAAAACAATGCGTCCAAATTATTTAAAACGATGTCAGTCTGATCATGTAAAATTGGATTAAGAAACAATTGTAATTTGGAAGTTGGAATAGCAAAGTCCCCATCTATAAATAGTAATACATCACCTATCGCATGTTTTGCGCCAACTGCACGCCCAACATCGTTTCCTAATAGTTCTGTATACCTGATTACTTTACAACCTAACCGATTAGCAACCTCTTCTGTACCATCATTACAACCATTTGCTATGACAATAATCTCTACTGGATTTAACGGTTTGACCGATTGAATAACGTCTGAAATCGTATCTACTTCATTACTTGCAGGAATAATAACTGATAGCGACTTAGCCATTGTTTTCTTCACGAAACCATTTAATAGTTTCTTTCAATCCTTGTTCCCACGTTACTGTCGCTTGAAATTGAACAAGTTCTCTTAACTTCTTTACGTTCGGCCTTCTATTCGGAATTTCTTCAAAGCCATGTGGATATACTTCCTCAAAAGGAACTTGTACAATTTTCGAAGAAGATTTCGTTAGTTTTTTAATTGTTTCTGCTACTTCTTTTATACTCTGTTCGTTCTCAGAACCTATATTAATAATCTCACCATTTACCTTCTCATCCATTGCCCGAATTGTTGCTTCTACCGCATCACTCACATACGTAAAGCAACGTGTCTGCTTTCCATCTCCATATACGAGAATGTCTTCTCCTTGCAAAGCTGCACGGATAAATCGCGGGATTACCCCTGCATATGGACCATCTTTCGCTCTTGGACCATAAATATTAAAATAACGAACAATCGTTACAGGTAAGCCTTCTAATGCGTATCCTAAACATAATGTTTCTTCTAACGTTTTACAAACTGCATAACTCCAACGAATTTTAGAAGTTGCCCCATACAATCGATCTCCTTCTTCAGAGAAAGGCGGTTTGCCTTTACCATACACTTCTGAAGTAGATGCAAAAACTACTTTCTTCTTTCCTTTTAATGCTGCTTGTAAAATATTTCTCGTTCCGTCAAAATTCGTTTCAATGAGCTCTATACTTTTTTCCATTGTCGTTTTAACACCTAAAATTGCTGCTAAATGAAACACTACATCATGTTGATTTACTAATTCATAAATAGAATTTTTATCTAAAACACTTATTGGAATAACTCGAATCTCTCTCATTAGCTCATTATGATACTTATTTTTCCCTTTATAGAAGTTATCCACAATTGTGACTTTATAACCCCTTCTCACCAACTCTTCAGCTAAATGAGATCCAATAAATCCGGCCCCACCTGTAATTAAACATTTCTTACTCATACACTCACCTTCTTTATAATTCCCCTTGTATCTATTACTCGGTTCATTCCTTTAAAAAGCTTCCAATCGATATTAGAGTGGTCAGTTAAAATTAAAATACAACCTGCCTCTTTAACTGTTTGTTCATCCAAAGCAACAGATTGATACACCTTATCTCCAATTTCCGCGGAAGAAATATATGAATCATGGTATTTTATCTCGTATCCTTCTTTTATTAGTAATTGAATAATTGGCAAAGCCGGTGATTCTCTCAAATCATTTACATCTTTCTTATATGCGATTCCTACAATTAAAACTAGTCCGGGTGATTGCACCATACCCTTTACTTTCCGGACTATTTTCTCTGGCATTTCTTCATTAATTACATGTGCCGCCTCAATTAATTGACTAATTGCCCCATTCTTTTTTATTCTCCATTGAAAATATAAGGGGTCTACGGGAATACAGTGCCCCCCTATCCCTGGTCCTGGCCAATACGGAGTAAATCCAAAAGGTTTTGTAGATGCCGCTTCAATGGCCTCATAAAAATCAATCCCTAAACTTTCACATAATGTGTTTAACTCATTTACTAAAGAGATGTTAACTAAGCGCTGAATATTTTCAAATAGCTTACACATCTCTGCTACTTTCGGCGAACTAACAGGTACAACTACGTCAAAAATGGTACTATATAAATCCTGTACTTTTTGTTTACACTTTTCTGTTTGTCCACTAATAACTTTTGGAATAGATTGAACTGAATATTGACTATTTGCTGGATCAATTCTCTCAGGGGAATATCCGATATAGAAATCTTCTCCTACCTTTTGGCCAGCTTGAGAAATAATAGGAATAATAACTTCCTCAAGTGTGCCTGGATATGTGGAACTTTCAAAAATGAAGGTTTGTCCTTTTTGGAGATTTTGTTGTATATAATGCGAAGCTGAAATGAGGGCACTTAAATCTGGTTCTCTTCGTTCATTAATTGGAGTTGGAACAGTAACAATAACATAATCACTACTTTGGAAATCAGTAATACCTTTATCTGGTGTATTTACTATTAATTTATTTTTAGTCAATAAACTTTGCAACACTTTAGAAGAAACATCTGGAATATAACTTTCTCCTTTTATAATCGATTCTATTTTTCTAGTATCTTTATCTAATCCAAGTACGGTATGTCCTCTTTCTGCAAAATGTACTGCCAAAGGAAGACCAACATACCCTAATCCAATAATAGCTACTTTACTACTAGCATTCATCTGTATTCTTTTCTTCCTTTCTCAATTGTTGAATAGTGTCTCTATCGCGATCTCCATCTGTAAAACTCCCACGTTCGTCTGTATATTGTAATAGATAAGCAATCGCCTCAAGTTGATCACCGAAAATACGGTCAAATGCCGGAATACGTCCATTTACAAATCCATGTTGCTCCGGGCGTACCCGATTGGTTTTTATAACATCTACAAATTCTACTGCTGTAATAGAAAAAACCTCCAAAATAGCTTTCATTTGAGCTAATGGCGGAATAACAAGCGAGTCATATCCTATTTTCTCTATTACCCTTTTATGCATAGCATGTGGTACTGCCGTTAATGAGTTATTCCATAAATCCGGTCTTTTCGCTACTAAATTCACAAAATATTTCCCCATACTAATTGGATCTGCAGGATGAAACATATCTAATAAGCATTGTAAATCATTTAAAACCACGTCACTTCCATCTTCAACAGCTTGCAAAAATGGAGTGAGCTTTTTTGCTGGAATAACAAAATCACCATCAACGAATAAACAAATATCTGCCGTAGCATGCATGGCACCTATCGCTCGTGCTACATTATGTCCAAGCGCCTCCCCGAATTCAACAACAATAACATTCTCTAGCTTTGCCTGTTTAACAGTCTCAAAATCTGCTCCATTCGCGACAACAATAATTTCATCTACCCCTGCTTTTTTTACTTCTTGTATAACAAATCTTATCGTCATTTTTTCTTCTGACACTGGTATAATCGCACTATATTTCGCTTTTTCCTTCTTTAATACAACTGGTTTATAGTTCCCTATAAACTCCCTATCCCTGTTTCCCTCCGAAAAACCGCCGCGTTTACCATATGTTTCGATTACATATTGCAAAGCACGTAAATGATCACCCATAATACGGCTAGTCGCTTTCGGATAAGGAGAACCAGGTGATGTTCCTGTATGCACAGGACGAACCTTATTTGTGTGAATTACATCGACCGAAGCCGTATCAACAATATCTACTCCTCTAGACATCGCTATCGCTTGAAATAGTGCTGGATCTGCTAAATTCCACCACCCAAGTTTCTCGATAACTTCCCTGCTCATCGCATGTGGAATTGCAATTAAAGATCCAACAACAAGCTCCTTTTTATTCAAATAACGATTCAACATGAACTTTCCAACTGTCGTATAATGTGGTCTCATCTTTAAATAAACCGACCATGTTAAATTATTCACAACAATTTGATGCCCTTGTCGAATTCCTTTCACGAAACGTTGTAACTCTTTACTATCAATAACAATATCACCATCTAAAAACAAAACAATTTCACCTTTTGCTTCTCTAGCTCCAATAGCCCGTCCAACATCATTGCCAAGAGAATGTTTATAATAAATCACGTGACAATGATGTTGTAACGCTATGTCTTTCGTTCCATCTGTCGAGCCATTATCTACTACAATAATTTCGTAAGGCTTGAGCTTCTCCACTTCTACTAAAACTTGTGATAAAGTACTCGCTTCATTGTGCGCTGGAATAACAACTGATACTCTCATACTTGTATCACGCTTACCCTTCCAAGCGAACATAAGCAATAATAGGAGTACGCACAATTACATCTTCCGGTGGTCCATAAGAAGGAGAAGTACGAACACTTACCGCCCCATCTGTCACAGATAAAAGAATGCCTGTAACAATTTCTACAGCTGTCACAACTTGCACTAATTCACCAACATGGTTACGTAATTCATCAGTAAATAACATATATAGCTCTCCTTTCTTACACTTCTTTAATTGATATAATACTTGTAAATGGTAATAAAACTTCAGTTCCTATACCTTCTTGCAGTGTTAAGAAATCATCACCGACTGCTACAATAACGCCTGTTAATTGTCCAACTGTCACCGTAATTTCAACATTTTTACCTAAATACTGCTTTGCAATTTCTTTAAAAGGTGATGTATTGCATTCTTTTAAAATGTTGCAAATAATAGATTGAAATTGGCTTGATTTTATAAATTCTTCCGTAGCTTGCTTAGAGTTTCTTTGAATAAACCTTGCAAAGTTTTGCGAAAATAAAAGTCGTTCCACAGCAGGCAATAATTTATCATCTAAAAAATAGCTTAATTGTCTATTAAACAATCTTGATAATTTATGCCAATATTTTCTGAACAGACACATACACTTCTCCTCCTATTATTTTTAGATTATAAAATTTTACATCCATACATCTTAATGTATACAAAATAGATATTTTTGTGATAGGTAAGGCATACATTTTCTAAAAGAAATATTTGTTTCAGGGCAAAAAAAAACTATCCAAAAGGATAGTTTCTTACACTTCAATATTTCGCAACATCGTATAAATGTCATTATTCACTTTACCAAATGATTTAATGTTGTTTTGAATGTTAGATAATAAAACAACATACACACTACCATTTTTACTAAATCCATTTAAACAATTCCAACCTGGCATTACACCGTGATTCGAATAGCTTCCTGGGTCTACGTACCAGCCAAATCCGTAATCTTTTTTCACGGCTGTAAACATTTGATCATAACTCGCTTTTGAAATTAACTTTCCAGAGTATAACGCTTCGTTAAATAAATATAAATCATGTGCACTCGTATATATATCACCACAACCATATAGTTGTGACATGCTCGGAATATTAGGTGTTGTCATATTATTATTTACTATTTTATAACCCGTTGATGGGAATCTTGTTTGTTCTAACGCTGTGCCAAAACCAGAATGTTTCATACCGGCAGTAGCAAAAATATGTTGTTTAATATATTCTTCAAGCGACTGTCCACTTACCTTCTCGGCAATGTATGCAAGTATAGAGTAGTTCGAATCGGAATACTTCCACTTCTCTCCTGGACCACCAATACGCTTTTGATTTCCTATCCGCTTTATCAGTTCTTCATGGGAAATATCTTCTTTTCCTTGCTCATATTCTGGAATCCCTGATGTATGTGTTAATAGATGTTTTAGCTGAATACTATTACCTTGTGGAAAATCTGGAATATACTTCGCAACAGTATCTTCAACTTGTAATTTATTTTGATCTTTCAATTGCATAATAGCAGTTGCTACAAACGCCTTTGAAATAGAACCAATATAAAAAGTCGTCTCTGAATTATTCGGTACTTGCTGCTCTTTATTTGCCATACCGTACCCTTTATTCAGAAGAACTTTTCCGTTCTTCACAATAACAGCTGTCCCGCTAAATCCTGCGTTTTGTAAATACTGGTCCAATTGAGCGTTTTCATTAATTTCTTGAGGTGGTCCTTCAACAGGCTGTTCCGCAGCTTGCGCTTGCTTCACTTGTTCTTCCTGCTCTTTTTGTTTTTGCTTTTGTACTTCTTGTTTCTTTTTTTCTTCTTTCTTTTTTAGCTCTTCTTGTTTCTTCATTTCTGCTGCCGCTTTTAAAGTTTCTTCTTTCTTATTATGCGCAACAATTTTTGTATACATGAAATATACAAGTGATAATAGTAAGACGAAAATGATTGTCCTTTTTATGTATACAATCGGCCGATTTGCTTTCCCATTCGCATTATTTTTTTCCTGATCCATAATTGCTTTTTTCCCCTTACTCACCAATAATTTAATTCCTCTACTAAAGATTTATTTTAGTAGATTATGGATAATCCATTCTATATCATCCCTACTTTATCACGCACTACACATATTACCAACCCATATGTACAAAAAAGAAAAAGAAAATTTACAAAAGTAAGATTCCCGTTAAATTGTTAACAAAAAAAGAGGATATCCTGTAAAAAATTGATGTTATCAATCTTTTTGGACATCCTCTTATCTCATTATTTATACGTGTTTTTTCATATCATCGGCAACAGATTCAACATTTGTACCTACGATAACTTGTACACTTGTATTACTTAATTTCATAACACCTTTTGCACCAGCACGTTTTAATGCTGCTTCATTTACTTGACCAGCATCTTTTACTTGTAAGCGTAGACGTGTTGCACAGTTATCAATAACTGTTAAGTTTTCTTTTCCACCTAAAGCTGCTACGTAAGTTTCACCAATTGAACCTGCAACTGGAGCTTCTTCACCTTCAGCTACTTCCTCTTCGTCTTCACGACCAGGAGTTTTTAAATCGAACTTCTTAATTAAGAAGTAGAATACAACGAAATAAATTACTGCGTAAATTAAACCGACTCCCGCAAGTAATACTGGTTTTGTTGCAATACCAAAGTTTAAGAAGTAATCGATTGCACCGGCACTAAATGTGAAACCATCGTGAATGCCAAGTGTTGTTGTAATGAATAGAGACAGACCTGTTAATACAGCATGAATACCATATAATACTGGTGATAAGAACATGAATGAGAATTCAATTGGTTCTGTAATACCAGTTAAGAATGAAGTTAATGCTAGACCACCTAACATACCTGTAACCATTTTACGTTTTTCTGGTTTAGCAGCCGCAATCATTGCGAAACATGCTGCTGGTAAACCGAACATCATAACTGGGAAGAAACCAGTCATAAACATACCCGCTGTTTTATCTCCGGCAAGGAAGCGAGCAATATCACCGTTTACAACATTACCTGCTGCATTTGTAAAGTCACCAAGTACGAACCAGAAGTATGTGTTCATTACATGATGTAAACCGATTGGAATTAATAGACGGTTTAATAAACCAAATAGACCTGAACCAACTGCCCCTAAATTAACAATTCCATGAGCTAATGCATCGATAGCATTTTGAATTGCTGGCCAAATTTGTGCGAATAGAATTCCTAATATTAACATCACAACCGATGTAACAATTGGGACGAAACGTTTTCCAGCAAAGAACCCTAACCATTCTGGAAGTTTAATCTTATGGAATTTATTATAAAGAAGTCCCGCTATAACACCAACAATAATACCACCTAAAACTTTCATATCCACTTTAGTCGATAATTCGGCTGCCTTAGATACTTGTGTCATTGTATCTGCAAGCTTAGATGGATCAACATTAGCGCTATTACCTATTAAATCTTGGACTTTGCCTAATTTATCTTGTAATTCTACAGTAGAATATCCCTTACTAAGTGCATCAATACTGTTTTTCATAACTAGATAACCAATTGCACCTGCAAGACCTGCTGCACCACTACCATCAACTGAAAGACCGATTGCAATACCAATTGCAAAAATGAGTGCTAAATTATCAAAAACTGCTGCACCGGCCTGTGCCATAACAGGAATATCAAATACATCTGGTTGCCCTAAACGAAGCAATAATCCTGCTGCTGGTAGTACGGCGATTGGAAGCATTAACGCTTTACCAATACGTTGTAAAAACTGCAACATTTTAATTCCCCCTATCAAATTTATGAAATCGTTATCATTATAAGTACGCCTTAGAAAACGCTTTCTATTTACATAACCATAATAACATATAGTTGTATAGATGTGTAGTTTTTATTTTTGGATTTTTTATGGATAAATCTCCTATTTCCAAACTGTTATATAAAAGGAAAATTCTCCTTTTTTAATACAGAGGACTCGAAACGAACGACCTACTATAGAACATGTAACTTTCGTTTTATCATTCCACTTTTTCATGTTATTATTTATTTCCGAGCATATCGGGAAAAGTAAACTTAGTTAATTCGAAATAGGAGCGTTGGTACTATGCAGTGCATTGAAACAAACAACTTACAACAGTTGTTAGAACAAGTAAAACCATATACGAAAAAAGGAAAACTTGCTACTTATATCCCCGAACTAGGAAATGCAAATCCAGACGATTTAGGGATTGCCATTTTCCATAAAGAATCAGAATATATCCATGCAGGCAACTCACAAACACTATTTACTCTTCAAAGTATTTCCAAAGTAATTACACTTGCCCTTGCCCTTTTAGACCGTGGTGAAGAATATGTATTTTCTAAAGTTGGAATGGAACCAACGGGTGACCCATTTAATTCTATTATTAAGTTAGAAACGACAAGTCCGTCCAAACCCCTTAATCCAATGATTAATGCAGGAGCATTAGCTATTACAAGCATGTTAGCAGGAAAAGATAACGAGGAAAAAATGGAGCGCATCCTTCATTTTGTACGTGAAATAACAGATAATCCTACTATTAATTATTCTTCTAAAGTTGCCAATTCAGAATTAGAGACAGCTTACTTAAATCGTTCACTTTGTTACTATATGAAACAAAACGGAATTATCGATTGTGACATCGAAGAACTTATGGATTTATACACTCGTCAATGCGCAGTTGAAGTAAACTGCATCGATTTAGCACGTATCGGCTTAATTTTTGCAATGGATGGATATGATCCATATAAAAAGAAACAGATCATCCCTAAACATATTACACAAATTTGCAAAACATTTATGGTCACATGTGGTATGTATAACGAATCTGGTGAATTTGCAATCCGTGTGGGTATCCCTGCAAAAAGTGGTGTAGCCGGTGGCATTTTCGGCTGCGTAAAAGGTGAAATGGGAATCGGTATTTTCGGACCAGCTTTAGATGCAAACGGAAATAGTATCGCTGGTTTTAAAATTCTTGAACTTCTGTCTGCTCAAGAAGGCTGGAGTATTTTTTAATCGCGAGTTATCCTGCTATACTAGCAGGATTTTTTATTTCACCAAAACCTCACTTTTGTCAGTTATCAATCCTCTTACAAAAACAGTGCTGAAAGTTTCTCTATATCATGCATATTTGTTCCCCCCTCCTGAATAATATAGTACAACCTAGCGCTATATGTGGAGGTGTGAAAGATGAAACTAATATTTCAAATGGGAAAACAACCTGTTCTTGAAAAAACAATCCTTCTTTTTATATTGAGTATTGTAGAAAGCTTGAAGTTAAAAGTTGTTTCACTCGACGAAGCTCACCGATACATATTCAATTTAGAAGTACTTGAATTATTAATGGATCGGAACATCGATGGTCAAGTACTTGAACTTATTCATTTCGGGATGGGACTTGAAGACATTCATCATGTGCTTCCTGAAGAACTTGAGCACACGATTGAGGAATTAAAGTGGCTTTGCATCCAAGTGTTAAGTGAATACAGTATGCATGAAGAATCAGAGCAATTAATTGAAGACATACGCTAAAAAGCACCTATGTAGTATGTAGGTGCTTTTTATTTATTAAGAAGTAAATATCCGATGTCGATATATGCAATTTATTCAAGTATTTCCGAGGAAATGCTCGAACATTGCTTTTCTATTTTTACAACAACTGATCAATCCCAATAAGTATTAATAACACTCCTGCAATAATCGTCGCCCATTTCCCTAAGTATGCTGCTAAATATCGTTTTCCTACATACATAAAACCGCTTATACAAATAAAACTAAACACCCCAGAAATAGTCGCTGTAAGCCAAAGATTTAAATTTGTTACCCCAGCATCAAACCCACCTGCAATATTATTAATAGATAATGCAACTCCTAAAACAAGTGCTTCAGAAAAACTAATTGTTTTAGAGCCATCAAAATCTGCTTTTTCTGGATCACGTAAAATTCCCATAAGTACATTATCATCTTTAGAACCTGCAGTATTTTTTTGACTCAAGAAAGGCTGACATAAAATAAACACCCCAATTATCCCTAAAACGATTGCTCCAATCAGGTTTGCTGTAAACTCTGAAATAAATAACGCAATCCAGTTCCCAAAAAATCCAGCTAGTAAAGTAAATAAAAACCCCAAGAATGCGATGATAAAATTGTTAAACCACGAAATACGAATTTTACGAATGCCATACGCAATTCCAACACCTGCATTATCTAAATTAGAAGCGATGCCGATTAAAAAAATTGAAAATAAGCCTGCCGTACCCATAAATAGTCACCCCTTTTTCTCACTTTTCAATGCATATTATGAAAATGTTGAGCAACTGTGCCTGTCTGTTTCATATACTTGTAATAAATGCTCAACATTTTTTCAACACTAAAAAAGGAGTGCCTACACTATGGCTAATGAAAACCCGAATGATCGGCTTGGTAAATTAATAAAAAAACTTTTAAAAGAACGCGCCCTATCTATGCGCCAACTAGGAATACTTACAAATATTGATCCTGCAACAGTCTCAAGAATTATTAATGGCAAACAACCGCCAAAACAAAAACATCTACAAAAATTTGCAGAATGTCTTCAAGTTCCACCCCAATTGTTATTTGATGAAATGTACCCTGATTCTCCTCACATAAATAAAGAAAAAACGGATATGTACACATCTCTTGATACCATTCAGCAAACTTTACAATCCTCTAACTTATTCGATTTCGATTACACTACAACTCGCGTAAAACAAGAACTTGAAAATTACGAACGCTATGCCCAGACAACAGAAGGCGAAAAACGTATTCATGACAGTTTTGCAAGCAAATTAGAGCAAATTGATAGTGCTGGTCCTTTTATTGAACAATTAACAGATATGTATCAACAATTTTGTAATGAAGCCATTTCAAAAGAAGAACGTGCAGTTCTTGGGAGCGCATTACTTTATTTCATATTATCGACAGATATTATTCCCGACTATCTCTTTCCAATTGGCTATTTAGATGATGCGATTGCCGTTGAATTAGCGAAAGAGAAATTAATTGAAATGAAACGAAAGACCTAGCAAAATAAAGAACTATTTCAGTTGTTTATATTCAACTCTGAAATAGTTCACTAAAAAATCGTACAAGTATACATACTCGTACGATTTTACTATACAAATCTATTTTTTCGTGTGGCACCATTCATATATAAATGTTGTTATCACTTTTGTAAATTCAATTAACTGTTCAACTTCAACTTTCTCATTTACAGAATGTGCTTCTTCTAATGTACCTGGTCCATATATAATCGCTGGAATGTGAAACTCACTAAACCAACCGCCATCAGTTACCGTTGCAGACATATCTAAGATTGCATTTTTTGATAGAATAGACTCGTGTACTGAGCTAAGTTTTTTTACAGCTTTATGTTCACTATCTACTTCTAATGAAGGGAAAATTTCACCACGATCTACAATCATTGATTCTCCGCCCCACTTAAATTGTGGCGGATTTTCACTTAACCATGGATCGGCAGCTGCCACCTTTCCAATATACTCTTCAATTTCGTTTATTATTTGTTCATGTGTTTCATTCGGATAGAAGTGCACTGTTATCCACAATCGGCACTCATCCGCAATAAACGCCGCATGCCTTCCTCCCTCAATAACAGCTGGATTAATTGTTGTTGTTCCAGATGGATAGCCTTCATATGTTTTCATAACTGCCCAGTGGCGCTCTAATTCTTGTAAGCTTTGTACAATTTTCATCATTTTTTCAATCGCACTCGCTCCAAATAAACGTCCTCCAGCATGGATCATTTGTCTGCGCGTTGCATCATGAAACGTTTGCGGACTTTTCACTGTAATCCATCCAGTAATGACACCGCCTTGTCCTTGCATATGTAAATCGCTCGTATCCACTACGACTGCAAAATCAGCATCGTAACCCCTTTTGCAGCATTGAAGTGTACCTGCTTCTCCAACTTCTTCTCCAATTACCGATTGAAAAGTTAAATCTCCAGGTAATTCAATACCAGCTTCTTGTAAAAGTTGAATGGCAAATAGCGCTCCAGCCAGCCCACCTTTCATATCTGCTGCGCCACGTCCAACTAACCAGCCATCTTTTATAAATGGATCAAATGGATTTGTTTCCCATGCCTCATCTGCTGACACTTCGGCTACATCCATATGTCCATTAATAATAAGACTTTTATATGAGTCACTTTTTATCCCTTTTTTTACCCCAACAACATTCGGATCACTCGGATATACATCCCATTTATCAATACTAAAATTTCGTTTTCTTAAAAACTCTGCAATAAATTCTTGTGCTTCATTTGTATTTCTCGCTGGCGGTGCTGGTGTTTCAAAACAAATTAATGTTTTTGTAAGTTCTAACAATTCCTCTTTCCTTGAATCTATTTGTTTTAACAACTGCGAAACTTCTGGATTCATCGCTAATTCCCCTTTGCATACATAGTATGTTTCCAGCTTTATTTTCACAAAAAAAGAGACTGTTTACAATTTTACAGTCTCCTAATTAATCACTATTATAAACTCTCTACTTCCGTTGTATTTGTCTTTTCAATATGCTCTACATTACTTCCCTTATTTCTTGTAGCACGATAAAACAGTAAACAAACCATCATAAATGGAATACCACAATACAATGCCATTCTTTGTTCTGGAATAAAGGCCATACCAACGATTACTGTTAAATTTAATACTAACGCAAGAAGTGGTACAAATGGATACAATGGTGTTTTAAATTTCAAGTCCTTAACATCCCCGCCCCGCTTCATATATGACCTTCTAGCTAATAAATTTGATAAAGCAATAGATGCCCAAACTAGTATCGCTCCGAACCCAGCGATAGAAAGCAGCCATAAATAAACTGTATCTTCCGCATAAATACCTGATAGTAGTGAGAGACACCCTACAATTGTGCTTACGATTAATGCATAAATAGGAACACCGTTTTTAGATAACTTTCCAAAAATTGGACTAATCATTCCTTGATTAGACATAGACCATAGCATACGTGAAGTTGCATATAATCCTGAATTCGCAACGGATAGTACTGCTGTAATAATAACGAAATTTATAATATCTGCTGCATAAGGAATACCAATTTTATCAAATACAACTACGAATGGACTTTCTATTACTCCTGCTTGCTGCCAAGGGAATAGTCCAGCAAGAATAAAAATAGATAGTACAAAGAAAACAAGTATACGCCAAACTGTATTGTTAATTGCCTTCGGGATCGTTTTCTCTGGATTTTCACTCTCACCTGCTGCAATACCAACTAATTCTGTTCCTTGGAAAGAAAAATTAACTGCAATCATTGTAATTAAAATGGCTGATAATCCATTTGGAAACAATCCACCATAATCAGTAAAGCTAGAGAACATTGGCGCTGGTTCATTCCCTTTCATATCTAGAAACCCAAACATTGCTGCCCCGCCCAAAATAATAAATGCAATAATTGTAATTACTTTAATACTTGCAAACCAAAATTCCACTTCCGCAAAACTTCTTGAAGATAACGCATTAATAGCAAAGAGCAGTACCGCGAACACTACACACCAAATCCATGACGGTACATCAGGAAACCAACGTTTCATCAAAATACTAACTGCAATTAATTCAATACCTATCGTAGCAGACCAGTTTAACCACGACATCCATCCCACTACATAACCTGCTGCAGGAGAAATATGCTTTGTCGCATACGTTTGATAAGACCCTGCGTCAGGCATCGCAACCGCTAACTCTCCAAGACAGAGCATCGTTAAATACATTACAAATCCACCGACAAGATACGCTACAATTGCTCCTCCAGGTCCAGCTTCATGAATCGTATAACCTGATCCTAAAAAAAGTCCTGTACCAATAACTCCACCAAGTGCAATCATAAATATGTGCCTGCTTTTCAATTCTCTTTTTAATCCTTGGTTTTGATCCATCATATAAATCCCCCCTTTTCACTTTGCCAATCCATTTAATGTAAGCGTTTTTAAAATTCTTCACCGTAAAAATAATGATTTAAAAGAGCAAAAATACACATCACTTACATTAATCACTGCCTGTTACTAAAAGGTCATCCCTTACTGTTATTAATAACTTTTGATCAGCAATAGCTTGTCCTTCTACTACTTCTAATGATTCAATATAACCACTGATTCCTATCTTAATTTCTACTTTCTGTTTATCTATCGTTTCAATTAACGCTAATTTCTCCCACTCGTATACGTAAGAACTTTCCGTAACAAATAACTTCTCTACTTTTCCATAACAAGGACTATACACACCTTCTATAACTGTCTTCACTTTATAAATCCCTCCCTCTTATTAATTGACACCGAAACGTTGTATATCCTGTAAAAATTCATATTCTCCCCTCTAGAGATTTCAAATATTATTTATGCAAAATGCGTACCAAGTCTCTAATTCATATATTAAATGAGAGTTTTACACAAAAAAGCGTGCACAACCGCAAAATTTTTCTATCATTTGAAAAGTTTTAAAAGGAAAATAGCAAAAAAATTTTGCGATTTTATAAGAATTTTAATAAAATTATAAAAAGTCAGTCTTCATAGGGTGAAATGAGGAGAAGATAATCTATGCGTACAGAAGACATTAATTTTAAACAGATCATTGAAATGAACATGCTATATGAAACTTTACTCAATGAACTCGATATCGGTATTCATATTATTAATGAGGAAAGTAAAACGATTATCTATAACCGCAAAATGACGGAAATTGAATCAATGGAACGCTCAGATGTATTATATAAAAGTCCTTTAGAAATATTTGCATTTGAAGAAAATAAAAATAGTACTCTTATAGAGGCATTAAAATTAGGAAAAACAAACAAAAATATAAAACAAACGTATTTTAACAATAAAGGACAAGAAATTACAACGATTAACGATACTTTCCCTATAATAGAAAATGGAAAAATTAAAGGCGCTATTGAAATATCAAAAGAAATTAGTAACTTAAAGCAAACAATAAGAATGGGCCCTTCTCGAAAACAAAGTACTAAATTTACCTTTGATCACATAATTGGTGATTCTGAAGCTATTCAATCAATCATTACTGAAGGAAAAAGAGTAATTCGTACATCTTCCTCCATACTTCTAGTAGGAGAAACAGGCACTGGGAAAGAACTATTTGCACAAAGCATCCATAATGAAAGTCAGCGTTCAACAAAACCCTTTATTTCACAGAACTGTGCCGCTATACCTGATACACTCATGGAAAGCTTATTATTCGGTACAAACCGAGGTGCATTTACAGGAGCTATCGATAAAGCTGGTTTATTTGAAGAAGCGAACGGAGGAACTTTGTTATTAGATGAAATCAACTCATTAAGTCCAGCACTTCAAGCGAAGTTACTACGAGCTATACAAGAAAAAACAATACGAAGAATCGGAGGCACACACGAAAAAGAAATTGATGTTCGTATTATAGCAACTATCAATGAAGATCCTTTCGAAGCCATCGCACATAATCGATTAAGAGAAGACTTATATTACCGATTAAGCGTCGTTACTTTATGTCTTCCGCCTTTACGTGAAAGAAAAGAAGATATTCTAGCTCTTGTTCAGCACTTTATTGAAAAATATAATACTCAATTTGGGCTCAACGTAAACGATGTAGATGTAAATGTAAGAGAATTTTTCTATGCATACGATTGGCCTGGAAACGTACGGGAGTTGGAACATATAATTGAAGGTTCCATGAACTTGATAGAAGATGAAACCATCATTACAGCATTTCATATGCCTACTCGCTTTCGTGAACGAATAAAAACAGAATTCAATATGCAGCATGCACTAACTAATCACAATACTGATGCACCTAAAACTTTAAAACACACAATAGAAAAAATGGAAAAGAACTACATTAATCAAATTCTTAAAGAGAATCATGGCAACATTTCACAAGCTGCAAAATTTTTAGGATTAAGTAGGCAAAACTTACAATATCGAATTAAAAAATTGCATTTACACATATGAAATGAACATGTCTCCAAGTGCAAAAACAACTTGGTAAAATATATTATAATAAACATATAACATGCTAGAAAGGGGCTATATATATGAGTAATGATAAAAAATTAAAGTTATTACAATACTTATACTTTTTCCCTGCCATGCTCTGTATGATGTTATTCATTAATGCCGATGTAAGCAGCTCTCCTTATGCAAAGCTATTAGGAACAATTTTTGGCTCCTTTGCAGCTATTATGCTTGCTGCTTTTTGGAATTTGAAGCTACGTATAAAAAACGAGAAATCTTCGTAATACTAAAAAAATCGAGCTACTTAGCCCGATTTTTTTATTTGCCATTAAAACTCAACATTCTCTAAATACAACCCACTCGCCTCAGCAAGACAATTAATTTGATTACGTTGTTTTTCCTCTAAAATATTTGGGATTGCGTCCGCATCTAATTGTCCTAATCCAACTTCAATTAATGCTCCAACAATTTTTCGTACCATGTTATGAAGGAATCCGTTACCACTTACTCTAATTTGTACAAATCCTGCTTCTTCCATCACTTCAAGTGTATATACTTCTCGAACCATAGACTTTTTCTTTGATTTCGCATTTGAAAAAGCAGTAAAGTCATGTGAACCAACTAAATGTTTCGCAGCTTCTTTCATGCTTTTCACATTTAATTTTTTATTCACATGCATGCTGTATTTACGCATAAATGGATTTGTATGCTCTTCATTCCAAATTTTATAAAGATATGTTTTTGCTTTAGAATTGTAACGAGCATGGAAACGATCTTGTACTTCTTCTACACTCGTAATGCTAATATCATTGGGTAAATATTGATTTAAATATTTTTTCACTTTATGTTCCACTAACTTCTCATCACTTTGAAAGTTAGCAACTTGATTCAAAGCATGTACACCCGCGTCTGTTCTACTACAACCGATAATTTCAATTTCTTTTCCGACCATTTCAGATATGACACTTTCGATTTTTCCTTGAATTGTATTATCGTTATTACCGAGACGTTGCCATCCCTTAAAACGTGCACCATCGTACTGAATCGTTAATTTATAATTATTCATTTTACTCTCCTTCATAGAAAATATTCCCTCATATCGTGAGGGAATATGAATACACTTTACTTTCTAACAAGCTTCACTACATTTTCTACATGGGCTGTATAAAGTATATCATATCTTTTAGTGCAACTTGTATTACTGTTGTGTATTCTATTGCAAAGAAAATAAAAAAGTAATGTAATTCTGTGCATTGAATGTATTTAATTTATTTTAAGTGTGTGGTCATTTTTGTGGTCGGTGGTCAAAAAGAGCTGAACTTTTATTCAGCTCTTTTTTTATTATAAATCTTCCTCTGTAATATCATTTCCCCATCTACCGTAATCATAGGGAAATTCGTTCACCATGTACTCGTCATGACATTCTTCATGAAAGATACCATATTCAAAATTGTTCTTTACCCATTCTCCTTTTTTTATCTTACGTTTACACCATTCGCAAATCGTTCTTCCTTTTGGAGCTAAATATTCACCATTAACTTTAATAGAAGTCATATGACTTTCCTCCTTTAAATTTCTCCTATTACATAAGACTTCATAAAAACATCATATTTAGCTGCCAACTCTTCTAATTTCTTTTCTCTGTATTTGGTAACCGTAAAAAAATGAATAATCGGTATTTTTCCGTTATATTTATTTTTATAATACATAGTAAATTCCCCGTACCTTTTGAGCTTCTCGCTATTTACAATCATCATCTGAGTCCGATCTATTTCTACAGCATTTAAAATTCCCTCTTCATCTCGGAATTTCACATCTGGAATAATTGTCTTCTTTTTATCATCTATTTTATAACGTATAGGTATTTCTATCTGCCAGTCATCCGGACAAAACAGATAGAGCCACGCTTCATTTCTCATAAGGCTGTGTGCTAATCTTATTGTTGGTACTATTTTTTCTGTATCATCGAATAGCGCACGCCCTTTTTTATTTAAGTAATACACATATTCTTTTTTATACACTGTGCTATTAACGAACGATTCCAAATCCTTTAATATACGGTTTGCATTTCTTATTCCACCCAAATCATGTATAGCCATTAAATGCCTACGTGTAGCAAATTTCAGCTTTCTAATCGAGGTCAGAATCATCATCTGACGATTCAATTTGATGTGTGTTTGTATGTTCATGTTTCTCCACCTCATATTGTTTTAGTACATTCCACATCGTTTCATTAGAAATATAAGGCACTTGAATTTCTGTTAATCTATCCGTTTTAAACAAAGCGCGTCCAGGTATACTTTTAATCGATTCCAATCCACATTCATCTATAACTACTTGAGA
Source organism: Bacillus sp. ok061 (assembly GCF_900108285.1). NCBI lineage: Bacteria > Bacillati > Bacillota > Bacilli > Caryophanales > Bacillaceae > Bacillus > Bacillus sp. ok061. Next base: position 27,858 of record NZ_FNUW01000027.1, on the reverse strand, counting down.
AGCTGTTTGCGTCGGTAATCTAAATCCTAGCTTCGCATCTGAATTTTGCTTAACTTGTCGCGGTAATGTATCTCCAGTTGGATATTGTGTACAAAAAATCAACCTAAAACCAAGTGCTCCACCAATCCTCGCTATATAAGAAAGCATTCTCTGACAAGCAATTAATAACTTTTGTTGCTCTTTGCTCATACTTTTATCCGGGCAAAGTTCAGCACCTTCATCAACTATGATAAAATGTCGTTCTTTTATATTTGTTTCCACAACGTTTGTATAGTGCCTTTCCTTCATATAGCACATTTTTTCTTCCATCTTTTCAAGAATTGTATTTAATACTTGAAACGCTTGAATCGGCTTTTCTGCTATAGATTCAACTTGCTTTAAATTTTGATATGGTCCGAATTCTAATCCGCCTTTTAAATCAACAATGTATAAATGCGTATGGTCTGATTGTGCTGTAATAAGAGATGTCATTACATTTTTTAAAAATACGGTTTTCCCCATACGTGTTAAACCACCTAAAGTCATATGTGGAGTTTTATCAAAATCATGATAAATCAATTCTTCTAAGCTTTGCCCTATAGGGACAAGCCATTTCCCTTGTTCAACTAATGTTTCGGACCATCTCCACTTATTAGGTATGTCTTTATGAAATACTCGAATGCTTAATTTATAATTATCAAAATGAATCCGAACTGGTTTGTTTAACCCCTCACTCACAACATCCTCAACTTTTTGAATAATTTTACTCGGCATACCTACAGGTAAAGTGTAAATATATGTTGTGCTGCGATCATCATCAATTTGTTTTTGGAACTTAGGATAATGCAACTTATCGTCCCTTTTAATAGCAATCCCACTCACCTCGAAAAAGACTTGAATCTTCTTTTTATCATCATCTTTTCGTTTGAACTTATCACTTACTAATGCATAAGTTAGTGCTGCCGTGGGAACCAGTAATAACTCCAACATAAACATTTCCCCCTTACATATCCTATAAGGATATCATTGCACTCTTTTGGAATATGACGGGACAAGGCTTTCTTTATACCTTCTCTGTTGTCCCACCCTTCCATATTGTATTCCTTCATAGAAACACCATTAGCACATAACGTAGAAGATATAAGAACGAGCCTGTGAGCGTTGTGTACAAGGTAATACGTGGAAGCCAATGTGGAACACTCTTCCCCATTTTTTCTGCTGCCTTCATCGCGATTACTGACAAGCCTGTTGCTGTCCAAATGATTACCGCTTCCCCTGCAAGAGTCATGTTTATTCCTCCTCTTCCTTTTCACGAAAGGCAATACCTTTTCTCGTTAGGACGACATCATAACAATCCATTAGAATTTCCCAGTTTAAAACATCTTCTTCCTCTCCATATAGATCTTCTTCTAATACCTGAGACAAACTGAAATATCCTTTATATTCTTTTCGATCATAAACTTCATGGTTTTTCATGTGAGTTAAAATTGATTCTGTCTCTGCTCTTGATCTGGATTCATTGTACATTGAGCGTAATTCCTTTGACGGATGAAGATATGAAGTTGTGTTCAGATGATTATACTGCCAACGCATGTAATTCTCTCCCTTCTTGATGTCCTTAGTTCCACTTGGTATTCCTCGTGGTCTTGATATAGGTATATGAACTAGAAGCAAATACATTGCCTGTCCACCTTAAATTTATTTTTTAAAAGGACAAAAATGATTTCAGACGAATATACATATAGGAGGTGGTATAATGCTCCATAGTAATTTGAAACAAATTGTAGATGAGAAAGGATTAAGATATGGATTCATTGCGAAGAAAGTAGGCATAGCAAATTCCACAATGACAAATTTATTACAAGGTGGATCGCCTACGCTTTTAGTAGCAATTAGAATAGCAAAGGTTCTTGAAAAGAAAGTCGAAGATATTTGGTTTGAAGAAAACATTTAATACAAGAAGGTGGAATCTTTCATGAAAAAAGGACAACAAATTGTATTATGTCCACAATGTGGAGGGAATAAGGTAAAGAGTCCTGCATTAGCATTCAAAGAAATGCTTTGGATAGCTGTATTTTCATGCATTACCATTATTGGAATACCTATTGGAATAATTTTATTTTTCGTAGCTTTGAGATTTAAATATACAAAAATGAAATTAAAATTCAGATGTGTTGAATGTACACATGAGTTTCGAGTTGAAGAGAGTACCTTTAATGAATATATCAAGGCCATTAGTTGATTTCTATTCCCAATAAAAAATTTTGTCCATTTATATAGGGGGAACTATTATGAAGGTCATTCGATCTATTTTTAACGCATATCGTATATTCGGTAAAATATTGAAACCTGTATTACGCGCATTGAATAAGAAGTAAATTAAAAAAATCATAGAAATAAAAAAAGAACCGTCAAAATGACGGCTCTTTTTGTTTACAAAATTATTCTTTTGTATAGTAATACTTTAATCCTTTAGCATCTAACCACGCTGTTGCTTTATCTAGCTCGCTACCTTGACGATAATCCGACTCAAAATAAACAAGCCCTTGACGATCTCCGCGAGAAACAATTTTTGAAGTGTATCCAAGCTTATCCATCATTTGAATCATTTCAGGAATTAAATTCACACCAAATTCGTAAGTAACCACCTTATTATGTTTGTTCACGATAATCTCCACTCCTTCTTCTTTATACGATTTATTTGTAAACCAATCTAACGACTTACTTCCAATTAATTCATTTAAATCACATTTTCCAATACCAGGGACATTTCCTGTTTCAGTGTATTGCCAAATATCACATGGATAAGCTGGTCTATTTCCACCATAACGAGGAATCCACACAAAGTCTGATTTTACATTTGCCATTCCGAATGGAGCATACATATGATGGCCAACATATAAACCAACTTTTTGAGCACCTAATCGGCGTAGTTCATCGATAAACGCTTGCGTGCCCGCTCTCATATCATCCATTGTTTTTACTTCCACGTCAGCGACCCAGACTGCTGCACTCTTGTCTCCACGATTCCAGAAGTCTCGAGCTTCTACACGTGCGTCATTTTCAGAAACGAAACGACAGAATGCATAGTTCCCAAAAGAAATACCATGTTGTTTCATGGCTTGTACATATCCTTTATATAATGGATCTACATAATTCGAACCATCTTGTACGCGCGCAATTATGAAATCAATGTATTGTTTTGCCACAGGCCAATTAATATCACCATTCCATTTTGAAATATCTACAATGTGTCCCATTATTGAACATCTCCTTTTTTCTCTTCTTGTTTTTGTTTGCCACCTAAAATTTCAACTGCATTTGTTAATGGTTGTGGGAGTGGAATACCCATTCGTCCAGCATTTTCTAAAAGTGAAAGCAATTCATTCCCCATGAAAAAGAAGATTGTCGCTTCACGAATTGCATTGTTACTTCCAAGTACTGTATCGAGCTGGGCGGCCGCACCGACCAAAATAAAAAGCACCACCTTTTTGGCGATGCCTTTGAAACCAACTTTGCTTTTTAATTCTCCGTTATAACCTGCTGCAATCATGCCAGTTAAATAATCAATAACTGCCATCGTCACTAAGACTTTCAATGTTGCATCCCATCCTCCCAAAAAATACCCACAGAAGCCACCAAACGTAGCTATAAATGTTTTCAATAATACATCAATACGATCCATCTTTCCCTCTCCTTTTTAAGCTGCAAAGCAACTTGGGTCCATTCCAAATATCTCTGCAATATCTTCCTCACTTCTATCTTTTAAATAAGATTCAGTTGTGGAAATATCAGAATGGTTAGCGAGTGATTTTAGTTTTTCAAGTGGTACTCCTTGTACTTTCAAATTATCTAATCTGCTATGTCGGAAACAGTGAGGATTCATTTTAAATTCCTTCCCTTCCTTTTCGTTCAGCATCTTAGCAAATATGTCACACCAATAATTAAATACACTCTTGTTCAATCTTTTTCTCTCACCATTCTTATAAACACGCACAAACAAATCTGGAATAGTATCCTTACCTCGCTGATTTATATATAAACGAATGCATTTCTGCACCCGGTGATTGTAATATAATCTAAACTTCTTACCGCGTTTTCCTCGTACCACATTTGTATAATATTGTTCTGTCAGCCCTTCTTTTTGAACCTGGTATACCTCATTCTTTCTAGCTGCACTGTAATATGAAAGTGCTAAATACGTTGCTAACATATATTTTTCTTGCTCAAGTAATTCATCGATTAACCAATTAATCTGATCCTCAGTAATAAATGTAATTTCTCTAATCGGGTTCTTAGGTAAACCACGGACCCGTGAACCTACATTAAATTCATAATCATAGTCATCATCATCTGCACAAAACTCAAGTGCTGAACGTAAAGCGCTCATCAATCCATTTACACGCGCATTAGACATTCCCATCTCTTGAAAAATAATAGATAAGTTTCGAATGTCTTTACGTGTTAATTCAACCAGATTTTTATTTTCAAAGTGTTGATGTATTAGAAACAAAATAATTCGCAAATCCCAATTGTATTGCTGTAAAGTGCTTGCCGCTTTCCCTTGTGCTTTCTTTTCAATAAGAAAATCTTTGACTAGGTTTTTATTTTCTTGGCTAACATGCTTTTCATAAATTACTTGATCTACTATTCGTTTCACACTGATCATCTCCTCAAAATAAAAAGAGAAGTGAAATCACTCCTCTTGATTGATGAATTGAATCAAAGCCCTATTTTATATAAAAAAAGACCAGCTTATATCTGCTGCTCTGGTTTCTTATTTATTATTTTTCTAAGATTACATCAAATATTGAATGTAGCTGACATGTGGACAGTAGCATTTGTAGATAACCCTTGCAATACCATTCCGCCATCACCTTTAATCGTCAACTCAACTGATTTCGACACTGATGCATCTTGGACAGGAAATACCATGTCTTGAATAGGACGGAAACCGACTGGTAAAGTAGCGAAAGTCGTTCCATTTGTAGCGTTTACGACTGATCCGGTAATTGTAACTATACCGTTGACCTTTTTGTATCGCATTGGACGACCGCCAACACTACCAAATGATGTTGATATAGTAGTCCAGTCTGTATCTGTTGCTTGTTTGATAGTACCATCTGGCCTGATTTCAACTCGCTTTGACCAATCCCAATTATCTCCTTGCTCTTCTGTAGAAGGAGCAATAACAAGTTGTCCTTGTGTGCCTTTATGAAGAACTGTTTTATACGAACGACTACCGATTACAATAGCATTATCAGTGTTAAAATAGGTCGTTCCCGTATACGAACCGCCTGTTTTAGGTACAATCTCTTTCTCTAATACAAAACGAGACCACTCAGACCACTTACCACTGTTATTTAATCGAATATATGTCTCATTCAAATTCCCTAGCAATGTAGCTCTTTGAACAAATGCTAAACTTGTAGCTGTTTCTACAGATACAAACCATGTGTATACAGAATTATTCGGTGTATTTTTGAGTTGACTTCCTACATAGAATCCCGATTTTACAATTGTATTTAAATCTGTATTTGCAGCTAGATCAATGGATGTTCCATCATCGTCTGTAACCTTCCACAGTTGATACTTTTGCCCTGTAACTGCTGCTGTTAATTCATTTATGCGTTTATTTGCTTCATCAATTTGCTTTTGATACCCTTTAACCATTTCAAGAGCCTTATCAAACTCAGAAATATAGTTTTCTATTTTGATATTACCTTCTTTTACATCTCGTCTTAATGTAATACGAATGTCTGGTGTACTCATTCGTTCTGTACTTTTTTCCATCACAAAATAAGCTGTCCAATCATCCGATGTGGAAACAGCTTGAGATGTAAATGTATATGAAAACACACCATTTTTCGCATCAACTATTTGAGCATCATCCCGAACGAACAGTCCGACTTGATTAATCGCTTCGTACTTTACTGCATACCCGGTTAAATCAATATTTTGCCCCTTTTCTCTTACATATACAGTCATCTTCAACCCGTTTTTATCATTTTGTCTCGAACGAATTGTTTTGGTAAACACAGGATCTGCTAAATCTATAATAATTTCCTCGTTTCGCATGACTACACCTCTCTTTAACTATTCCTTTTCACGCGTCTAGGCGGTCTTCTTTGACGTTTTACTTTGTTCCTGTGTTTTATATTTCCTTTAGGATTTATCGGTTCTAATTCTTCGATTCTAGCATCTGTTTTGGCTACATACTCCTGAAATGCTTTAACAGTCTGCGCAATCATCCCATATAAGCCAACACCATTTTCTTTTGATTCATCCGGCAGTACAACTCCATAGTGCGTTGTAATATCGTTTGTTGTAAGGAGTGGATCTCCTTCTTTACGGTTCATACGCATATCATATAATTGAGCCATTTCTGTTTTAAGGTTATATTGTTTAATCTCCCACCCCATTACCTTCTCTAACGCGTCAAATTTAATATCACGTATATTCGTTTTATATTTCTTTTTAGAAGACACTTTAAAATCTGCTGCTAAAACACCGTTAAAATAAGTTCCTCCGCCACTTTTTACTTGCACATAGGTACTTTCATAATTTCTATTATTCCGTAATAAGATGTTCTGAAATACGATGTCACTATCTCCACCAGGTGTCAACTTCAAATCCACAATTCGATCTCCATTTTGGCGAAAGTTAAACCCTTCTTTTGCAGTAAAATAAGCGCCACCTGCTTTACTTTCCAGAAAAAGATTATTTTGACACTTCAAAGAAGCATAGGATTCTTTTGACTCGAGTTCTAAGCTTTGATCCGAACTTAGTTCCGCATGGCCATTTTTATTAAACGCAAGAGATGCTGAGAAATAGACCCTTGTTGGGTCACCATTTTGATACCCATTCGATATTCCGATTCCCCCTGACTTCGGAGAACCATCTAGCTGATAAACTAACACTGCACCTTGCGTGGCTGTTATATCATTGTTGCCACCTAATACAATAGTGGGTTGCATGACATTATTATTATTTATATAATAGCCCATGAAAATCCGAGTGATATACGATTCCATTAATCTAATAAATTGCTTGGAAATAGAAACATAATTGGAATCATTGGCAGTTCTAAGAGTGGTTCCTGTTATTTCTCCGCCTCGAATCAAATTTCCATTCAATACTCCAGTAGTGATGAAATCCGCAACAATACGCCCATCTTTTGTCATTGCTATTTCATACGGACCATTTACCCCGTTTGATGAATAACCTAACCCGTTTATGTTCCACTGCCACACTTTTGAAGCTGTCATTTCATTTTTGGTATCCATAATTAAAATTCGGTCTGGATATACACGTACATTTCCACCAAACCCTGAATTAATTAGTTTTGTTGCATTTTCTTTCGCCGCATCAAGTAAAGATCCTGGCATATTGGATAAATCTTGTTGAATTTGATCCACTTTACCTGTAACGTCTGTAAAAGATTCTTTAAAGTTACCAATGGTTACATTGATATATTCCTTTTTAATTGGATCATATTTATACGCAATGACTTTTGCTTGAATATCAATACCGTCTTCCTCATGTTTAACTGTAACAATATCCCCCATCCAGACACGCTGCAAGATTTTATATTCCTTATACTCCTCGGTTTGAGACAACTCTTGAAATTCAACCTTATAAGTCGCTTTAGGTTGATCTACCATCTGAATATCAAACATATCTTTAGCGGCTTGACGTAACCTTTTATATGCTTCTTCTAGAGGTAATGCGTCTTCATCATTCGCATTTTTACCAATAGCCGCTTTTATATGATTAAACTCAATTACTCGTATTCTTGGATGCGGATACTTATTAATGAGTGGGCTATCTACATATTTTTCTGGTAATAACAATCCATCAAACCCTTGTGGCATAATTCTAGTAGTAGGGCTCTTCCAGTCCACACTTCCTTCATAACCTAACAAATCTTTTTTATGCCTGATAACTACCCCACGGTTAGCTCCTCGGTTTTTCAACATCTTCACATCAAAGTTATCCCTTTTTAATTCACCACCCCATCGATTTACGAATGAATTATCTTGGCTCGTATCCAACATTGCTTCAACTGGATTCTTTCGAACAATACGTGCGGTGGATATATTGGTTATATCTGAATAAAAAGTAAAAGGATGCTTATATTGACAGCCTGATGACAACCTAGCCATAGCTGCACTACCATTTGTGGGCTGAATAAATATATCTTCAATCAAATTTTCTGTTAAATCATAAAAAATATGGTAACAAACCGCTTTGATTTCTCCCATACTCACTTTAGGAGTCACCACGCGAAATAACTGATCCCCATCAGGAGTAGGAACTTTTATGATGTTCATTCCGTCAATTTTCGTTCCATGTGGAGCGAATAAAGGATAATTAAAATTAAAAACAAATAAACCGTTGAGTTCTTCCTCAACAGTTGCACTATAAATATGTTTATCTAAAACACCAATTCCGTTATGCGTAAAATCTGTTTCATTTGGTTTATATAAAGTAATCATTATTTATATCTCCATCTTGGTTGAATTGAAATAAATTGGATAGCTCCTGACCACTCTATTTTATTTAATCCTATTTGAAATTCTGGAAAATCACCAATCATTTTATCATTCATTGATACTGTACCACTATATGCCTCTAATAATTCTGAATCTATCACAACAGAGCCCTTTACATCTTTAATCTGAAAAGAAACATCATTAATGAAAATTCGAAATGTACCGTTCCCTGCAACAAACAACATTGGAGCCGATTCCATTGTACCCGGATTATGAATAGATCCAGGAGTACTCAACATTATGTTTGCATCTTCTGTATATTCAAAGGGATCTAACTTAAAATCCACCTCAAATTCACCGTGTTCTTCAATTTCATTTAAAATATCACCTACTACAACATGTTTAATTTTCCTATACACATCATCATCTGTAAAATATAATTTCTTTCCATTCATCAACCAAGCCTTCATGCGCCTGATTAATGGTTTAATATTCTCTTCTTCAAGCATATTGAACTTTATTTTTAAAGGGACGTCTTTAAACGCCCCTTTTTTTGTAAGTGAACCATGTCTACCCGGCACTTCAATATATTCTACTTCCTGTTCTGCTGTAGGAATAACAGGGCGTTCTACCATACATATTCCAAAGTCACTTGCTAATTGATTATCGATACCTATGTCTAGCAATTTAAGTCCTCCCTATTCCTATTTTTACATTACGGCCACGCTCAGCAAACCAATCATTTGCTTTTTCAAACATGCGATCAACATCACGTTCATTATTAATTGTGTTATAAAAGTTAATTTCTACAGGACCACTATCATTTTGTTGAACAATCGGTTGAACTGCTCCTGTCGCTAATGCCGACAGATTAGAAGCGATGTTATCTTGTTTGTTTACCCCATATAAATTCAACTTTTTAAAAGTATCATCAACCATGTTTGAAATATTATTGAAAGCGGATTGCAACGCATTATCTTTGTTTGCATTATTGTTTGGAGCATTATAAAAGTCTTTTAGAATTTGTTCCCTGAAACCAGCTATTTTTTTACCGATTTCTAGCCACTTATTGGATTCCTTAAATTCTTTTAGTATATCTTGGGATGGGTTTCCACCCTCTAATATACTACGAATATAACGAGCAATAGGACTATCGTCTTCTACTCCATCAATGGTGAAACTTTCTAATTCTTTACCTACTGCTTTTAATGCATCCCTCATGTCCATTGGCAAATGAGTAATCCAATCATTAAGATAATCTCCATCGTATAATATTGCTTCAAAATAACTCCTAAGAGGATTATTATTCATCATTCCGTTTATAGCCGAACTATTGAACGCACCTAACGTATTTTCTAATACGGAATAGACCGAAGTTGCTAAGTTTTTAGCCGCTGCAAGAACCGTCGATACAGATTGTTCCATACCAACAGCAAGCCCAGCACCAACTTGTTTACCAACCTGATCCCTCATTTTTCGAGATGGACTATGGATGTCGAAGAAGGAAGTAAAACCGTCAAGAATATCGTTACCAATAGATTTCACCTTATTTAACACTTTACCAGCCATACTGCCTAGACCGTCTATCAATCCACTTATAATATCTTTACCTATCTTGAATAAATCAATCTTCTTTAATGTATCAACAATCTTCGGTACAATATCTGTCACGATTGTAGAACCTAATTTTCCAACCATACTGACAATACCTTTTATTAATGCCCAGATCAGTTGGACACCAGCTTCAAGTATCTTCGGTAAATTCTTAATGAGCTCCCCTGCCAAAGTAATGATAAGCTTTAATGCTGCCGCAATTAAATCTGGTATAACTTTTACAATACCAGCAATCAACATAAGCAAAATCTTTACGCCTGCTTCCAGTATCTTCGGCAAGTTCGCAATTAATGTAGATGCTATTTTGACAATTAAATCTAATGCTGCATTAATAAGTTGGGGTAACACTTGTACGATTCCATCAATAATGGCCATTAAAATCTTTACACCGGATTCAATTATTTTAGGTAAGTTTGTTAATAAAGTATCCGCCACTTTGGTTATAAGATTTATCGCTAAATCAATAAGTTGCGGTAGCATTTTAATGATTCCGTCTATTAAGCTAGTTAAAACCTTAACACCAGCTTCAATTATCATAGGTAAATTCGCTGTAATGGCTTCAATTAAAGTTGTAATGACTGTAATAATCGCTAAAGCAATCATAGGTAAAGCTTGTGTGATTCCTGTAATTAATGAAACTAATAAATTTATTCCCATTTCAATTAGCTGGGGTAAAAATAACATAATCCCACTAATAATAGTTTGAATAATTGTTACAGCTATTTGAATTAACTGTGGAAGCATCTGCATAATTCCATTTATTAAAGTTAGGATCAATTGAAGTCCTGTTTCTATGAGTGTAGGTAAGACTTGTACAATTCCAGAAATTAAAGTTTGAATGATTTGTATTCCCGTTTGAACAATCATAGGGAGATAGGTAGCAATCATCTGTGAAATTGTATTTATTATGCTAACAATGGATTCAAGCACAATTGGAGCCGCTACAACCAAACCATTCACAAGGCTTGAAATCATTTGTGATCCGGCTTCAAGAAATTGTGGTAATGCTGTTGTTACGAAATTGGCTATATTAGTAAAGATATTCGTAATAGTTTCAAGGATAATTCCTGAGTTTGCATTCAAATACTCTGCAATCGCTGGTAAATAACGAGATACAGAAATAAGAACACCAGGAATCCCTCCTACAATTGCACCCGCTATCGTAGGGCCAATCATCTTAAAGATTTCACCTAACTGGCTAAAATCTCCCGAAAAAACAGCTTTTATAGCATCAAAAAGATGAAGGCACGCTTCACGTATTTTAACAACAGCCAAACCTATTTTCTCCGCTGCTGCTTGAAAACTCTCAGGCAAATAACCTACCCATTGGTTCATATGATCGCCTTCAACCGCTGTGGTAAATAGATATTTACCTAGCGAAGCTAATACTTCACCAAAAATCCGAACGCTTTCAATTACATTCGTAATGCTATTTCTAAACCCTTCGTTGTTTTCCCATAAATGTTTTATTCCAACAACTAATCCAACAATTGCGGCGGTTACCCCTATAATAATTGCTGTATAACCAAAAAATGTTGCGGAAACCGCCCCTATACTTAATCCAGCATAGGTTGCATAACTCGCTAACGTAATAAATACAGGGCCTAAAGCCATACCAGCCCCAATAAGGATTCCAATTGCGGTTACAATTGTTGTTATAGCTGCTGCTAATGCTGGATGTTCTGAAACAAAGCTTGCAAAAGCACTAATTACATCAGCAATGACTCCCAAAACAGGTTCAAGTGCCATTTTCAAGTCGTTCATAGCTTTTTGAAACTTTACTGCTGGGCTGGCATCCATTTTCTTAATCATTTCATTTAGTTGTTCTTGATCTTTGTTTAAATCTATAACTTTACCTTGAGCGCCAATAAGTGTATTGGTGATATTCTGCCCCTGATCTTCATACATCGTTCCGAAAAGCTTAACACCAATCTCGTTTCGCTTTGTTTCATCTTCAATGCTAACTAGCGCTTTCGCAATCTCTGTCATTGCTGCCGAACCTTCTTTACCGCCTTTAGCGACAGATTTCCCCCACTTTTCTAACTGATCAGCCGAAATTTTAGTGCCTTCAAGAGCTTCTTTCATAGACTTGTCGACACCTTGACCAAATTCAGCCGCTTTAATACGACCTTCTTTTAGTCCATCTAAGAGATTATCAATATTCCAGGTACCTGTATCAACACCAGCTTCCATAATCGCCTGTACTTCTTCAGCATTGTAACCTGCTCGTGTTAGCTGCCCGCCATATTCAGCGATAATGTCCAATTGCTCAGGAGGGAAACCGATTTTTAACAGACGATTCGTTAACCCTAAAGCAGTATCACTAGTTATACCTAATTCATTACCAATTTCATTCGCTTCTTGAATTAATTCAGTAAAATCTATACCTGCATAAGCACTTGCAATCGCTCCTGCTCCTTTAACAATTGATGCATTAGCTTTATCACTGACAGTTTGATTTAATGCCCATTGTCTACGTGTACCCTCCAGTGCTTCTTCCACATCAACACCATAAGCTTCTAAACCGCGAACCGCTTCTTCTACTGATTTTTTAGAGGATGCTGGAACTTCAAAAGAGACGTCAATTTTTGTTTTTAACTTAGAGGTATCAAGCGCTTGCTCAATGGCTCCTGAAATACCACCGCCAGCCATTAATCCACCTAGAATATTTTCTAAGCCGATATCTAATTCTTTGAAACTGTGCGACGCTCTCTCTGCTTCTCGTGAAAGGTCTCTCAAATCATTTCGAACCTGTTGTATGGAGTTCCCATCGTCTATAGAACGAAGAGCACGTTGTAATTTCTCTATATCTGCTTCTGAACCTAATGCTTCACGACCGATGATTTGAATCGCTTGTTCTAACTGCCTAGCTGTCGCTGTACCGTTTCGTATTGCGTTTGTAAGGTTATTTCCTAATGCATTTGCAAAATGATCTACACTCGTTTCAGTCGCATCAAAGAATGTCTTTAATTGTTTCGTTGCGTTTTCTTGTTCCTGCAAACTTCTATTTGTCGCACTTAATTGATTCTGCAACTGCTGTTCTGCTGTCCGAGCTTGTATAAGCTGTGTTTCATATCTTTGGATTTCACTAGCATTTTCACCATACTGTTGTTTGGCTTGATCTAACTGTTTCTGATAGTTTTGTACTTTACTAGCTGCAACGGTATGTTGCTCTCCAAGATTATCTATTTTTAAACGTAATTTCTCTATTTCAGAAGCATTCTCACCAAGCGTCGCTTTTTGTAACTCGTATTGAGCATTCAACTTAGAAAGAGAAGATTGCAACTGCTCTTCCTGCCCTTTTAGCTCTTTCAATTTTTGAGCTGCTTTAGCTGTTTCACTTGTTCTTTCTTGTTCAGCGTCTCTCGCTTGTTTTAAACTTTCAGAAGTTTGTTTGATACTATTCGCTAACTGTTGTTCTGTTATTTGTTGACTTCGTAATTTTGATTCTAACTTACCAACTTCGGTTGAATTTTCTCCGTACAATTCTTTAGCTCTCTGTAAATGTTCCGCCGTTGCTTGCGTAGCCCTTTGTGCAACTGCATATTGCCCAGAAAGATTTTGAAGCTTTGCTTGTAGTTTTTCTGAATCAGTAGCGTTTAACTTCATCTGCTCTTCTTGTAATTTCATTTCTTGACGAAGTTTTTTAGCTTCCTGATTCATGCCATTCATAGCATCATTAAAATCTTTATTTTGCGCTTTAAATATAACTTCAACTTCCGAATTATTTCTTGCCATTATCTCACCTACCTTTACTTGGGATTGTTACGCCATGCTTCAAACGCTGTAATCCCTGCGTAAATACGCTCAACAGACGAAATTGGCTCATGCCAAAAAGTCTCTGGATCTATTCCAGAGACTAGACAATACAAGACGTATTTATCTTCCACACATTCGATTTTAATATCTGGAATTTTTACTTTTTTTCGCCGTTACCGCCACTACTTGTACTTTTTTTAAGTGCTGCTGCAAATTGATTTGGATCTTGACTAATTACATCAACAACCAGTTTCGTATATAGTTCCATAGATTTTGCTAATGAATCATGATACCTCTTTAGAAATTCATCAAAAGTTGAGTTTTCTTTAGGATTTGCTCCTTTAAATGCCATATAAATTACTTTATGAATACTTGTTTGGTCAATTTGTTCTAATGCCGATAGGTCTTTATTACCCTCATTTCTTAGCCCATCTAAAGCTTGAAACTTTACAATATCAGCAATAATCGAACTGTTAATAAGCCCTTCTTCTTGACCCTTTTTCAAAGCATAATTCGTTAAAAATGCCGGGTAGTCCTGTTCATTAACAAAGCGCTGTTCATACTCACTATCTACTTTTACAAATTCCACTTCTTTTAATGTTATTTTTTGAACTTTCATCGCTATTTCCTCACTTTCATTTTTCTCTTATTTAAATCCAAAAGAAAAAGCCCTGTATGAAACTAGGGCTTTAAGCTGAAGGTGTTCCTTTCACAAGAGCTGAATTAAATTGTGTATGCCACTTTTGAGCGACTGTTGCATCTGCTAATTCATCTACAAACGCTTCATAATAGAAATTCTTTAATTCATCTGGTAAGGCCGTGAATTCTAATTCCATCATTGCCAATTCTTCTTCACCATTCGCAATAGCAAATTTAAAACCGGTGGAGTTTGAGCAATTTGGAAACGCAATAAGTTTTACAACATCTTCAAACTCATCTACTACATCAGCCGTAAATACAAAATCATATCCCTTTGAAGCACTACCGAACGCCCATACACCCGGCTTTAATCCAGTTGTATTAAAACCAAAATAATCTCTTGCTACTTTAACAGGAATATGAGCTGAAACAGTAACTTTCAGTTCCGTGGTTTTTGATTTCTTTTTCAACGTCACGCCACCACATACCTTTTTCATTTCCTTGTTTTCTGGTTCCCCTTCAATTGATCCAACACATCCAAACTTCGTCCCTGGATCTTGCGTACCTTTCTTCTTAAATTGAATACTTGCATTCGCAATTAATACGGAATCAAATTCTTCAATCACTTTAGGCATTTTATAATTCCTCCTCTAATAATTTATCTATACCTACATGTAGTTCTTCTAAAATTCTTGGTCTGGCATTTTGTATCCCACGCTCCGCAAATCTTTGCTCTAAAGGATTGTGAGACCCTCTACCTTCGTTTGGGAAAACTAGATATCCAAACGAACCTTTTTTATTGGCTGCTCCACCACGAGCCAATATCCTAAAACCTAAATTCATCTTTTCACTTTTTGACCAGTTGCTATCTTTAGCATGTGTCTTATTTCGAACACTCCATTTAGAACGAGATACCGGAATCAGCTTTGTAATCTCTTCTATCGCAATTCGTATACCATCCGTGTGGAGAATGGTATTGATTGTAGGTTCCATCTTATTTGGTAATAACCGCATTTTTTCTTCAAGCTTTTCTATCGCTTCATAATCAAGCTCAAATGCACTCAATTGGAATCACCCTCTTAAATGTAAAAACAACACGATCAATAAAACGATCTGTATCTTTTACTTGAAGACGGTCACTTTTAGAAACTATAAAGGATACCATTTTTACCTTGCTAACCCACGAAATAATATCAATGACCTGCTCATCTAAATTCGATTGATTTTCCGATAAATAACTAACATATATGCTTTGAGAAATGGTACGCTCATTAGAAGACGGTTGAAACTCACCATATTCCAAAATAAAACAGTTGTATCCCTCTTCTGTTAACTGCGATTCCTCATCTTCTGCTAGTTCATCCTCAACAACTAAAAGCTTAAATCCGTCTTCAAGGGCTTTTTTAATGCCACTCCTCTGCTCCTTCATAAGCCTTTTAGATTTTTCATTCACGAGATTTCACCGCCTGCTGCAAATAAAAGAAAAGGTATTGTTTGTTAGAATCATGATCCGCTTTAATCACGTCATATTCGATTCCATCCATTAATACCTTAAGTTTATTTTTATTTATCTTTCTAAAGGAAGGTGGATACAGTGTTTTAACTTTTAAATCTAATCCCGTTGTTAAAACGCCCACCATTTTGTAATCACTGTCCCGTAAAGACATCACTTTATAGGCAAGTTTTCCTTCTTCACGAAACTTCTCACCTATTCTTTTTCCCTCTTCTGAACGCTCTGTTTTTTTATATCCATATTGTAGAAATCCGTCATTTAAGGTTTCTCTATACGATTTTAGAACCATTGATTACACCAACTTTTCCTAAAGCCACATCTAAAATAAGCCTGGATAATTCATTTTTATAATTCTTTTCAAACTCATCACCTGCATTGTTATAGACATACCGACACCGTTCTAACAGCAAATATTTCGGGGTTAGCTCCTTTGAAAAATCAAAAGACGCATTTGTTAAATCCAACAAATACGCCTCTCCTTTTTCCAAAAGTTTTATTAAACTAGCATCCTCTTCATTCCATGTGATTTTAAGAACGTCTTTTAATTCTTGCAAAAGATTATCCATTTGCATCACCTTCTAATAAAGTGATTAATTCGGCCTTCGTTGCATTAGCCTTGTATTCAATACCGCTTTGATCTAGTAGTGATTGAATCTCTACCTTCGTTAATGCTGCATAATTCCTCTCTTCAACAGGAGAGGAGGAATTAGGGTGTTGGCGTTCCTTCTTTCGGTTCTAGTGCTGTAATATCAAATACAGTGAACGAATCATGATCTAATGGACGACCGTTTGCAAGCTGACGAATCAGGTATAAACGTTGATCTTGGATTAAACGAACTGTATCATCTGATACTAATTCTTGTTTTGAAGCAACCCCCATAAAGTAATCTTTTGTTTTTCCAGAAATCATTGTGTTTAATGGAACTGCCGGTGATTGAACAATCGTTAAACCTGGTACACCGAAGTTATCATACGTCCAAGTCCCATCGTCTTTACGCTTCGCGCCAATAGGGAAGAATTTCGTTGCGTAATCTAATGGATTCAGAATCAAAGTAACCCCTGTATAACGTTTCGTTCCACCTTTTGTTGTAGGTGCTAAAATTTCTTTTCCAATTGTTGCAGGTGTAAAATCCTTTAGAATTATTTTCTTTTTATCTGGATAAATACCATCTGTTACAGCACCTTTTAAATCCTTAATCATGCCTATTGGCTGTTTTTTTCCTGTCCCCATAACAATTACTCTTTCTAATTCTTCAGCTACAACTTCTTTCATAAATGTACGGACGTACTTATCTAACCACTCAGGACCTAACTCAAACATTGCTTTACATACAACTAAAAATCCGCTAAGTTTGTACATTCCTTGATCAATTGTTGTAAAACCTTCATCAATCATTTCTTTAATTTCATCACATACATCGCCCCAATAAGCTGAAGCTGCACCTTCTTTTCTTACAATCCATTGAGTAGTTGCTCCTACTGTTTGGAAGTTAACAAGGGATAATAATGGATGTTCCTTTTCTAACTCTTCAAACACACGCTCAAAAATAGTTGGTGGCATTAATTTATGCGTTTCATTGAATGAATTCGCCTCGATTGCTGCGTTGTAGAATTTCTTTTCGTCATTTGTTAAAATACGTACACCACGGGAAGCTAATACTTGTGCATCCCAATTTTCATTTTTTGCTTGTTGTGCTTCACTAATTACATCGTTCATCATATCTTGAAAATGCTGCATGTTATTTTCCATATTTGCAACAATACGTGCTGCTACTACCTGTGCATCTCCTGTTTCAAATGCTTCTTGCACATTAATAATCTGTTGATCTTTATTTTCGATTACTGGACGATCTAAATTTCTAATAGTCATCTTATTCCCTCCTGTTTGTAAGACAATAAAAAAAGCACTGCTTTATGCGCGCTTAAATTTATTAAGTATATTTTGATTTGCACTTGCTACTGCTGGTTCATGCTGTTTATTTTTATTTCGAAATTTTTGTAGAACATTATTTTTAAATTCCTCTGGATCTATCACTTCATTATTTTCCACATGTTCATTTACCTTGTGAGCCAATCCAAATTCTACTGCCTCATTTGCGGTAAACCATGTTTCGTTCGCAATCATCGTCTCAATTTCTGAACGTTCTCCTTGATAACGAGTCATATAAATATCCGCAAGCGACTTGTCAATCCCTTCAAGAGCATTCAACGTTTTGCGAATATCTAATTTTGTCCCCCAAGTCCATGTAGAAGCTTCATGAATCATTAACATAGAACCTGTATTCATAATTAATTCATCTGCTGCCATCGCAATAATAGATGCGGCACTCGCTGCCAATCCATCTACGGTAATGATAACTTTTGCCGAGTGGTTTTTTAGCTGGTTATAAATTGCAATCCCATCAAATACATCCCCACCAGGACTATTTAGATTGATATGAATAACATTTGCGGAAGTAGCTTTTAATGTTTTTTCAATATCAACCGCCGATGTGGAGTCACTCCACCATGATTCACCAATATCACCATAAATCGTTATGTCCAGTGAATCCGCTTTTGCTTCTGCCTTAAAGGCATGTTGGACATTAGCTAGATGGTTATATTTTTCATTCTTGTAACGTTTCATTCTTTTCACCTCCTTCCAGTGAATCCGCTTCTTGATAGTTTTTTGTTACATGTCTTCTGTTTGCCCATTCTTCATCAATAGGCTCTTTTCCAAGCATCATTATGACGTCATTAATTGTTAGACCACCAATCGCAAATAATTTATCCATTGCGGTTGATAATTTCGTAATATCAACAATCTTAATTTTTGTTGTATCAATTTTTAAGTAAGTTCTTTGTAAATACTCTTCTTTTTTGTACATCTTTCGATTAAATTCATCTTGTATCAATTCAGCAATCGGATTAATGCAAAATGCTAAAAATGAATCCATTTGCTTTTCAATATCAGCCACATCACCTTTTAAAATACCGATAGGCACATGAAAAGCCGTTGCTACATAACCAAATATGTCACTGACTAAATCGCTAATATCACGGCTTGTGCTATTGTTTGCGACGCCGTTTTTACTATCACTCATATCTTCAATTTCATATCCATTCTGTAATTGAAAAGCAGAACCTACTTTATCAGCGTTAAACCAATTTTTTAACTGACCTTCAAACATTTCATCAATCGCGGCTTGCGTTTCTGGATCTTGTGCTCTTAGAAAATCGCCTTTAATTAACAAGCGCTTATTATTTTTTCTTTTATAATAGTCAATGGACGATGCAAGCAATTTCCCAAAACTGTTATACATTCCATCTATGACTTGCATAATATTGCGGTCATTCAATTTAAAATGAAACACTTCAGATTCATTAAACGGTTTATCAAAGGTGAAATCACCAATTGTTATACTGTTATAGATGTTTTCTTTTAACGCAAACTTAGTAATATCAAAGGAATCTGCAATATATAATTGCTTATTTTGCATAATTACTACACATTCATTTTCCATAATTAAATGATTAACTAAGCTATGCATAAATTCTGATGCATTTTGATTTTGATTCGGTTGTACATTAAGTAAATAATGATTTTCACCACGTTTTTCTTTCCCTTTTTCAAACGTTTGAAATTCACTCCTAGTTAGAGCGTTGGCTATTAAATCAATACAACTTTCTACAGCTAATTTTTTATAATAATAATCAACACTTAATTCATAAACACACTCCTTTAAAGTAATCGTATTATCACTTCCAAGAAAGCCACTTATCCATTCTCTTAATCCCATATTCTCACCACCTCGTTTACACATTAAATGATCTAAATATCTTTCTAACATTCTCTTTTGTTAAAGCGTTAGATTCTTTCAATTCACTATCTAAATTAAGAGCATGTAAAAAAGCGTGAAAACCATCTGTTTTCCGCTTCTCTGGATCAATCTTTGCATATTCGATATTCCCATTGTTTTTATTATCCTTGAAAGTGTTCCATACATACCAACGCATTAATAAGTCATCACCAAATACTAACTTTCCATTAATAAATAAATCATCAACAAGTGGTGATAATTTTGAATGCGTAATATGTCCCCTTCTTACAATTTCAACTTCAAAACCCGCTTCTTCAAGTACTGGTCCTAATACACTTGCACGGTGCGAATCCATACAAATCTTTTTGATTCTATATTTCTTAGCCATTTCTAAGAACCAATTTTTAACCCGGTGTGGATCAATAGATTTTTCAGTTCGAATAATGGTACATAATTCTTTTGCTTCTGCTTCTCGGATAACATCCATATTTATATCTTGAATATCTAGTGCAACTTGATTAATAAAGGAATGATGTAACCAATATCGTTTATTATCTTTTTTAAATAATAGACCCATTCCACAAAAATCTCGTACTTGTGCGAAATCCACAGCACCTATACATTCAAGTCCAGATAAATCTGGTATTGATTGATTTGTTCGCTCTAATTCATCCCAGGTACAAACAGTTTCTAAGATATTTGAAATCGGGATATTCATACGCTTTGTCATAAATTCGACTCGCAATTTCGAATTACGTTGCATTTTTTGGTATTCCCGTTTCATTTTTATTTTTAACTCATCATTGTATGGTAAAGAAGGATTAGTTTTCTCCCAATTTGCTGGATCATCGACCTCATCTTCACTATCTAACTTACAAATGAATGGTAAAAAATGAATATCTTCAATCTCGCCAGATAAAATTAATTTTGCTGTTTCTTTTAAATCATCAAGTGGCCCACCTCTTACGTGTCCATCTGTTGTGGTGTAAATGATTCGGGAACCTCTTACTTTACCTTGACCACTTGTATAAACATTGATATTATCGTAATTTTCGTATTCATGTGCCTCATCAAAAATTACACATCCAGTACGTTTACCGTCTTTTGTCCGAGAGTTGGAAGTGTTATAATTCATCACTGAATTTGTTTTTTTATGTTGAATTTCTTCTAATGTCCATTTAAAGATTTTTTTAAACTTCTCTTTAAAAGATGGCGTATTTATAACATTATATACATCAGTAAATGTTCTCTTCGCTTGATCTTCACTGGTTGCAACTACATCAATATCGTAATTATTAATACCATGATGTCCGGTCATCATATAAAAAGAATCATATGCCATATAACCTGTTTTACCGCCACCACGACCCATTAATATTAAAACTTCATCAAATACAATACGATCATCTTTTTTGAAGCGCACGCCATACATCAATGCATTTAAAAACTTTTGCCATGGGAATAATTCAAACGGAAAATATTTAGCAGGAACATTAATAGAATCTTCTGCTGCTTTAGCATTGAAGTAGATGTCGTCTCGACTTAATATTTTCCGAACATATTTCATTAATAATTTTTGTTCTTTACACGATTTGATTTGACCACTTTCTACCATACTCATATATTCATCGATATATGGATGGTATGTTGCCGATTGCTTAGACATCATCGTCATCATTACTTCCATCGTATACAGGTTCTTTTAAACCAAGCACTTTTAATAAGTCCGTCATACGCTTATTGGTTTCACGAAATTCTTTCGTAGCTGGATTAGCTTTCATTCCCTTTTGGCTTTCACTATTCTGCCATTCAATCATTGGTCCATTCTTTTTAATTTCTCTCGCTAATTTGTTTTTCGTATCGAACAATGTTATGTAATCGTCGACAAGGTCAACATAGTGCATACCATTCAAATTAGCATTTTCCAATTGTTGTAATAAATCTTGTTTGATTTGTGCTTTCTTTGATAGTTTTTGCACATGTACCCCCCCTCTTAATTTGATATCTCAAAAAATATTTTTTCCCATCTCCTCCCCCCGTTGATCGGTCCTCCTACTAAAAGCCAAACTTTTTGACCGGGGGGTGTTTAAGAAATTAATTCAAAGTATCCTTCAATAAAATCCAAAATAAAAAAGACTTCTTCACTAGAAATCTTTAGAATATCCTTTGTAAATATTAAATTCTCTTCTTCTCGCAATCTTTCTCTAACATCATTAAGTTTAAGGCGTTTGCACTTTCTTGGGTTCACACAGTCTCTTATTTGGCAGTAACGCCAGTAAGAATACTTTCGGAACTGATTAAGCATGTCACGCTCATATGACGTGCGCTCG
Source organism: Bacillus sp. ok061 (assembly GCF_900108285.1). NCBI lineage: Bacteria > Bacillati > Bacillota > Bacilli > Caryophanales > Bacillaceae > Bacillus > Bacillus sp. ok061. The sequence continues at coordinate 5,729 of NZ_FNUW01000027.1, read as the reverse complement.
TCCTTCTCAGCGTATTGAATCATTAAGTCAGTATCGAATGTCCAACTACCATCCACAATTATCATAGCTACCACCGTTCCTCATTCATGAACTTAGGTTCACTATTGCTAATCATCTTGTCCTTACCATCAGCAATGTTATGGTGACGTACACAAATGTATTCAAGGTTATCTAATTCTAACGCAAGATGCGGATGAGTCTTAACCGGTTTGATATGGTTCACATCCATCTTCGTCTTACGCCCACGTTTATCAAGTGTATCTCGTGTCGTTACCTTTCCTTCCTGTTTGCAATGCTCACATTCATTCTTAGCTCGCTCAATTGCTTTTAATCGTAAAGCTCTCCATTCTTTAGATTTATAGAACTTCATCAGCTTATCTTCTTTTATTAATTGAATAAGATGTTCTTTATCCATCGTTATTTCTCACCAACTTGTTTGTACTTAGCGATTTTAAAAACATCTACAGAAACTCCAAGGCAATTCGGACAAACCTTTACTTCGCAATAATCTTTTTTATGGACTTTTAACTTACGTTCAGTTTTACAAAGTAAACATCTATAAATTACATGTCCGTCCGCTTTCATTCCTTTCCTACCTACCGATCTAATATCTTGTACAGAACAAAATATAATCCCACATAAAGAACCTACACAGCAGCCTATAAGGAAGTCTAACCGGTTCATTACATCACCTCTTACCTTCCTCTAACAAATCATCAATCAACTTATCGATTAGACTTGTTAAAGCTTCTTCTCTATCTTCAAATGTTGTACTCTCTTGCAATTCATCTAACACTTGAATTAAATCTGGTAACCGCTCTAAACCCACATACCTTTTTATCTTCTTTTTACTACGAAGAGCGCGAATGATTATGCCGATGATTATTGTTTTTTCCAGTTTATTAAAGTCTATTTGCATTTACATTCACTCTCTCAAGCATCGTTTCATGAATTCCTTTAGCCAACTTTTCCGCATCTACTTCTTGAGGTTTCTTCAATAACTCTTCAATCCCTATTTTTAATAGGTACTGTTCCGTTTCCTTCGACAAAACAATATCCGAAGGCAGCTCATTTGTTGTTATAACATCAATTAGAAAATCTTCCACCACACTCTGTCCCTCACAACTGAACATTCCTGCCATCACCTTAATATCATGTTTCTTATCTCTTATTAAATGAGCAAGCTGTATAAGTTCTTTATAAATTCCTCTCCTTTTATTAATAAGGATAGTTTGTTCAATCAGTCCTAATTCCTCTTCCTGTTTTTCTAGTGGCGCAAATTTCATTGGTCTTGTTGGACCTCCACATCTAACACACTTTAATCCGTCAACATGTTTAGCAACAACAACAGTTCTACAATTCTTATCCATACATTCAACCATATCTTTAAATTTCATCATTCATCATCCTTTTCAATTAAATGTTCAAGACCTTCTAATGCTTCTTCACCATTCACATATATCGTTACATTTTTCAAAATAGCAATCACATCATCTAATGTTTGGATTTTATTCGAATCAATCTTATATTGCTTTACAGGTTTAAATACTAATGTTTTAGCTTCCATTCTTCATCCTCCTCAAAAATAAAAAGCACCCGAATGGATACTTTTCTCTGGATTATTAATTTGTCTTTCTATTGCGGTACGTGAAGTTTTATTCTTTTCCCAGTTACTTAATGTTGCTACATCCCTCTGCACCTACACTATTAAGTAACTGGAAGAAGAGCAAAAGCTCTTCCTAATAACGGTACCATTCAATCATTACCATCTGCTGGTTTCGGATTTTATGTGCCATCATTATGAAACCGTTTAGACAACATATAGATTATAAAGGAAAATTGTGAGTTGTGTTTTCCGCCACTTCTCACAATACAAATATATCATGTTAAAAACCAAAACGTGTCCGTAAATAGTTCGCAAATCGTCCGCGAATAGTTCATAAATAGTTCGCGTTTTTTATTTACTTTCTTTCTCTTTATTTAACAATCTCGGATTTCTTACTCTAACTTTAGCTGACCAATCTTCACCAGCGCTAAAATCAATACCTATTATTTGAATGTCATTCCCCGCACCGTTAAAAATTGGAGCAAAAAAAGCTTGTCTTGCTTCAACACAATTCCCCAATGTTTCTCGTAAATTCTGCTCCACTTCGTCATAAATAACTACACCACAATTTACCCCATCAACATCTTTTGTACTTTTCTTCATCGCTTTTCAGCCTCTTTTCGCATAGTTTTGAATAAATATGCCCTTTAATCTTAGAAAATGAATTAGCTATAACCTGGATTGTGTTAAATTCACCTATTCCGTTTAACCTTAGATATACCAATCTCTTTCGCATTTTATAAAAATGAATTTGACACTTTCAGTTTAAAGCTAATTCAATAAATGTTAAAAAAATAAAGGAGCTAGATTCTAAACTTCCTTTGATAATCATTTAATGTATCTTGCTCCATTCCAATGTATCTCAATGTTTCTTTCTGATCTGTATGATTTAACATCTTTTGCAAGGCAACTACATCTTTAAATTGTTTGTAATGGTGATAGCCATATGTCTTTCTAAGTGAATGAGTACCGATACGTTCCAACCCAAACTCTTCTGCAGCTTGATTCAATATGACATATGCCATTGCACGAGTAATCGGTTTATTTTTTCCGTTTCTACTTTTAATCAGGTATTCATTCTTTGGCTTTCCTTCAGTATAATTTCTGATAGCTCTCTTCAGCTCTGAAGGCATCTTCACATCTTTGATCTTCCTTGTTTTCTTTTCGCGTATCACAATATTCCAGCCTTCTACATCACGAACACGTAAACGTAATATATCCGATATTCTGAATCCTGTATTAATACCAAGAAGAAACAGAATGTAGTTCCTCTCATTCTGTTCCTTATAGAACTCTTTTATTTCTTGTATTATTTCTTTATCTCGAATCGGCTGTACAATATTCATATACTTTGCCCCTCTTTTTGTCTACGCGTTTTTTGAAACACCTCTTTCTTTAGATTGAAAGCTAAACGCAATATCGCTCGTCCTTTTAGCTTATAATATTTTGTTTTACCTATACCTAAATCCATCCAGATATCTTGATCATATCCAGAATCATGTTCCATATAAAATTTCACAATCACTTCACGCTCATCATCTCTTAGACGATTCACACCGTCATACAACCAACTCATAAATTTATTTCGTTCTTGTTCATACTCTATTCTTTCTATTGCAATATTTTCAGTCGAACTATTAAACTCATTTGTATTCGATGGAGGAACAATTGAATACGACGCTGTCACTTTTGGCAGCATATCACATGGCATAGTTGCTAAATATCTACGATACTCATTAAATACTTTTTCAATTTCTTGTTTTGTTCTTTTTCCATCCACAATTGGCATCTTAAATGATAGTTGTTTATTCATATTAAATTCCTCCATTGTTATTATTTTTGTCTTACTGCCCCACGTCTTCGTTCATAACGTGGACCATGAATTCCCATTAAATCTTCAATGTCGCGTGTGCTTAATTTCTCTTTTTGTTTTTTCTTATTTTTCTTCTTTACTTTTTTTGATTGCTTTTTCCACTCACGTAGCTGATCCTTTAATACCTTCATTTCCCCATCTCCCTTGTTTAAAATAAAAAGGACACCTATTCCTAAAACAGCTTTAATTGCTGCTTTAGTGAATTGGTATCCTCTAGTTTTCTAGCCGGACTATATTCATTTGTAATCTCGAATTTTGTCTAAAGTTTGTGATTTTTATTGGTTTAGCTGCTACATCCGTCCTGTTATAATAAATGTAACATTGCCATTCGAAAAAAGTGACTTGTCCCCAATACAAGTTGCTTTTTTCTTTTTTATTTTAAAAGGATTATTTTATTAAGTTTTGATTTTCATGGATATTCCCCATTACTTCACCAACACTTATATCAATCATTTTTAAATGATCATCTTCGTCATTGTTTTTATCATGCATATAGAACCCTGTTTCTTCCTCGTCCCATTTAATGATGTAAAACCATCCGTCATACTCTACGATATCGCCTTCGTAAATTTCTTTACCGTTTTTATCTTTAAACCCTGTATATTGCATCCAACTACTGAAAATGTTGTTCTCGTCGTTATCATCCAATACATCTAATTTGTATAATTTCTTAGCTTCTTCCCAAGGCATCATTTTCTTCGCCAACTTTTGATATAATCTAAACTTTATTTCTCTCATTTTCTTATTCCTCCCTTGAATAAAACTCAATATTCCGTCAATACTATAGACACATGGTTATCTTTCCTCTGTTTTTCTTGGGTGAGCAGTTAGCTTTTGCTAGCTGCTCTTTTATCTATCGAATAAACTTCTAATAATAAAGTAGGGCCAAAATAGTATAATTGGTATTGCAAAATGTAGTATTAATCCGCCCCAAGAAGACGTAGTTACTGACCAAACTAATAACCCTATTCCAATTACCAAATAAATAAGTACACCAATTGTTATCCAAGTTAACATAATTATTTTTTCACCCCATTTCTCTACAAAATGAAATTTTTGTTTGATTTCTTTCTTCACATAATCCTTCCTATTTGATTTTTACATACCATCTAATGAAATTAACGTAACTTACCTTGTTATACTTTCTGTGCCACTTGAAAGACTTATCTAATGAATTTTCTATAGAATTCCAATGATTCATTTCAAAATTAATAAATACAACATTTCTTTTCTTTTGGAAATTATATAATTGACGTTTACGTGTATGTCTCATTACGTCACTTCTTTCTATTCAAATGAAGTTTTTGTTTGAATTACCCTTGATATTTTTGGAATAGCTCGGCCATTGTCATATTGTTGTATTTTGCTAAATCTTTAGCTACCGCACATACATTTATGAAAGTTGTGCATCCCATTTCAATATCGAGGTATTCTAGTAAGTTCACATGCCAATCATTCCAATACGTCTCTTCACCAACTTCTATCGGTTCCACCCAGCATGCTAATTCTTTATGTTTTACAGTCGCCTTATCAGTCGGTATAGGTTGATTACTTCCTTTACACCAACGCCATCCGCCATTTTGCCAATGTTCATCATTATCATCTTCGTTCATGCATAGGACACTAAGTTTCTCAAATTCTTTATCGGTCAATTCATATACTTGATAATGTGTTTCATCATTTCCGTATGTTCTCGTAGCATTAACCCCTAATCTTTTTAAATCTTCATTTATGAATCCTTGCACTAAGATCTCTTCCATTTTCATTCTCCTTTTCTAATAAAATAGCGTTTTTTATTAAGAAATTAGTCATTCCAACTAAAACGGATGTAATGTTCGTAATAAGATCCACCTAAAATGTTTTTCTTTTCTACTACCTTAAATTCAACTTTCACACCATCCATTAATTCTTGTAACTTTTCCGTAAATGGTTTTGAGTGCAGAATATGCTTGTCTGGATTTTCTTTATGAATTTGATATCTATAACCTGAATATCCATTTGCAGCACTTTCGATTATTACGCATTCCATTTCCTCTGCAAATTCCAATACCTTTTCATCAATGACTTTTTCTTGGAGTTCTTTCAAATTCCCCACTAAGGACATTTCCATTCTCCTTTTTCTCAAATAACGATTTTGTTTTAAATCCTCACATTCCTAAAAAACATACATACAGTATCATGAGGTATTCTTTTTTATTTTTCTTAAGGAGCGCTTTAAAAAGCGCTCTTTAGTTTTTAAATAAAGATTTT
>NZ_FNUW01000010.1:4170-210849 GCF_900108285.1 Bacillus sp. ok061 | reverse complement strand
TAAAAGATGTCCTTCTTCACTCGGATCAAGGAAGTATTTATACAGCAAAAGAATTTCAAGCGTATGCCAAAGAAAACGGCATGATCACCAGCATGTCCCGGAGAGGAAATTGCCATGATAATGCCGTCATGGAAAGCTTCTTTGGTCATTTAAAAAGTGAAGCTTTCTATTCACAAAAGATAACAAAAGTATCCAACACAACTGTGCGAAAGATTGTGCTAGAATACATTCATTACTACAATTGTGTGCGAATTCAAGAAAAATTAAACCACCTATCCCCTAAAGAATTTAGGGAACAAGTGGTTTAGGTGTTTTGATTGGTGTCCCGTTTTCGGGGTTCACTTCAAAATACTAGAGGTTTTTTCTTTATTTCTTCAATCGTTCAATAAAATCGTTCAATTTATCAAGTGATTTCATATTCTGATTACAAGCTACACCATCTTTGCAAATATAGTTTCCCTTTTTAACGAAAGTTCCTTGTACATCACCTTTAATTTCAACTAAAAACATCCCTACTTCTTCATGTCCATGACATAATGAACAAATGCTCTTTTTATTTAAACTTTGGAACGTTCCTTGCAGACCAACAAACTTATTTTTATCATTTTTCGCTATAATAAATTTCCTGCTTGACCCTTTATCAATCCAGCTTAAATAAGATAATTCTTTCATGTCCAGTTCTTCCATATCAGGAAGTTTTAACTTTTTCGCTTTAGGAAATAATTTTTTTAATGTTTGCGCTGTAACTTCCTGAAACGGAATGACATACGGATTTATTTTCATTAAAAATGATTCTGCATCTTCTCTATTTTGAACTGTTAATACCGTATCAATTAACTCTTTCTGTTCATCTGTTAAATTTTCAAATACATGTATTATTTTTTCAATTGCAAGTGATTTTAATGCTTGAATTACACCTCTATCATTTGCCGTTGCATGCCCATTTGCTAAAATATAAGCTTGTGATTTTATAAAATTGTATTGATCACTTCTAATAAAAGCTTCCATCTTTATCACTCCATACAAATTGTTGATCTAGTCTTATTGTATACAATGCTTCAGCTTTTTGATATGTAAAAGATAACTTAGAAACAAATATTACATACTCCGATTATGTTCTACCGCTTCATTTCCTGACAAAAGAAACCATCGTCTGTTTTCCATTCTGCATATAATACATCCTCAAATTTAGTAATCCCTTTTTGCTTTATTTGTTTATAAAGCCATCCTTCATCAAAGCCTGCTTCTCTCAAATTATCTTTCACTACTTTTCCATCACTAATTAATGAAACCGGTAAGTATACAGGCTTATGTTTTAAGCTTAAATCATTTATAGTCGGAGATTCATATTTGCTCTTTTTCAGAACACTTATGTTTCCATTAGGTTCCAAGATCATATATTCAACTTCTCGGATTGAAAATATATCTTTTTGTTGTCTTAGCATTTGTTGTAATTGATTAATATCCAAATGATTTGAACTTAATTGTTCTCGGTCAATCTTTCCATTACGGATAATAATGGAAGGATATCCTTCAAAAAACCTTCTTGTTCCTCTTATTTTTTGTGTTATCACTTCTATAGTATAAATTAAAACCACCCATACAAATACTGAATATAAAATAGACCACACTTTAATTTTAGGGTCATATATTGAATTCCCAACAAGCTCACCAAGAACGATAGCAGAAATAAAATCAAATGGCGTCAGCTGAGATATTTGTGTTTTCCCTAATATTTTCGTAGCAATTAACAGAACAAAAAATCCAACTAAAAGCTCTATCGTTATTTGTCCAATATGATTCATATATGTTCACCTTTCTGCTTTTCACTCAAATACTATGTATTCTATTTAGTAAAAAAACGGCACAATATTGCTATTATCATGCCCATTCATATCAAGTAGATACAAAGCAAAAAGAGTCTAGTTCAATTTAATAATTGAACTAGACTCTTTTATCTTCATTTAGAATACACAATCTTTTTAATCGTTTCCCCAGAAAGAAAATATTCTTCTGCAAGTTGATGAATAGCAATCCCACTTTTAAACGCTTCTTTAATTGCTTTATTTCTTTCATCTAGTTGTTTTCTTCCGCCAGATCGTGTACCCCATTTATAATGTTTCGTTTCTTGTTTCGGAATGTAAATTGTTTCACCTTGTATATACTTTTGAATTTCAGTAATTAAACTCTCTGGTAAAACAGCATTAGCTTTTACGTATTTCATTTCTGCTCGCCCCTTATTTTTTATGGTTCATTTCAATAAGGTGCAAAGCCAAATATAAAAAATGATACGAGCTCATATAGGCGATTGTATATTACTTGTCTACCTCACGCAAAGTATCGCCATTTCCATACTTGGCTTTGCATGAGACGTTGCAGTGTCTGGCAATTGAATTATAATCGCCATATAAACACCTCCTAATATACCTTTTGCATTTTATTATATGATAAATTCCTTCTCCTTGCATCCACACCCTTCTTAAAGCACGAAATTACTTAGTTTGATATAATACTTTTTAACTGAATTAAAAATCATTGTGAGGTTACATTATGAAGAAAAAAATTATCATTACAATTGTTACACTATTCTTTATTATCACGGCATTATTCGGAACATACAAATTGATGAACGCAAGAAGCTTTCAATTATTTGGAGATTTAACACAACGCGTAGAAACAAATGAAAAAGTGATTGCTTTAACTTTTGATGATGGCCCTACTAACAATGTAAAACAAATATTACCGCTACTAGATAAATACAACGCTAAAGCTACTTTCTTTTTAATTGGAAATGAATTAGAGCAAAATTTATCGTTAGGAGAAGCTATCGCGCAATCTGGGCACCAACTTGGAAACCATACATATTCTCATAATAGAATGGTTTTCAAAACACCTTCTTTTATTAAGGATGAAATAGAAAAAACGAATTCATTCATCCGCCAAACAGGATTTACAGACGAAATTGATTTTAGGCCCCCTAACGGAAAAAAATTAATTGGACTACCCTATTATTTAAATAAAAATAATATCGAAACGATTATATGGGATCTTGAGCCCGATACTTTTTATAAATCTGCGGCTGATAAAATTGAATATGTTAATAAAAATGTAAAACCAGGTTCTATCATTTTACTGCATTCTATGTATGATGAGTCTAATGAAAATTTTAAAACGATTGAAGGTATTTTAGATTCTTTATCTAAGAAGGGCTATCAGTTCGTAACAGTAAACGAACTGCAAAAAAGAGCAAAATAAAAAGTAGCGTATCATAGAGCGATACGCTACCTTTCTTTTTAAATAATGCCAAGTACATTTAAGAATACGATAATTATCGCAATTGGTGCGATAAAGCGAAGTAAGAATAACCATAATACGAACAGTTTATAGCCTTTATTTTTACTTACACCTAGCTCTTTCATTAATACATCTTTCTTCATTTTTAAAGGAACAAAGATAGAAACTAATAATACACCAAGTGGCATTAATACGTTACTTACTGCATAGTCCGCTAAATCAAAGACTGTCTTTCCGAAAATCTTCAGATCACTTAATATACCGAATGATAATGCTGATGGTACCCCAACAACGAAAATTAATAATCCAACGATTAAAGCCATCTTTTCGCGTTTCCCTTTACCTTTTGCAGTTAAAGATGCAACACTAATTTCTAACATTGAAATTGCTGATGTAATCGTAGCGAAGAAGAATAGTAATAAGAAAACGATGAAGAATAATTTTCCGAACGCCATTTTACTGAAAATAGCTGGCAATACGATAAATAATAGTCCCGGCCCTTGAGATGGTTCCATTCCAAATGCGAACACAACTGGGAAAATTGCAAGTCCTGCAAGTAATGTAATAACAAGAGTTAAAGCTACGATAGAAAATGCCGAACGTGGTAAACTTTCTTCTTTCGGTAAGTATGAACTATACGTTACCATTACGGCTACACCGACTGATAATGAGAAGAACGATTGCCCCATTGCGTATAATATAACTTCTGATGTTACATGTGAGAAATCAGGTTGTAAGAAGAAACGAACGCCTTCTCCAGCACCATCTAATGTAAGTGCACGAACGATTAATACAAAGAATAAAACGAATAGTGCTGGCATGAAATATTTATTTACTTTTTCAACACCATTTTGTACACCTTTACTTACGATGAAAATAGTAATAAGAATGAATAATAGCTGTGATCCAACTGCTAAATATGGATTGGAAATGATTTCACCAAACGTAGCTTCGTATGCTCCATTTCCTTCCCATAGTCTACCTGTAATTGCATTCCATAAATATAATAAAATCCATCCCCCTACAACACTGTAGAAAGAAAGTAATATGAAACAAGTTACAATCCCTAATTTCCCTAACCATGGCCATAATGTTTTTGGTGCGATTTCTCTATATGCATCAACAGCCTCTTTTTGTGTACTTCTTCCGATAACGAATTCAGCTAATAATAGCGGTAAACCAATTAATAATGTGAAACCGATGAAAATAAGGAAGAACGCCCCGCCTCCTCCGATGCCGGCCATATAGGGGAATTTCCAAATCGCCCCAAGGCCAATTGCTGAACCTGCTGCAGCTAATACGAAACCTAATTTCGATGTCCATTGCTGTGAATTCATTTATTAATCTCCTCTCTATCTCTTTTTCTTTGTTACAATTCGGTATTTATATTGTTCTATCAATACTCTTTTCTAATACGTTCACTTCCTCCCTAATAAAAAAACGCCCCTACGTAAATACGTAGGGACGACAAAAATATCGCGGTACCACCCTAGTTGTGAAGAATACTAAGAAACCACCTAAATAAAAATGCCCCTACGCAAAAACGTAGGGACGATTAAATATCGCGGTACCACCCTAGTTATGAAGCCACACCAAAGTTAGGACCTAAATAAAAAACGTCCCTACGTAAATACGTAGGGACGATAAATATCGCGGTACCACCCTAGTTGTGAAACAATCTTCACCACTTTATTTGATAACGGTATAAACTACCGTCTTTCATTTCCTCATAATGCGAGATTTATGAAAGATGCTCCAGGACGAACTTCATGAATAATCTATATACTGATTCACACCAACCATCAGCTCTCTGAAATAGGGAGATATTCACTACTATACCCTTTCATTGCCCAAATATTATTTTCCGAATTGATTACTATCATTTTTATCACACATTAAAAATAGTGTCAACTTATATTTTGAATTTTTATGTATTACAATCTATTTAAAAATTTGAAATATAAGTTTTAGTTTAGAAAACAAGTAGATTAGTACATAACGAATTCTAACAGGCAATAGAAAAAGAATTACGTATTATTGATACTTATTCCAGAAGAAAAATCATCTAGAAACATAACCTATCTCTATCTCTATCTGTATTAGTTTTTAAGAGTTTGATGGATACCAAGAAAATTTCGCATCACTATCCAGTGGTCTATTTTTCGTTTCTTCTTTAATTACACGAAACCATTCATTTAGAATTTGAGTTTTGGGCAATTGAGCAGCAAGGTTATCTTCCCAAATTATATGTGAGAACCAGGCTTTCGTTTCCCATTCAAACTGCAATTGTGCGAACGAAATTATAGGGTGATCAGCTTCACGAAATTGCTCATTTACTGCATTTGAAACTTCTGGAGCTTGCGGTAACAACTCGTTCTGAATTCTATTTCTTATCGTCTCATTTTCTAGCTGATCCCAGAAATACAATTGCCCATTTATTTGATAAAAAATATCAAATGAAGCCTCACCTTTCTTCAAATTCAATAATACGAAAGCACGTTCCACATCATTGTCAGCCGCCTTTACAGCATTAACAATTATATTTTGTGCCATTGATACCCAGTAACTAGTCGCTTCCTCTACCGGTGATTCGACATACAATTCTTCACTTAATTCATGCAGAGTGGCTTCTTGCTCATTTACTTTTTCAACTTTTTTAAAAAACCTATTAAAAAACCCCATAACTTCCCCCTTATTACTGTTTTCTATTTCACAAAATAAAAAATAGATTTTTTTTGCTCATCCACATTTACTCCTGGCGCGTATGTATGAACTTGTTGCAACACTTCTTCTATTAGCAACTCTAACTCCTGCACACTATTTTCTGGACTCCCTATTAATGTATCTGCCATACGTTTATATAATTTTTCAGGTTTAATAGTCATTCGTTCCACATTATTAGGCATCCATTTAAACGCTGGATGATGCACGTACATTTTATTCAAGCCAAATAAAACACCAAATACATTCCTTTGTACTTCACAAATAACGTCATAAAGCATAAGCCAATCTTTCCGTTTTAAAAGCGCCTTTCGATTGTGCCAACGATTACTTAAGCATAGATTTTCTGAAATCATCCGTTTTGCTAGTTCATCTGGATATGCCGCTACTCTATCTTTTAATTCATTCACTTTCCCTTCTCCATACAAACTAACACCATCATGAACAGATGATACAATACATTGTTTTTCATAACTTATATCATATTGATCCACCACATCCGAAATCACTTTCTCTACTGTCTCTGTTAAAAAGTTACTAATCTCTAATTTAATTCCCTCTTTCGTTAAATACGTTTCCGACCATTCTTCTTCCTCATACGGATGATACGATAATATTTTCCCATCAATATGATAAATAGGGGCCCTACGATCCTCATCTTCCGGCGGTGTTGACCATAAAATATGTAATTCTATATCTGAATGTTCATCTTCAAGTTTTCTAGCTACTGAACCCGCTAAAATAATAGCTTCCACTTTCGGATTTTGCCTATAAATCCCTGACATCTCTATTGCTTTCTCTTTTAATCCCAATTCATTTCCTCCTAAAATTGCAGTAATCCCCTTACTTTTCATTTATCTATTTCGATTTTACAGCTTGCATTACCTTTTAAAATTCCTACTTAATCATATTTCTATCCAATAGCGCTGAATAACTTCACCAGTACGAGAAGAAACTACTTCATTTTCTAACACACCGCCAGCCTTTTGAATCGTTTTAGCAGAACCGATATTGGATTTATCGCAAGTTATTAACACTTTCTGTAATCCTAATTTTTGTGCTTCAGCTAATGCAAGCTTTAGTTGTTTCGTAGCGTAACCGTGGCGACGTTTATTCGGATGGACACTATATCCAATATGACCGCTTTCCCTTAATAATTCTGGAGTTAATCTATGTCTAATATTCACAAAACCTATAAGTTCTCCTTTTTCAAAACTTAAAAATTGGCTAGATGGTACTCGATTAGTTAGTAAATTTTCTCCTAGTTCTTGTTTACGCACTTTTTCAAACCACTCATCAAGAGAATCAAAATTTTGTAAAGAGCTACTTCCATGTGGTTGTTCCCCTGAGTGTAAAAACGCCTGTCTATACGCCGTAATATGCTCACTATATTCATGGATTGGTTTTATTAGTTTCATTGTTCTTCTCCCCCTCTTCATTCCATAAAACAAACACCTTAATAGCAGCTACTCACTATTAAGGTGTTTCTATCATTTTTATTCAAATAACCCCATACTCAAATAACGTTCCCCTGTATCAGGCGCAATACATAAAACTTTTTTACCAGCGCCTAGACGTTTCGCTATCATGATTGCAGCGTAAACAGATGCTCCAGAAGATGGCCCAACTAATAATCCCTCTTGTCTAGCTAAGTTTCTCATTGTCGTTAAAGCCTCTTCGTCTGCAATTTGAATAATTTCGTTATACACTTCTGTATTTAAGTTTTTCGGGATAAATCCTGGGCTTGTTCCTACTAGTTTATGAGGACCTGGTACACCACCTGATAAAACGGGAGATCCTTTCGGTTCTACTACTGCAATATATAAGTTTGGTAATTTCTCTTTTAACGTTTCACCGGTCCCTGTAATCGTTCCGCCTGTTCCTGCCGTTGCAACAAAAGCGTCAAGCTCTCCATCCATTTGTTCGTAAATTTCAAGCGCAGTCGTATAACGGTGAATATTCGGATTAGCCGGGTTTTCAAATTGTTGCGGGATAAAACTATTCGGTATTTGTTTTTGCAGTTCTAACGCCTTCGCAATTGCTCCTGGCATTCTTTGTTCTGCTGGTGTTAAAACTACTTCTGCCCCGTATGCTTTCAATAAATTGATACGCTCTTTTGACATATTGTCTGGCATAATTAAAATCGCTTTATACCCTTTAGCAGCTGCATTCATCGCTAAACCAATCCCTGTATTCCCGCTTGTCGGTTCAATAATTGTATCTCCTGGTTTGATGAGACCATTTTCTTCTGCAACGTGAAGTAAATTATAAGCAGCACGGTCTTTCACACTGCGCGATGGATTAAACATTTCTAGTTTCACATACACATCTGCTGCGTCTTCCGGAATAAATTTAGATAATCGGACGACAGGTGTATCTCCTATTAATTCCGTAACGTTTTCACACAATTTCATAGCGCATCCCCTATTCTATCGTTTTCTTATCACTTGGCAGTAACCATGAAGTGAGTCCAATTAATGGTAGACAACTACATAATAGCATAATAAATTGCAGGCTATATATATCTGCTAATTTCCCAAGAACTACAGCACCTAATGCTCCAAGTCCAAACGCAAGACCTACGATTAATCCTGACACCATTCCCACTTTTCCAGGTACAAGCTCTTGTGCATATACAACAATTACACTAAAACTACTTGAACTAATAAAACCGATACATAAAAATAACGGTACGACCCACACAAGTGAGACATGTGGTAATAACAGTGCAAGTGGCGCTGAACCTAACATTGAAAATACGATGATATTTTTCTTACCAAATCGATCTGCTAACGGTCCTCCGAAGAAAGTTCCTAACACACCAGCAATCATAAATGCGAATACGAAATACTGGGCATTTTTTATAGATAAACCGTAATGCTCTATTAAGTAAAATTGATAGAAATTCCCGATACCAGCACCGTACCAAGAGCGTACAAAAGTAAGAAAAACAAGAAGTATAATAACGAATTTAATGTGTGTACTTACAATTGCATTTTCCGCCTCAAGTGCAGCCCTCTTCTTCCTTCTTACAGCACCGGTTGCTAATTCATTTTTGTACCAATTCGATACGAAAATTAATAATACAATTCCTACTGCTGCAAATGCTGTAAAACCTAATGAACCAATTTGACCGAGTGGAACGAAAATTAGCGCTGTAAAAATAGGAGCTAGAGAATTCCCCGTGTTTCCCCCAACTTGATAAATTGCTTGCGCTAACCCTCGTTTTGCACCTGCCGCCATATACGCAACACGAGCGCCTTCTGGATGAAAGACCGCGGAACCTAAACCAATAAATAAAACAGAAATAATAACAATAATAAAGTTTGGTGCAAACGCGAGTCCAATCATTCCAAGCATACTTGAAAACATGCCGAGTGGTAATAAAAATGGTGACGGCTTCTTATCTGAATACATACCAAACACCGGTTGCATAATCGATGACGTCATATTTAATGCAAACGCAATCCACCCTACTTGCATATAGGATAAATTCATCGTTTTTTCCAAAATAGGAAACAACGCCGGCACAACTGCTTGCATCGAATCATTTAAAAAATGCCCAAAGCTAATCGCAAATAAAATTCGATATATTGTCGGTGTTTCTACAGTTTTTTTGTGTGAAACTGCCTGCATATGTGAATCTCCCCTTTCTGTACAAAATATATATTTATTACAGTAGGTGTAATAAATTCTGACTTTTGAAACATTTCTATTCTATACTGCTTTCATTTCTTTTTCCAGAAATATAACTTAACTCCCGTCATTGGCTTGCATCCTTGTAACTTTCAGCGGTAAAACAGTACAAAAAAAGACAACCCAATCACATACTGGGTTGCCTCTTACATTAAATTGCAAAATGCTTATACTTCTCGTAATCACTCGTCTTACATTCTATTTGTAATTTGGTACCTTCGTTTTCGTAACTCGTAGATAAAACGTGTGCATGATTATTGAAATACGAAACTACCTGTCCTTGATCATATGGAATTAACATTTCACACTTCGTATATTCTTTATAGATGTGTGAGCGAATCATTTCTACAAGTTCTTCAATTCCAACATGTTTCTTCGCTGATAAATAAACGCGATCTTCTTGCACTTTCGGAATTTCAACATCTACCATATCTGATTTATTATAAGCATAGATCGTTGGAATATTTTCTACTCCAATTTTCTTTAACGTTTCATTTGTAATATCAATTAATTGTTCATAATTTGGATTTGCGTAATCTACAACGTGAATAAGTAGGTCTGCTTCCGCTACTTCTTCTAACGTTGAACGGAACGCCTTCACAAGATGATGTGGTAATTTACTTACAAATCCAACTGTATCTGTTAATAAAAATGATTTATTATCTGGCAAATCAATATTTCGTACAGATGTTTCTAACGTCGCGAATAACATATCTTTTTCAAATACTTGTTTTTCTTCTGTACCATTATAAATTTCAAGCATTGCATTCATCGTCGTTGACTTTCCTGCATTCGTATAACCTACTAATGCTACAACAGGTATTTCATTTTTCTTACGCTGCTTTCGCTGCGTTTGACGCTGGGCAACGAGCGCTTCTAAATCTTTATTCAAAACTGAAATTTGTTCTTCAATTTTACGACGGTCTAACTCTAACTTCTTTTCACCGACACCTTTATTTTTCGTACCAACGCCGCCGCTCTGTCTCCCTAACGATTCACGAAGACCGATTAAACGAGGCATCATATACTGAAGGTGTGCTACTTCTACTTGTAGCTGTGCTTCTTTCGTTTTCGCACGTTGCGCAAAAATATCTAAAATTAAAATGGTACGATCAATTACCTTACAATCTAAATCCTCTTCTAAATTTCGAATTTGTGAAGGAGATAATTCATCATTAAAGATAACCATATTCGCATCTATTTCTTGTACATACGCTGCAACTTCTTCAATCTTTCCTTTTCCGATATAATGCGATGGATTTACTCGTTGTAAATTTTGCGTTACTTGCCCAATTACCTCTACATCACAAGCTTCCGCAAGATTTGTTAACTCTTCCATCGAATATGCAAAATCATCTTCATTACCTACATTTACTCCAACTAAAACTGCTCTTTGTAATACTTCTTCCATATATTTATTCCTCCATTTCGATTACGTAAAATAAAAAACACAGGTCGCTGCCTGTGTTTTCGTAAACGGATAAGGGTTCACCAAAGAAATAGAAGAAAGCTATGCTTTCATCCTATTTTATAGTCAAAAAGTCCCAAGATTGTATACGTATCCACAGTAAGTGTTCACTTATACAATCCCATTCTATTTATAAAGGCAAAACAAAAAGAGGGCGTATTCGTCCCTCCCTCTTTTTCACATATAAGCTTAATAAAGGGTTCCTTTAAAATAGGCAGACCAATCCCGTTCACTCTGTACACAGACAGAGCCTTTGAGCGCTATTCAATTATTGGCACAAAGTATTGAGACGTAATCTGATTAAGATCAAAGGAAGCCCCTCCGTTCATTTTAAGTTACATAAAGTGTAGCATAAGTAATTCGCTTTCACAAGGTTTAACAACCTATATCATACTAAAGAAAATCTTTATATTTTTACTTTAATCTTCATTTTTTGCGAATTTTTCTCACAATAAAAATAACAAAAGCAATTATCAATTTTAGAAACTTCTCGTATATTATTTTTACAGCACTCGCCAAATTCCTTCATAGTAAGTTAAGTATTATCGTTTTAATACAACAAAAATCTTTATTGACATTTTTATAACCTAATATTAGTATCAGGTTATAAAAAATAAAAGTTAGGAGATGTTCCTATGCATTCTAAATCTCGTATTACTGCAATTGGTACTTATGTTCCAGATCAAATATTGTCTAATAACGATTTAGAAAAGATGGTCCATACGAATGATGAATGGATTGTACAAAGAACAGGAATAAAGGAAAGAAGAATCGCTAGTGACGAAGAATACTCCTCAAACTTAGCCATTAAAGCAATTAAAAATTTATGTACAACATATAAGAAAAACTTAGAAGATGTCGACTGTATCATTGTCGCTACTACTACTGCTGATTACGTTTTCCCTAGTGTTGCTTGCCAAATACAACAATACTTCAACATACCTCATACACTAGCCTTTGATTTAAATGCAACTTGTGCTGGTTTTACATATGGACTACACGTCGGTAATAGCTTAATCACTTCTGGATCACATGAAAAAGTACTTGTCGTAGCGACAGAGACATTATCTAAAGTTACTGATTATAGCGATAGAACGACCTGTATTTTATTCGGTGATGGTGCTGGAGCTATTTTATTAGAAAGAGATGAAGACACCCCAAGCTTTATCGCTGCTCACATGGGAACAAACGGTGATGGCGGCATTCATCTATATAGAACAAACTTATCTACTACTATGAATGGCACACCACTGCAAACAAATGAAAAAATCGTTCAAAATGGAAGAGAAGTATATAAATGGGCAACACGTACAGTGCCAAAAGGCATAAAAGATTTAATACATACCGCAAATATGCAAGTAGATGATATAGACTGGTTCATACCCCACAGCGCTAACTTACGAATGATTGAATCTATTTGCGAAAAATCTCAAATTCCAATACAAAAAACATTAACGAGCGTGGAATATATGGGGAATACCTCTTCAGTCACCATTCCACTCGCTTTAAATTTAGCTATAAAAGAAGGAAGGTTAAATAACGGAGACACACTTTTACTATACGGATTTGGTGGCGGACTTACGCATTTAGGACTTATTGTAGAGTGGAATTTAATTTAAGTGTATAAAAAGAGGTTCTAGTCAGTAACTAGAACCTCTTTTTCATTTAATTTCTTGCCCCTTTTCGAGACCATATCACAACAGGAATAAGTAATAACGCTAACACGCCTCCAGCCAATGACAATGCCGCATAACTTGAATTCGCTACTACCATACCTGACATTGCTCCACCAGAAGCTCCAGCTAGCGCAATAAAAACATCTATTTTCCCTTGTGTTTTAGCACGTGTAGACGGTGTTGTGGAATCAACGATTTGTGCTGTACCACTTATCAATCCGAGGTTCCATCCTAGCCCAAGTAAAGACAGAGCAACGATTAATAATAATAAAGAATCACTTGGCGCTATCGCAGCTATGACACCCGCTGCAAGTAAAATCACTCCACCAGCTATGCTCATTGTAGTTCGGCCAATTTTATCAATTAACATTCCTGTAACGAGAGATGGAAGATACATTGCACCTACATGAAAACCTATCACAAGTCCTACCGCACTTAAACCGTGACCGTGGTGTCCCATATGAACTGGCGTCATCGTCATAATCGCAACCATCACTATTTGCGTAAGTATCATTACGATTGCTCCAACTGTAATACCTCGTTTATTTTCTTTCGCTTCTTCTGTTATTGGTTGTCCTTTATATGTATGTTCCTGTTTATATCTTTCTATTATGTTAGCAATAATCAAAGGATCTGGACGAAGCATAACAAAAAGAACTAGACCCGCCAGTATAAATGCTGCTGCCGATAGTATGAACGGACCTGCAAGTTTAGGAACTCCAATTGAATGAGCAAAACTTCCCATTACCCCTACTAAATTTGGTCCTGCAACTGCACCGAAAGTCGTCATTACCATCGTAATACTAACAGCCGTTGCTCTCTGCTTCTTATCTGCTAAATCTGTACCTGCATAACGAGCTTGTAGATTCGTGGCTGTACCGGCACCATATATAAGTAAAGAAATAAGTAAAAGAATAATACTATTTGTTAAAGCTGCCATTACAACACCAATTGCTCCAAATCCGCCTACTATAAACCCTGTTGCAAGACCTATCCGGCGTCCATATCGTTGCGAAAGCTTCCCTACTATGAAAGCTGCGAATGCCGATCCTAATGTAAACATAGCAGTTGGTAATCCTGCAAATGCATCTGTTCCAAGCATTTGCTGCGCAAGAAGTGCTCCCACTGTAATACCAGCAGCTAGTCCTGCACCGCCAAACATTTGTGAAATGCTGACGATTATTAACGTTCGTTTGTATAGTTTTTGTTGCTCTTCTTCTGTGTACACATGATTATCTATTAAAGCCCCTGCCTTATCTAGCAATTCCCCATCCTCCTTTTAAAATTAATCCCTCTTGTTAATGTACTATGTATAACGTTACATATTCAATGGCATTTCCCATTCCTTCCTTTCATTCTAAAAAACTTTCTAATCATACTCGACTTATCCCATGCTATATTAAAAATACTAATATTCACAATATGCAAGGAGAAAACAATGAAAAAAACAGTAGAATTATGTGAAGCTTGCAAACATGATCCAGTATATAAAATAGAAGAATCCGATCAAGCAAATCAACCTTATAAATTATGTAACCAATGTCATGAGCGTCTTATTTCGTTATCTTTACATCCTAAAGAATGGTACCACCTTGTAATGATTCACTCACCTTATAAATATTATTTGCATGATAGTTTTTATGAAGAAGATGGTAAAGCGAAGCAACCAAAATTAGAGATGAATGAGCACAAACTTACACCCGTCCCCACTTTAGAAGAAGTTCGCTCTAGTTTAGAGGAATTACTTGATTACACCATGACTAGATGGTTTCTTCAAGAAGCAGAAATTGAAGCTCTTAATAGGTACGATCAAAACGAAGTACTAGATGCTGTTATAAATCGCTTTTCAAACACAATGAATGGTGTAATTAAAACTAGATTACTTGAGATTGTTATATGTATACTAGGAGAATTCGCCTCAGATTGGATAAGAAAACTGTGGAAGGCATTTGATGAAGATTTACTTGCACCTCTTTCTCACGCTGCAGCTTATTGTTTACCATTTGAAGAAGCCTTTCCTTTAGTAATAGAAAGGCTAAAAACAGTATTAAAAAGTGAGCTTCCGACCACTTCCTTCATTTGTCTGCATTCTTTTCAATCCTCAGAAACATTAGATTGGATAGAGGAACATGCAGTATCATTTCATAACGATTGGGCGCGATTAGCTGCAGTATCACAACTAACTTGGAGACGAATTAAATCTTGGCTAACAAAAGGACACCCTTTAAGTTTAATAGCACTTGATGCAATGGTTAGCTGTATACCTGCAAATGAAGATGTACTACATGAAATGGCTCCAAAAATTTTATTAACAGATCCGTCAGAAATAAAGTCAACCTTAATAGCTTACAAACAAAGAGACAATGTTCCAACTGTCAAAAGAAGTGTTGAAACTATTTTAGAAAACAAGACAGAAATATTTCAATACATGAATCCTTTACAAATATCTATCAAAAAGAAACCACAAAACTTTTTAGTTATGGATGGCACAGTACAAATCCATGAAAACAGACTGGATGAATACGTAAACTTCATTAATACAAACAACTTTACTGATGTTTACATTAATGATCTTAGGTATAGTTTGCACCATATTAATTTTCTTGAACGCTGCCCGCAAATTGAAAGCTTACACATTAGTAGTATATATATTACTGATTATTCAGCCCTATATAAATTAAAAAACTTAAAATCTTTATCACTAGAAGAACCACAAGTTCCACTAAACTTAACAGAGCTAGAAAGCTTTACAAATTTAGAGGAACTTCACATACAGTGTAATAAAAACATTAAAGGCTTCGAATCTTGTCCTAACTTAAAAGAACTATACATTCGGAAATACAAACCGAAACAAAAGAACCTTGAAGAATTAATGTCTTTACAAAAAATTGAAAAACTAAGCATTACACAAGGGAACATTAATTCATTAAAAGGATGTAGGTCATTACCTAAATTAAAGCATTTAGAACTCAATTATTTAAGAAATTTAGAGCATATTGATGAAATTGAAAACAATGCTTCAACTTTAAAATACATCGAATTCGACCATTGCAGTAAGCTTAAAAACCACGAATATTTGCGCTATTTAACGGAATTAGAAACTCTCATCTTATCAAGTTGTGGTAACATACGAAATCTACAATTCATTAAAGAACTACAAAAATTAAAACATTTAAGCTTCGTGGATTCTACGATTGTAGACGGAAATTTAGAATCTTGCGTCGGAATTGATTTTGTTGGTTTTAATAATAAAAGGCATTATAGTCATAAATTTAAAGAATTAAATCCAGATTTTTCATACTAACGTAAGGAAAACAGGCTATAGCAGCCTGTTTTTCTTTACGCTTCTTCTACTAATCTTCCCCTTCTCTTTTTACTCAAAGCTTTCCCTTCCCAAAACAACAAACTTACGAAAGCACAAATTAAAATAATTGGCACACTTGCTTTATATAAATCTGTAAAACTCATTGCCATCTGATTCTTGGCATAATGATTCACATCATTCGAAAATGTGAGTACCTCTTTCTTTATACTTTCCTCTTGTTTTTCAACTTCTTTTGTCACTTGCCTCATAACTTCTTCTCTTTTTACATCTCTATATTCTACTGGAACTTCTCTTAATATTTCATCCGTCTTGTCGCGAATCAATTCTTCCTTTTTCTCTTTACTTAATCCCATTGTCATTGCATTTTGTTTCTTATTTATATTCGACTCTAAACTTTGATTCTCTATTTTCTCTTTAGTCATTTGTAAAATTTCAGTTTGCTCAGCACTATTCACATGAATATTACGCACCTTTTCTTCTGCATAACGATATACTTTTTCTTTATTTACAGTTAAATTGTGAGTTAAATTAGAGACAAATATTGCAACCGCCAATACAATTCCAACTTGTCGTAACATTGATACAACACTTTGAGAAGCAGTTAACAGTTCTCCTTCAAATGAAGAAGCACTTAAAACTGTAATTGGCCCCACTACTAAACCATATCCAACACCTAATATCATACATGGAATAATAATTTCTATATTTGTTGAATTAACATTGATTATTTGCAACCAATAGTAGGAAAGCCCCATAACAAGAAATCCTGACAAAATAATAGTTACTTTTCCGAGTTTTTCAATTAAAGTTGCTGCAACTGGTGAGACAAAAAATATCATTGCTGAAATTGGTGTCACTAAAAAAGCCGCTTCAATTTCCGTTCGACCTTGTAGTTTCGTCAAGAAAGTTGGAAGCAATACAGTAACTCCAATTAAAAATAAATTACTCAATATAACAACGATTGACGCTCCGACAAACATTCGATCTTGAAATAACTTTAAATTCACCATTGGATTATGAATCTTTCGTTCTACTAAAACAAATAGAATAAGAGAAATAGTGCTAATTGCATAACAAGACAAAGCAATATTACTTTGCCATCCCCATGTATTACCTTTTACTAATATGAGAGTAAATGAAAAAATTGCTGTGCTACTTAATAGTAGTCCTATCCAATCTATTTTTGAGATAATACGTTCTTCATTTTTTATTTGTAGCATGATGCAACATAACACGATTCCTATTATACAAACCGGAACATTAACGAAGAACACCCATCTCCATCCTAAATTTTGCGTAATAATTCCACCTATTACTGGTCCCATAGCAGCTGACAATCCTTGTGTTACTCCTAAAATTGCAAGCGCAACATGCCTTTTAGCTAACGGCATAGCTGATACACCAATTACCATACTTGTTGGAAATAAAATTGCTGCCCCAATACTTTGTATAAAACGAGAAAAAATAAGAAAATCACCTGTATTAGCAAAAGCGCAAAGTGCCGATCCACCACCAAAAATCACCAGACCAAGAATATACATCTTTGCTTTTCCAAAGATATCAGCTATCCGCCCTAACGGAATGGCAAGTACTGCAATCGTCATTGTATAAACATTTAATACCCAAGACATCTTTTCTAACGAAGTATTTACACTCGATTGTATTGCCGGTAAAGCTATATTCATAATTGTCGTATCAATCATACAAAGAAAGATACCTAGACACATTAAAAAGACAATCTTAATACCCTTTGATTGCTCCATCTTTATATACCCCTTTATTTATTGTGAACGCGTTTTTCATTCTTCTGTTTTATTGTTTTCTTTCGCCTCTAACTCTTCTAATTTTTTCTTCAAAGTCTCCACTTGTGCACTATACGATGCAATACCTACATCTAGTGAAATTTCTTCGACGAAAGTAATACCTACTCTCCACTTTTCATATTTCAATCGAAGATCTGCAATGTACGCTTCTTTTCTTTCAATTTCATCTTTAATCCATTTTTTTATTGTTACATCATCACTATAGTTACCAAAATACATTCTCATTAAAAAATCCGAACGTAAAACATCCTTCTCTACAGGTGTCTGCATGTATTGATAAAATTCTTCACGCCCCTCATCTGTAATAAAGTACATTTTCTTATTCGGTTTTCCCTCTTGCATGACAACCTCTTTTTTTATTTTCCCTTCATTCTCCAATTGTCGTAACGTTGGATAAATCATTCCAAAACTTCCATCAAAAAAATGAGTAAATACGTCTTCAAACACAATTTTAATATCGTAACCAGACAATTCCTTTTCCATTAATAAACCTAAAACAACATCTCTTCCCTTCAAAGTAAAACCCCCACATAGTATATAATCAATAATCATATTAACAATGTTAATATGATTATTGATTATATACCTTATTCTGTTAATTGTAAAATGTTTCTAAATAAAAAAGCCCCATAATTTGGTTTCACCAATTCACAGGACCATTTTCTTTTTTACTCTTTAACACCTACATCTTGCAAAACTTCGATATCCTCTTTCATTTCATAATAATAAGAAGGCAATTCTATACCATGTTCTAAGAAATAATCCTCAATGAATGAAATAATAATTTTTAACGTTTTCACACGAGCATACAATTTATCGTTACTTTCAATAATATGCCACTTCGCATTTGGCTTACTTGTTTTTTCAAACATGTCTTCCATTGCTTCAACATATTCATCCCATTTTTCACGATTACGCCAATCTTCGTCTGTAATTTTCCATCTTTTCAAAGGATTTTTCTCTCTATCTTTAAATCTCTTTAACTGTTCCTCTTTACTTATATGGTAGAAGAACTTCCCTATTATGTAATGGTCATCTGTTAGTAGTTTTTCAAAATCATTAATCTCATCATATGCTCTCATCCACTCTTCCTTTGTAGCAAATCCTTCAACACGCTCAACTAACACACGACCGTACCATGAGCGATCAAAAATGGTGATTTGCCCGTACTGTGGAATTTTACGCCAGAAACGTTGCAAATAATGGTAACGTTTTTCATGAGGTGCAGGCGCTCCAATTGGATTTACTTGGAACCCACGCGGGTCAAGATGTTCCGTCACCCGCTTAATTGCCCCACCTTTACCAGCCGCATCCCATCCTTCCATAACAAGCATAACCGCGATTTTTTCTTCTTTCAAAATTTGCTGTAATGCTAATAAGTGCCTTTGATATTTTTCTAATTTCTTATTGTACTTAGATTTTGATTCAATTTTTTTCGTTAAGTCTACTTTAGCAAGATGTCCATTTTCCATAAAACAAATCCCCCTTGTTGTATGACAATGTTATTTTAACATATTTTTGGTAATTTTTTCATATCCTAAATAGCTGTGTAGAAACATCTCTACACAGCTTCCTCCTCTAATTTCACATATATAAGCACATTTAACTACATTAAAATAAATAATTTATACAGAACTCTTAGTATATTCTTTTTATTAAAACATAAAAATAGCCCTTTTAAAAAGAGCAGTAATCTAAGTATAGAAAAAACAAATTTATTCTTTCTTACTACATACGTAATTATGCCAGCTATAAGAGTAGTGAATAAGATATTGATTCACTACTCACAATAACCACTTTACATTATATGGTATATTTACTCGTAAAAAGAGGATAATAACAAGTAAATCCATTAAAGAATGGGAGCTCTCAAAAAATGAAACGAAAAATATTAACTCTCTTTACGCTTATATGTTTAGCACTACCAATGCAAGCTAGTGCTTACACATTTCAGTCACTACCGATTGCGTCAAAGTCTAAACAATGGTATGTCGAAATTGATAAATCTCATAACTCAAACAAGCAAGCAATCCAGCCAAAACAAGGTGTATTTGATACGTATAGTTTACTCGTAAAAAACATCGGTCATGATGTATCAAACGTATCTGTGGAAATACTTGATAACAATCCTACCTCTAAAGCTACCTTTAAACCTACTACACCTAATGAAAATATTTCTAAAAGTCATACAAGCTTTGACTACATGGTATTCCCATTAGACTTTAATAGTCATAATTTTAAAGTTGTGATCACTTGGGAAGAAAAGAATTTCTCTTATAACGGCCATCCGGTAAATGAAGGTGAAAAAATGAAACAAACATTTGTATTTAATGAAGAATAAGTCCTAATTTCTTTAGGGCTTATTCTTCTCTTTTGAAACCCGCTTGTATCGCTTCCGTCACTTCTTTTGTGATTTCCAATTCTGTTGCTTCCATACTAATTTTCTTGTGCCAAATATGTACGGACGGTTTTTCATTACAAAGATGTTTTATTAATACTAATTGATTATATGCTAGATTATTTTCTATATGGGTAGCGATACAGACTGTAAAATTGTTCGCTTCAAAGACCTTTTCTTCCAAAATGTATTTACTCTCTAATTGCCTTGTTACTATATCTTTCAAGTTTTCTATAGTCATGCATATCCCCCTCTTTTCCCATATAATCAATTAAATCGACGAATACTCGGTACAGACAATGCAATTCCAATTGTTAAAATTACTAAACTAGCTAGTGTTATAATAGTTATCTCGCCACCTATGACAGTAGCTAACCAACCTACAACTACATACCCTAATGGCAATAAAGCAAAAGAACCCAACATATCAAGGCTTGCCACCCTTCCGAATGCTTCTTCCGGTACAAGTTCCTGTAAACTCGTTTCCCAAATGAGTCCAAATATCATCATGCCAAATCCTTCAATTGCCATTAAGAATATTAAAGCGGGTGCCCAAGAAATGAATGGCATAATTAATAAAGCAATACCACTAATTAAAACACCTCCATAAGCCAGTAATCCTCTCTTATGCCACCGCTCTTTCCCACCAAATATTAATGCGGCAATTACAGCCCCACCACCAGAAAAGGCCATGCCAAGTCCATACACGTAAGCTTCAAAATGATGATGAACATTAAATAACCACGGAATTAATACGACGATAATGCCGGCATAACAAATATTTATAAAAGAAAAAACTAAAATTGTAATCCACAGCCACGGATGACTTTTTAAAACTAAAACACCTTCCATAAACTCTTGTTTGTAATTAAGCTTACTCTTTTCAATGGGTTTTACTTTTTTAAACTTAATTTCTTTTAAAAATAATAAACATAAAAATGATAATAAGTACGTTACTGCATCTAGGCCGAAACCTATCCCTGCAGACGCAACCGATACGATTAACCCACCAAGTGCTGGCCCAATTAATCGTATACCTTGATTACTCATTTGAGTGAGTGCGTTAGCTGCATTACGAATTTCAGGAACGAATACTTTTGCCCTTACAGCAGAATATGCTGGTTGGAATATCCCTTCCATAAGTCCGTATAAGGCTACGAGAATATATAAAACTGTAATTGTTAATAAATCCATAAATATAAGCGATGCAAGTAATAGCATTAATATACAGCGGAGTATATCCGTAAATAACATTAATTTAACCCGATCAATTCGGTCTACAATTAAACCTGCAAACGGTAAAGCGAGAATATTAGGTAGCATGTACATTGCCATTGTCATCCCCATCACAACTGTTGAGCCAGTTAATGAATACACAACAACTGGAAGTATGACCATAGTTATCGAACTGCCTAAGGCCGAGAGTAATTGTCCAATCCATAAAAAGTTAAAATGTGGTGACGCTTTAACTGGCGATAATAATTTGCCAACATACCCTAAATCTTTTTCTCTTTGTAATTCCCCTTGCATCTTTCTCTCCTCTTTTCAAATGATTATAGACTTCATAATAAAGTGCCGAAAATTAATAATATTCTATTTTAATTATATAAGAAACTATTATGTTATGGTAAAATTATCAAGAAAAATAAAGGAGAATACATTACAATGCCTTCAAATTCACATAACATCGAGCACCGCATCTATACAATGTGTATGATCCAACGAAATAATGATGTTTTACTTATAAAACGCCCCGACCATCGAGGTTTTCCTGGCTACATCGCTCCTGGCGGAAAAGTAGATTTTCCAGAAAGTATCGTTCAAGCTGCTAAACGAGAAGTAAAAGAAGAAACTGGATTACTTGTTTCAAATTTAACTTTTAAGGGATTAGATGAATACGTAAATCCGAAAGAAAATGTTCGATATATGGTATTTAACTATTGGACAAATTCATTTGAAGGTGAACTCCTTTTGAATCCTCCTGAAGGCGAATTATCCTGGATACCAATCGATACAGCACTACATCTTCCTATGCAAGATTGGTTTAAAGAGAGATTCCCATTATTTTTTGAAACAGGCACTTTTGAAATTCAACGTGTTTGGGATAATGAGCTAAATAAACAAATTTCTATGACAATTACCCATACATAAAAAAAGCTTGGAAACCTGTCCAAGCCTTTCTTACTTCTAAGTAATTTTTTCAATCTTATAATGAATATGTAAAAATTTAAGTCCAAATATCCACATGCTATGATGAGCTGTTAACATTTTATCCTTATCCTCTGTAATGACGAAAGTCTCTGCTAGCGGTAAACGTATTGTAAAGAAACGAGTATGTAAATAAATACCCTCATCTCCCTTACCATTTCTTCTTAGCTTACTAGTAATGATTAAATCATTACTCTTATTACATAATTTCAAAATCCCTGTCATATTCGAATATGGTAAAGGTAATGCAATATTCATGTATGTCTCGTTCTTATATGTATGCTTTGAATAAAGAGCTACAAAAATAGATTTACCTGCTTCATTTTTCCTTAGCCAAGCCCTTACATTCTCTCTTCCGTCTTTCTCATCCATTACACCAATGATAGAGCCATGCATCGTTTCCCACTTGCCGCCCATCCCTAAATGTATTTGTCCCACACGCTTGCTCATTTTCTCATAACAAAATGCAAACGGGCGGAACCAACGAGCCCATTTAATATTTGATTGCAACTCATACTCTGTTGTGTTTTCATAAAAACGAATAATCCTTAAAGGAACCTTCGTCACATCAAATGACTCACTATGAAAGTCATTTACTTTATCAACTAAACCGTTGTATTCCTTACTGTCTACTAAATTGCTGCTATATAAATAAGCCTCACCAATTGCCACATTTCCTCTTAACTTACTCATTGGTTTCCCATAGTATTTATAATTCGGAACACTCTTTTCGATCATCCAGCCGACAAATGCCGGTAACGCTACTCCAATTCCGTTGACAACACCGTGAATCCAAACCATTTGAGCAATTGTAATCGTCAATACATGCTTCAAATTCCCGTATGAATATATGAGTGAGAACATAATTGTAACCATGAGTGTACTAGACGAAACGATTAGAAGAATCTTTGCACTGATAGCATTAAATTTTGCTCTCCAAACGTAAAATCCATACCCATAAATCGCACATAAATATAGGAACACTGCAAAAAATTCAAATATTCTTGAGTATGTAATTCCTATTGCAACTGTCATAGGTGAAATCATGATGATAAACATAATAACATCATACACTTTACTTCTCTTTTCTCTTTTTCTCCCTATTAAACCAGCTGATAATGGCAATAGAAACGCCGAATAATGAAAATGTGCAGCTGTGAGTAAAACAATGTCAGAGCTAAAATGCATAATTGAAAGTTTTGCTACTGAAGCAAAAAACCAAAAACCACCTAAAAACAAATAAATAAATGCACTATCTATGGCGGTCTCTTCTAACGGCTTCCATCCCCTTTCTAGCAATCTACTTACACCAAATAACGCAACAATTCCTGTATATACAAACCAAACTAGCGCAAATAAATAGTGATTTGTGAAGAAAGCTAGCATTGCACAAATTGCTGCGATTGGATATAAAAACGATACGAATTTATAAAATAATAAATGCGAACCATCTCTTTTTCTTTTATCAACAATACAAAATGATATTGGTATAAATGATAAAATAGATAATAATATAATTGCTTCAACAGGGTTTATATTCGACCACTCATATATTAAAAAAACAACATAACAAGCAAGCCCAAATATTATATTTTTCATATCGTTTAGTTCCTTTCCACAAATGTTCCCTTATATGAAAAAAGCGAGCCAATTAACGGGTTTCGTACTTGTACATGAATTCGAAAACACTGTAGTGTTGCATCATAACTTTCAACAATTTTTGCTTCACCATACAAGAATTTTGGCAACGGCATTTTTCTTCCAAACATATAAAACCATTGTTTCTTTGAAGAAATATGCATTGCCCCTAACTCATCGATATGAAAATGTAGTGTAGAAACGAGTAAATGTGGTTCGCCAAAATAATCTACAATTTCATTTTCGTTTTCATCCAATTGCATAACTGCGTTAAAATATCTTTTCTTATTATGAAAATAAAAAGTACGGTTCCACCTTACTAATTCTTGTCCATATTCATCTCGCTCAGCTATGTTTTGTATCGTAAATGGAATTTCCTCTCCTCGTTCCGAGAAAAACATTCGAAACTTCGATGCAATTTTCAATATAAATTTCACGAAAAAAGAACCACCGTAAATTCCATCCATCTTTCCTTCTCCTATAAAACTATTCTCTTCTGTAATCGCATAACGCTTCTGCAATTCAGGATGAAGATTTTTATAGGTATCCCCTAATAATCGTTCATACATATTAGCCATACACTTATCCCTTTCTCGCCCTCTTGCAATTTTTCGCGCTTGGTAAATCAAAACTATTTATATAACCGATAATTGATAACCCCATTAGAAGAACATTTAATGTAATCGGATTAAACGGACCTGTAAAGCTTTTGATATCCGTAAACCCTGCCGCTAATGTTAAAACTAGTAACACAATAATATGCAGTATAAATAATTTTCGTTTTGTTAGTGGCAACAGCCATACGACACCGAAAATTATTTCTAACACCCCAATTATTTTAAGTATACATACACTACTTTCATTTGAACCAATTAATACAGAAAGCATCTTTACTTCTTCTAAATGAGTAAACAGTAGTTTTGGCACTATCCCTTGATATATCCATACAAAAGCAAATAAAAAACATACGAGCCAATACGTCATTGTTCTTCTAATTAGTAACCTAGGATGAAGCCCCTTTTCTACCCATAATTTTAAGGCATCAAAACTCCAAGCGGTCGCCCAACCTAATAACGGACGAAAAATATAGGAATCTATTACATTTCCTATACGACCAAATCTTGTATCATAATCATATTGTGTCTCAAAATGGATGTATTCTTTATTCGGCGTATACTTCCAATAACCACGTCCTATTTGAATAAGAGATAATGTATTATCCGTCCAAAATTTTAAAGAAGAAATTCTTTCACCAGTTTCTTTTCTTATTTCACCTATTGATTCCCCTTCTCCAGCTATTTCAAGCCCAAATCCAATCTTTGTTTTATACAAAAACTTCTGTGGTTCTCCTTCTTTTTTCTCTAAATACGAAATTTCAGTAAAGCGAGCATCCCACTCTGTATGTATATCTGGCTCTTGCGTATATTCCCATAATTTTTCCATCGTCGTGTTCATTTTTGTCGCAACATAAATAGGCTGTTTCCTTTTCATTCTCCCACCTCCTATGCACTATAAGTTTAATGTACATGCAATGAATTTATTTTGCTACATTTTTCACAAACTTTTTCTGAAAAAGAAAGAATTTTTAAAATATATATAAAACACTTGATTCCCCGAAAAATTTAAATTATTATAAAACAAATGTTACCAACAACTTCATAAATCAAACACTCTCGCCTAAAACGTGAGATAGAGGTTGCGATACTTATGAGTATTCTAATGGAGACACAGAGATGTCTATGAACTTAGATGAAAGGAAGTATTGCCGAAATTGATAAATTTCTCTGCATTTATCAATTGGGGCTGTTTTCGAATAGAAACAGAACTGTCATATGTACAGACGTGTACGTATGAAGAGCTATCTACAAAAAAGAGATATCATTTTTTATGATATTCCTTTTTTGGCGGTTTTTTTATTAGCTCCGTTTTCTGTTTCCCTTTTCCTGTAACAGCACCATCCTCACTTATTTGAGATGGTGTTTTTTGTTTGTCTTTCTGGTAACTACAGGAGTATTGGGATTTATATATTTCCTAATCTATTCTTAAAAATAGACGAAAGAAGGAATTTGTAATGGAAACAATTGTTCAAAAATTTGGTGGCACTTCGGTCGGAAGCGTCGAACGCATTCAACATGTAGCAAATTTAATTATTGAAGAATATGAACGAGGTCATAGCATTGTCTCTGTCGTTTCAGCAATGGGAAAAAGTACAGATGAACTTGTCGCACTCGCTAACGCTATTACAGAAAATCCAAGTAAACGTGAAATGGATATGCTTCTATCTACAGGAGAACAAGTAACTATTTCATTATTAACAATGGCACTGCAAGCAAAAGGCTATCATGCAATTTCATTAACAGGATGGCAAGCTGGTATTACGACAGAATCTGTACATAGTAGTGCACGGATTACTGACATTCATACAGATCGTATTCAATCTTATCTTGCTGAAGGCACGATTGTTATCGTAGCTGGTTTCCAAGGTATAAGTGTAAAAAATGAAATTACAACGCTTGGCCGTGGTGGTTCTGATACGACTGCTGTCGCACTAGCCGCTGCACTTAAAGCAAAAAAATGTGATATTTATACGGATGTGACAGGCGTATATACGACGGACCCACGAGTTGTAAAAGATGCTTACAAATTAGATGAAATTTCTTATGACGAAATGTTAGAGCTTGCTAATCTCGGTGCTGGCGTATTACACCCGCGCGCTGTTGAGTTTGCTAAAAATCATAACGTAGTTTTAGAAGTTCGCTCAAGTATGGAACAAGAAAACGGAACAATTGTAAAAGGAGAATGTAACATGGAACAACAATCAATCGTTAAAGGTATTGCATTTGAGGATAACATTACACGTGTCACAATTAAAGGACTAGAACAAGGCTCGCTTTCAACAGTTTTCTCTACATTAGCAGCAGCACACATTAATGTAGATATCATCATTCAAAGTATTACAAATGAAGGAACTGTACATCTCTCCTTCTCCATTCACTCGAATGATTTAAGAGAAACTTTAAAAGTTTTGGAACAAAATCAAGAAACTCTTCACTACGAATCTGTAGAACATGAAAATCACTTAGCAAAAGTATCAATCGTAGGATCTGGCATGGTATCTAACCCAGGTGTCGCTGCAAATATGTTCACTACTTTAAAAGAAGAAGATATTCATATTAAAATGGTAAGTACA
This sequence comes from Bacillus sp. ok061, assembly GCF_900108285.1. Taxonomy (NCBI): domain Bacteria; kingdom Bacillati; phylum Bacillota; class Bacilli; order Caryophanales; family Bacillaceae; genus Bacillus; species Bacillus sp. ok061. The sequence continues at coordinate 183,412 of NZ_FNUW01000010.1, read as the reverse complement.
TCAGAAATTAAAGTGTCTGTCGTTATTGACCGCCTTCATTTAGTAACAGGCGTTGAGGCGCTGCATCAATCATTTATGGCGAAAATTGAGCCTTTCGTGCAAATGAGCTAATTTGATATGTTTAGTAACGCTTATAAAAAAATCATATTAATCTACTTCCTTCCTCTTAAATAAAACGCTGTTCGTTAACAAGATGCTATATGACATATAAAAAAACACCTTGTCACCTTTTCATATACTATGACAAGGTGTTTTTGACTGAAAGGAATTTGTAACTACTTAGTAGTATAATTATGAGGATGATTAAATAATAAACTTTTATACATAAGGAGATAAGACTATGGCAAAAAACAAATTACTACGAATGGACAATGTCAGCATCGTTGTAGAATCCCTTGATAACGCAATCTCTTTCTTCGAGGAGATTGGCTTGAACCTCGAAGGGCGAGCCACTGTCGAAGGTGAATGGGCTGGTCGCGTAACTGGACTCGGCTCTCAGTGCGTAGAGATTGCTATGATGGTCACTCCAGATGGCCACAGTCGAATTGAACTTTCGCGATTTCTCACCCCACCTACTATATCAGATAACCGAAATGCTCCTGTGAACGCTCTCGGTTATCTACGCGTCATGTTTACCGTTGAAGATATTGACGAAATGGTATCGAGACTCACTAAGCATGGTGCAGAGCTCGTTGGTGAAGTAGTTCAGTACGAGAACTCGTATCGTCTCTGCTACATTCGTGGAGTCGAAGGAATTTTAATCGGTTTAGCAGAAGAACTCGGGAATAAATAAGTAATGTTTTATAAGAAGTCTTTACTAAAGTAAAAATATTTGAAAGAAATTCTCGCTTCATAAAACTTAGATTTTGCACCCCGTTCTAGCTTTAGAACGGGGTTATGCTTGTTTGAACTTTTTAACAAACTATCAATATCCTAAAATCATTATGAAACAATTCAATTACTTCTTATACTCTTTCCTAGGAAATATAACTGATTCTTCTCACCTCTTATCATATATATCTTTTCTTTTAAAAAACGATCTGAACTCATTCAAAATAACTTTCTTCACGTCAGAGTAAAAAACTATCATGAATAGTGCTATTCCTAATAAAATTTCTTGCATTCCTTCATAATCAACGAAAGCACTTAAAATTAGCAAACCAAATCCAATATAAAAACCAAACTCATTCTCTTTCTCAAAATCCTCATCTTCTTCATCAATATGTATTTTTTCTTTAATATTCTGTTTCCCTTTTATTAACTCATCAAGCGTAACATTGTACATTTCGCTTAGTAAAATTAGATTGTCAATATCAGGATAACTTTTATCATTTTCCCATTTGTATACTGCTTGCCTTGTCACACCAATCTTTTTAGCAACATCCTCTTGCGAAAACCCCTTTGATTCTCGTAGTTTTTTTAGCTGTTCTCCTATGCTCATAACGTCCCCTCCTTTAACAAATTATTACATAAAAAGAGATATAAATGAAAGAAACCATTAGTAAAACTCTCTGTAAACCATTCGTTTACACAATTAAAAAAGAGGGAATAGCTCTATATTTAAGCTATTCCCTCACTTCTATTAAAACAGATGAATGTTTTCTTTTTTACAAGCTGCACGTAAATCGTCAGGCCATACAGAAGATTGAACTTCACCGATATGTGCTTTACGTAAGAAGTACATGCACATTCTTGATTGTCCAATGCCACCGCCGATTGTTAATGGTAGTACGTCTTCTAATATACCTTTATGGAAATCATACTCACGTTTGAAGTCTTCACCAGTTTTCGTTAGCTGCTCATCAAGCGATTTACTATCAACACGAATTCCCATTGATGATAATTCAAATGAAGATTGTAGTACTGGGTGCCAGAATAAAATATCACCGTTTAATTTCCAATCGTCATAATCAGCCGCGCGTCCGTCATGCTTTTCACCTGAACGAAGTGCATCACCAATTCCAATAATAAAGACTGCACCGTGTTCTTTTGCAATTGCGTGTTCACGATCTTTCGGTGTTAATTCTGGATATTTATCTTCTAGTTCTTGAGAAGTAATGAAAACAATCTCTTCTGGTAAATACTTTCCAAGGAACGGATATTTTTCAAATAAGTGATCTTCTAAATCTTTGAATATTCCATAAATTGTTTGTACTGTTTTTTGTAAGTAATCGACAGTACGCCATTCTTTTTGAACGATTTTTTCCCAATCCCATTGGTCAACGTAAATGGAATGCGTTGCATCAAGTTCTTCATCACGACGAATCGCGTTCATGTTTGTATATAAACCTTCACCAGCTTCGTATCCGTATTCATGTAATGCAAATCGTTTCCATTTCGCTAGTGAATGAACAATTTCTAATTCTTCTCCTGAATGTAACATATCAAATTCAATTGGGCGTTCTACACCGTTTAGGTGATCGTTTAATCCTGATTTTTTCGTTACGAATAATGGTGCAGATACGCGGAATAGTTCCAGGTGTTTTGCTAATTGGTCCTCGAAAAATGTTTTAACTTCCTTAATTGCGATTTGAGTCTCTCTTACTGTCATTAATGATTGATACATGGTGGTTTCCTCCTAAAATGTTTGGATGTTGTGAAAAGAAGCCAACAAAAAAAGCCCTTCTTTCCCAAAAAACTGGGACGAAAGGCTTTGGTTCCGCGGTACCACCCAAATTAGCAACAGAGGTTGCTCACTTATACAATACGGAGATAAAATATCTCGATACTGTTCTTCTTGTAACGGCGAAGTTCCCGGCTAAGTCTACTTTCCTATAAAGGATTTCGGTTAGCAACTCCAGGAGGTTCTTCATAATAGGCTTCGTATCAGGCTCACACCACCCCTGACTCGCTTAAACTACGTCCTACTACTACTCGTCCTTTCATAGTCGTTTTGTTGTCACATCTCTGAAACATTTTATTAATGATTATTCTATACAAAAAATAAAGAAAGTCAACAAAAAGTTTTAAAATGTTTTTCAATTCTTTATTTTACGGCTTTATTGATTGTTGTTAATTTAACATCTTTACTTTTTCTGCCTCGTCAATCCAAAAAATGTTTCACTGACCGAAACTAACGTATACACAACAATTAATGTGATCGTTCGGAATATAGAATCCGCAGTATTTCTTATTATTTTCATTTTCTTTATAATTCCTTTCAGTTTACTTGCAAATTCATGTTATACTATAGCATTCAAGCAGTTTATTTTTACTTAAAGCAATCATAGTCATTTATAAAGAGTATTTTCTAAATCATTGACTATTATCAAATAAGATTTTTATATAACGGAGTGATCATATGAGTAAAACGAAAGCAAAACCGAAAAAAGGTGTAGGACAAGGTACAGGAAGTAAAGGATGGAACCGTTGGCAATCAAGTGCAAAGAAAAAGGCAGCTGCCAAACCATACAAAAGTAAAGGTACAAAGAAGTAATTTAAATAACATTTGATTTCTTTACTTTGTACAAAACAAAATATAATTATTACAACAAAAAAGCTATGCCCTCATAAATTCGAAGGCATAGCTTTTTTATATTAAATCATTAAAATATCTCGAATTTCTTCCTCTGTGATTGAGGACAATTTCTCTTCTCCCGGCTCAATCACTTCAGCGATTAAATTTTTCTTACTTTCTTGCAGTTCATGCATTTTCTCCTCAATTGTTCCCTGGGCTACTAGCTTTATAACTTGCACTGTATTTTTTTGTCCCATTCGATACGCTCTATCCGCCGCTTGTTGTTCAACAGCTGGATTCCACCATAAATCGTATAATATTACTGTATCTGCACCAGTTAAATTAAGTCCGGTACCACCAGCTTTTAAAGAAATGAGAAATAGATCTCCTTCTCCTTCGTTAAACCGATCGCACAGCTCTACACGTTCCTGCGCTGGTGTACTCCCGTCTAAATAAAAGTATGGAATTGCTTGTCGATTTAACTCACGACCAATAATGGAAAGCATCTTCGTAAATTGAGAAAAAATTAATATTCTCTTTCCTGTACTTCTACATTCCTCTAAAATCTCTAACAGTTGTTCAAATTTAGCTGAACTTCCTTTGTAATCATCAACAAATAAAGCCGGATGACAACAAATTTGTCGCAATCTCGTTAAACCAGCTAAAATTCTAATTTTATTTTTACGTAACGTGTCTTTGTCTAAATGCTTTAACGTTTCTTCCCTTAACTTCGCTAAATAAGCAGCATAGAGACTCTTTTGATCGGGTAATAACTCCGATGATTGTAAGTGCTCTATTTTCTCTGGCAACTCATTTAATACGTCCCCTTTTAATCGTCTTAATACGAATGGTTTCACTCGCTTCGCTATATCTTCACGCCTTAAATCACCGAACTCTTTTCTTCCTGGTAATAATTCCGGGAAGACGACATGGAAGATAGACCATAGCTCTTCTAATGAATTTTCTACAGGTGTACCCGTTAGTCCGAAACGGTATTCAGCTTGAATTGTTTTCACAGCTCTTGCCGTTTGCGTTGTAGGGTTTTTAAACGCCTGTGCTTCATCAAGAAATAGTGTATGAAATGGTCTTGCATATAATCTTATATCTCTTCTCAGTAATGGATATGACGTAATTACGACATCAAATTCCGTTATATCTTTCAAAATTTTCCGGCGCTCTGCTTGGTTTCCATCTGCAATAACTGCTCTAATATGCGGGGCGAATTTTTTCAATTCACTAAACCAATTATAAACAAGAGATGATGGTGACACGACTAATATTGGCAGTTTCTTTTCTCGAATCTCAGTCAAAACAGAATCTATAAAAGCAATGCTTTGCAACGTTTTTCCAAGTCCCATATCATCTGCTAAAATACCGCCAAAACGGTAATGAGCAAGTGTTTTCATCCATTCGAACCCATATACTTGATACTTTCTCATTTCTGCATTTAAAGTATTTGGCACAGCAAACTTTAATTTTTTCGGGTTTTGAATGTTTTCTACTAACTCTTGAACTGAATCATCCAAACTTAAAACATTGCCTTCGTGAAGTCCGTTCATCCATTTTACACTCCGAATAAGCGGAACATTTACCTCTTCTCCATGTAAAAATTCTTTCCGAATACCTGACTCTTTTATAAACTGATTAATTTCATTAAACTCTTTACTCTCTAGCGATAAAAACGAACCGTTCGCCAATCGATAATATTTACGTTTCTCTTCAAGTGCCGCTAATACACCTTTAATTTCTGCTTCTGGTATTCCTTTTATATCAAAACGAAATGACAACCAATCAATTCTTTCTTTTCTTCTCACTCTAATAAGAGGAACTGCATCCCCTTTACTAATTCGCAATTTGATTGCTGTCGTCGCATAAATATCAACTAAACCTTTTAATGTTGGCACGACATTATATAAAAAGTTATACTCAGCTTCTTCATTATGCATAAAGTAACCGCCTTCTGTTTTTGCAAAGGCACTTTCACTCATAATGTCTAAAATCTCTTTTTCCTTTTTCTCATCACGATTAAAAACAGACGGCTGTCCATCCTCTTCTAGCGGATTAATCATGACGTTCCTATAGTGAAATTCAAGACCTGCTAATAAGCGATTTTTCACACGGTCTAAATACAATTTCGCTTTTAGCGAAGGTGTTTCAACACGATCTGATATTACTTCATCAATGTGTACAGTTCCGAGCTTCATTAATCCTGGTACAACTTTCGCGACGAAATGTTCCATCTTACTTTCTGGAATATAAAACTGATTACTATTTGAGCGACTCATCATCTTTTGTAATTCAATAAGTCGCATACAATCTTCAATGTGTAAGTGATATAATTTCCCATCGTAAAGTGCATTGTTATACATATCCATAACTTGTACACGATTTAGACCATCTATATGAAGTGTAAATCCGCCATTATTCCCCTTCGTAAATTCAAAGTGTAACGGCAACAAACCTTTTGAAACTTGTAATCCCTGAAACAGTTGTTCATTTTGTTTCAGCTGTACATATTCAACTTTAGAAAGTGAAGAGAGCATATCTTTCCATGAAACTGGTGGTATGAATATCATACTTTCATCTTGTTTCGCATGTACTTCTAGCGTATCTTCATACATTTTTTCGTTATGATACATTTTAATGAGCTGCTGAATAATCGCATCCGTTTCTTGTTTAAAACTATGTACAACTGGTGTATATGTAAATTCATTTGAACAATGAAAAGACTCTCTTTTCTCTACCTTAGAAAGAAATTCTCTAATATGATTTATGAAATACACTTTGGCAAGTTTCAATTGCATGCCAAGAAGAGCACCACCACTCCTCGTAGCTACTGGTGTACATATAAACTCAATATCTAACATTTCACGTGTATCAAAACGGTGTTGTTTACTTTTTGGCCTCAGTGGTTTGTCTGCAAACAGCTGCAACATACCACTTGTCAATTGATCATTTCTGTTACTAGTGGAGCTCATTCCACCTGTTTGTTGATTATAGTTTATTTGTATTAATACCGCTGCAACATGTTGACAGTACGTTTGAAAAGACGCTAATGAAGGACAGCTACATTTCGCAACAACATCACCCTTTTTAGCTTTTTCTACTATAACATGGAAATCCTCATTCCCTTTTACTGTCGCCTCGCAAATTTCTTTATTTTCATCATAATGATTTATTATCACTTTATTTGATTTATAATAGGCTTCACCTCTTTTATATGAGGTCTCTCCGCACACTTCTTTAATAATCGATTTATTTAATGTGAAACTCATTGCTTTGACACTTCCTTAATATAAAACCATTTTCTCTTACTTAACATTTTACATGCTCCACGAGAAAATATAAAATGTTGATTTAACAAAAAAAGATGCTTATTTATAAGCATCTTCTTCACTCTATCTCCATCAACCTCTTCGCCTCAAAATACAACACTTGAATAAACTTCTTCGTATTAATTCGCGTATGACCAGAAGATGCGAGTTCATCTTTCGTCATTTCTGTCATCCGTTTTCTAACTACAGTGAAATCGAAAAATTTTGGAGCATAGCTTTCAAATTTGGGATTTGAAAAGTCTGTTAATCCTAAAGAAGCCAAATGATTTAACGACTGATAAATAGCTCGACGTACTCTTTGTTCAGACGCTTTTTTCTCTTTATCAATATCTGCATCTAAAGCTACATCCCCTAATTTCTTTATCGTAATATGATGAAAAATTTCTTTTAACGCAGGAAAGCCAAACTCAAATGTCTGTGCCTTTTCTTGACCATATAAATATTCCAGCATACTAAGTAAATCTTTACTTCCATTCTCTCCCGCAATACCGAGTTCTGATAGTAAAAAGCGTCCTAAATCCCCTATCTTTTTTCCTTCTTGCACTGGTTCAGTACGCAATTGCGGTTTTTCCCACTGAAACACGTTATTCAATGATTTTTGAATATCATGTATAGAACGCTCCAATCTAATACGCTCCATCACTTTGCGTACAACAGATACAACTTCGATTTTATTTAATGGTTTTGTAATATAATATTCTACACCAAGTGTATATGCCTCACCTATAAGTTGCTTCGATTCCACTTGAGAAATCATAATGATTTTCCCCGTGAAAGTTGACGCAATGTGACGAACTGTTTCAATTCCATCCCTCATCGGCATTAACAAATCAATAAATAAAATATCTACTTTTTTAAAATTTAGTTGATCCGCTTCAATAAAAGCTCCGTCATCCGCCTCACCAATTACTTCTCCAAGATCTCCATCTTCAATAATTTGCGACAGCATCGAACGGAAAACTTCATCATCATCTACGATATAATAAAACAAATCTATTCCCCTTCCCGCTTTAAACTGCACTCCGGTAAACAAACGATAAACTTACACCCTTTTCCGGTTTCATTGTCTTCTAATCTTACTTCTCCGCCTAGCTCTGTTACCATTTCATGTATGTAAGAAAGTCCAATGCCTGTTGACGGTGTTCCTGTTTGATCATACTTGGAAGTAAATCCTGGCTTAAATACTAATTTCTTATACTTTTGCGCAATACCAGGCCCATCGTCAATTACTTCAAATATTACATGTTGCTCTCGTTTATATAAATTAATATGAATGAGACCTCTATCTTCAATTGCTTCCACTGCATTGGCAACTAAGTTATTAAAGATTGATAGCACTGTATACACGTGATATGCAGCGTGTTCACCTTCTATATGTTTAGAAAAACGTATATCTTTCTCCAGCATTCCAGCGTACTTTTCATTTATTCTTACAATCATTTCTGTAAGCTCATGTCCTTCTACATACTCAGCTACATTTTTATCTAATAACAGTTTAGATAATCCCGCAAAAATTCTTTGATTATCCTTTTTTATTTCGTGCACTTCTCCTGCTATTCTTAATGCTGTTTTACTATTAGAATCATCGTTCGCTTGTAAATTTCGATATAGCTGATATGCTTCTTGTGTGATCAATTCTGCATTTTGTAACGTCTTTTTCAAATGAACAGATTCCACATATAAATTAGAAAGATGCATTAACATGTTTTCATTTTCTTTTCGAACTTGCGATTCTTTTAATTTCGTTTCATATAAATTCATCATATTTAAAAAACCAAGTGCAAAGAAACTACGAAAAATAGCAATAATAATAAGTTTATTTACTTCAGAAATCGTTATTGTTGTACCGAGTACTAACATGTGATAAAACGCAAGTTCTGACATACTTGCAACAATTTCAATTGAAATTCCAAGGCATCCAATAATGATTGGTTTCTGATGGAACTTATTTACCCTGCAAAGCGAAAAAAGACTGCCATAAATAAAATAATAGAAGAACACAGGATAGCGCAAATAAAATGATTCTGTCATATGAAACGAACCTTGCATGATCCAGTCAAGACATACTCGGAATAAGACTACAGATATACCAACAAGAATACCTGCAACTCCTGCTGGTACTCTTCTTAAAAATAATAATAAAAAGAAGAATAGCGGTGTACCGAAGCTAACTCGAAACGTATCATTAAAGGGATGAAAGTTCAGCTCCCCAGCAATCGGAACAACGACCATTAATATAATTAAAAGGGACATATCTTTCTTCCATAATTGATTCCAATTCAAAGGTGCCACTTCCTATACTTTTTTCAGTAGTAAAAGCGAAAGCCCGCTTATTGTTATAAACGGGCTTTTTTTCTATATTCTAACCTTTTCTACCGCTTTTATTTGGCGATACTCTGGCTTCCACATTGCTTCTTTCACTGCCATCTTAATATCGTTATCACTTAAGTTCACTCTTGCAACACCTTCTGCAACTGCAACTTTCGCTACTTCAATTGCAACCATTTCTGAGATATTACGTAATTCTTCAACTTCTGGTAAAATAGGTGCTCCTGGCTGACTTGTATCTACCATACTTGCAACTGCTTCAGCTGCTGCTGCGAACATTCCATCCGTCATGACACTTGCACGTACTACAATTGTTCCAAGACCAAGCCCTGGGAAAATAAGTGCATTATTTGATTGTCCAATCACATACGTTACACCGTTATATGTAACTGGTTCAAATGGACTTCCTGTTGCAACTAACGCTCTTCCTTCTGTCCACTCGATTAAATCTGCTGGTTTTGCTTCAGCAAGCGGTGTTGGATTCGACATTGGTAAAATAATTGGTCTTTCTACGTGAGAAGCCATTTCTTTAATAATTCCCTCTTTAAATGCGCCCGCAACAGTAGATGTACCAATTAAAATTGTCGGTTTTACATGTTTCACAACTTCAGCAAGTCCGATCACATCATTTTGCTTCCACTCACTTACTTCCGCTTCTTTTCTTGCGTACGGAATTTGGAAATCAAGAAGATCTTCCATATTATCTGTAACTAACCCGTTACGATCAATACACCAGAAACGCTTATATGATTCTTCTTCAGATACGCCTACACGGACCATCGCATCTCTAACTTGATCTGCGATACCGATTCCAGCCGTACCAGCACCAAATACTACAACGCGGTGTTCACTTAATGGTACACCAGAAGCTTTCACTGCCGATAACACAGCCGCAAGCGAAACTGCACCTGTACCTTGAATATCATCATTAAACGTACAAACGTCATGACGGTATTTATCTAAAATTTTTCGTGCGTTACGAGAGCTAAAGTCTTCCCAATGTAAAAGTGCTTTCGGGAATTGTTTATTTACCGCTTGTACAAACGTATCAATAAATTCATCGTAAACTTCACCTGTTATACGAGGGTGACGATTTCCAATATAAAATGGATTGTTTAATAGTTCCTCACGGTTTGTACCTACATCTAAAATTACTGGTAATACACGACTAGGATCGATTCCAACTGCCGCCGTATAAACAGCTAGCTTTCCGATTGCGATGTTAATACCACCAACGCCCCAGTCACCAATTCCTAATATGCCTTCTCCATCTGTTACAACGACTAAATCAATGTTCTCAGCTGTTGCACCGATATTGGCAAACGCTTCTTCAATACCTGATGGATCGTTAATTGATAAATAAATACCACGTGGTTTACGGTATTCATGGCTATACCTTTGAATTGCTACACCGACAGTTGGTGTATATACAATCGGTAACATTTCACGTAAATGATCTGTTAATATACGATAAAATAATACTTCATTTCGATCATGTAACGCAGTTAAGTATACATTCTTTAATAAATCATCCGGCTGAGAACTAAATTGTTCGTATGCCCGGCGTGCCTGTTCTTCTAACGTTAAAACCGCAGGCGGTAATAACCCTTTTAAACCTAACTCTTCTCTTTCATTTTGTGTGAAAGCTACCCCTTTATTTAAAAGTGGTGTTGATAATACTTCTGCTCCTCTTAATGTTGTTTCTAATGCACCATTAGAAGCTACTGTAAACTTGCTCATAACATCCCTACCTCTATTCATATATAGCATTTCTATATTGTAAACAAAAAAAAGGGGCTTGTCCCCCCTCTTCTTTTAATTTTTCTTTAAAAGAGTTGCTCCTGCAATCCCTGGATGTGTCATTTCGAATGGATCTAGAATTAACTCTAAGTCTTCTTGTGACAATACACCATTTTTTACACAAAGTTCTCGAACGGATTGACCTGTTGCAATTGCTTCTTTCGCAACGCGAGCTGCTGCTTCATAACCGATATGAGGGTTCACGGCTGTAATAATTCCTACACTCTTCTCAACATACTCTTTTAAGCGATCTTCATTCGCTTCAATTCCTTTTAAGCAATTATCTGTAAAGGCACGGAAACCGTTATTCATAATGCTAATTGATTGCAATAAGTTGAAAACAAGTACTGGTTCCATAACGTTTAATTCTAATTGTCCTGCTTCTGAAGCAAGGCAAATTGTATGGTCATTACCAATTACTTGGAACGCAATTTGGTTAATAACTTCTGGCATAACAGGGTTTACTTTCCCTGGCATAATAGAAGAACCTGGTTGACGAGCTGGTAACATAATTTCAGCTAAACCAACACGTGGACCTGATGCCATTAAGCGAAGGTCATTCGCAATTTTAGACATATTCATCATACATACTTTAAGTGCTGCAGAAACTTCAGTATAAGCATCCGTATTTTGTGTCGCATCCACTAAATCTTCTGCACCAACAAGCGGTAATTCACTGATTGCAGCTAAATGTTTTACAACTGCTTCAATATATTCTGGATCTGCATTTAAGCCTGTACCAACTGCAGTTGCCCCCATATTTACTTCATATAAATGTTGACGCGATTGTTGAATTCGTTTCATATCACGTTCAAGTACACGGGAATACGCTTTAAACTCTTGTCCAAGACGAATCGGCACAGCATCTTGTAAATGTGTACGACCCATTTTAATAACATGGTCAAATTGTTCTGCTTTTAATTCAAATACATCATGCATATAACCCATCGTTTGTAATAAGCCTTCTAATGCATTTAACGTTGCGATATGAATCGCCGTTGGGAATGCATCATTTGTTGATTGCGCCATGTTTACATGACTATTTGGACTAATATAGTGATAGTCTCCCTTTTCCATCCCTAATAATTCAAGAGCACGATTGGCAATGACTTCATTTGCATTCATGTTCATTGAAGTACCTGCTCCGCCTTGAATTGGATCTACGATGAAATGATCATGCCATTTTCCATCAAGAATTTCTTGAGCAGCTTCTGCGATCGTGCCACCCTTGTTCAATTCCAATCTTCCTACATCTGTATTAGCAAGCGCTGCTGCTTTTTTTACAATTGCGAACGCTCTAATTAACCCTTCATGGATTTTATATCCTGTAATTGGGAAGTTTTCAACTGCACGCATTGTTTGTACGCCGTAGTATGCATAGTTTGGTACTTCTTTTTCACCTAAAAAATCTTTTTCAATTCGAACACCATTTTTAACTTCAGTTAATGTTGCCATGATTATTCACTCCTTAACGATTTCTTATGCTGCTTTTGTTTCTTTGACTGTTTCTACATATTGTTTTGCTTTCTCATTATCGAATTCGCCTTCCCACTTCGACATAACAATGGCCGCTAATGCATTTCCTAATACATTGACAGATGAGCGAATCATATCTAAAATGCGGTCAATTCCCGCAATTAACGCGATACCTTCTAGTGGTAACCCCATTGAACCTAACGTTGCTAATACAACAACGAACGATGCACCTGGAACTCCCGCCATACCTTTGGATGTTAACATGAGAACGAATAATAACGTTATTTGCTCCGTTAGTGACATGTGCACACCGTACATTTGTGCAACAAACAATGCCGCTAACGCTTGATAAATAGCCGATCCAGTCAAGTTAAATGTATAACCTGTCGGAATTACGAAAGAGGCAACTGCCTTTGGACAACCGAACTCTTCCATTTTTCTCATTATATTAGGTAAAACAGCTTCTGAACTTGCTGTCGTAAACGAAAGAATCAGTTCTTCTTTTAAAATTTTCATTAATGTAAAAATGTTTACGCCAACCATTCGTGCATTAATACCTAATACAATCACAACGAATAGTATAACAGTTACGTATACAGCTAGCACTAGTTTTCCTAGCGGAAGTAATGTCGCTACACCAAATTTTGCAACCGTAACGGCAATTAATGCGAATACACCAAATGGTGCAAATTTCATCACTTGATTTGTAACCCAAAACATCGCTTCGAGTACGCCTTCAAAGAAGTTAAAGACAGGCTTTCCTTTTTCCCCAATTGCCGCAACGCCTAAGCCGAATAATACTGAGAAGAATATAATCGGTAATAGGTCACCTTGTGCAATCGATTCAAATACGTTTTTCGGTACAATGTGAACAATTGTCTCAGCAAAACCTTTCTTCTCGGTTGCATCTGCTGTTTGTTTATAAGAAGAAATATCACTTTGCTGTAAATTACTCATATCAACACCAGTACCTGGTTGGAATATATTCGCTGCAAGTAATCCCATTAAAATAGCAATCGTCGTAATAATTTCAAAATAAAGAATTGTCTTACCGCCTAGTTTCCCAAGCTTTTTCATATCTCCTACACCAGCTACTGCAACAATTAATGCTGAAATAACAATTGGTACTACAATCATCTTAATTAAGTGAATAAATATATCCCCAATTGGTGTGATATAAGAAATCGCCGTTTTATTGCCATAAAAGACTGCCCCTACTACAATCCCTAAAACAAGCGCGACAAAAATTTGTGTTGCCAATCCGAATTTTTTCATTTATGTTCATCCCCTTCATGCGAACGCTTTCAATTTGTATTTATAAAAGCTACTCACACATCTTATAAGCGAACCTACAAAATCATACAAAAACCTACAAGTTCGTCACAAAAAATTCAAATATTTTTCTTCTTTTTTTCATTGACACCATTTTGTTAAAAAACGATAAAATAAACTTGATAAGTAATCAGATTGTTTCGTATAATCAAAAAGATATATACTTACAACAAATCAAAATGAAAAGGAGTGGATGTTATGAAAAACTATACAAATCAATTCGTCCTATCTTCTTCTTTTCTTTTTCATTTTCTTAAAAAGGAACAAAGGCATTCGCCTTTGTTCCTTTTTTATTGCGATCTATATAGGGGGAATTGTTATGAGACCATATAAACGTGTCTTAATTAAATTAAGCGGCGGTGCACTTGCCGATCAAACTGGAAATAGCTTTAACTCCAAACGATTAGAACATATCGCAAACGAAATTTTATCCATTGTTGATTTAGGTATCGAAGTATCTATCGTCATCGGTGGCGGTAACATTTTTAGGGGACATCTAGCTGAAGAGTGGGGAATTGATCGCGTAGAAGCTGATAATATCGGTACGTTAGGTACAATCATTAACAGCTTAATGCTTCGCGGTGTTTTAACAAGTAAAACAAATAGAGAAGTACGCGTTATGACTTCCATTCCATTTAATGCAGTAGCTGAACCATACATTCGCTTGCGTGCAGTCCACCATTTAGATAACGGTTATATCGTTATCTTTGGAGGCGGTAACGGCCAACCGTTCGTGACGACAGATTATCCAAGTGTACAAAGAGCCATTGAGATGAATAGTGATGCCATATTAGTCGCAAAACAGGGTGTCGATGGCGTCTTTACAAGTGATCCAAAGCATAATAAATCAGCAAAAATGTACAGCAAACTAAACTATAATGATGTTGTTAGACAGAATATACAAGTTATGGATCAAGCGGCATTACTGCTTGCCAGGGACTACAATTTACCAGCACATGTCTTTAACTTTGATGAGCCTGGGGTCATGAAGAAAATATGTTTAGGCGAACATGTGGGGACATTGATCAATGATGATGTTACGATGCTGGTGCATGAGAAATAATGATTTCCCACCAAAAAGGGTGCCTTTTGTAGGCACCCTTTCCTAATTCATCGTTACAAATAAAAATCAACCAATCCCGCCACTTTTTCCTTACAACGCTCCCAAAAAGATAACTTCTCAAAAAACTCTTTCGTCATTTCTTTTGAATCACGAAAATCCTCTGTTAACGCCTTATTCACGTCCGATACGATAGTCCCGCCATGAATATACAAATTCATCTCATCATTTATATAGAAGCTACGGGCAGTAAAGTTTGTTGTACCTATAACAGTTAACTCATTATCAATTAGCATTAACTTTCCATGAAACATCCCTTTTTTATAACCATATACCGTAATCCCGTTATTAACAGCTTGACGTATGTACGGATATGCCGCCTCTTTAATAAGGGGGATATCTGGTTTATATGACCAAAGTATTTTTACTGTAACACCACGTTTTTGCGCTTCAATTAAAGCATTCATTAATTCTTTATTTTTCGCTATAAAATAAGGTGTTGTAATGACGATTGAATGCTTCGCTTGCTTTATTAACTGTATATATGTTTCAGCGACGTAATGCCCATTGTAACTAGTCATAGTATGTAAAGTATTCCCTTTACTAGCTTTATTCGTACTTCTCTTTATCTCTTCTTTCGTATCTCGTTTCCAATCTAAAGCGAATTGCTGTTCTAAATCTTTTGCTCCTTCTCCTTTAAGACGTACATGATAATCACGCCAATATCCAAATCGCTTATCTTTCCCTAAGTACTCATCTCCTATGTTAAATCCGCCTGTATAGCCAATCTCCCCATCAATCGTCGTAATACGGCGATGATTACGATGGTGAAGTGAATAAAATCCGAATGGTAATGAAGGTTTTCTACTATATGTAAAATGTACACCACTTTCCCGCAATTCATTTATCATCTTCCTTTCAAATGATAAATCATTAATGCGATCAACTGATAAATAAACGTTTACTCCTTCTTTTGCCTTCTCTTTTAATAAGTTTAAAAAAGTATGGCTACTTTTATCATCCGACAAAATGAAAAAATAAGTGTAGATGGAGCTTTTCGCTTTTTTAATATCTTCAAATAGCTGCTCATATAATGATTTTCCTTCTACATATAATTGAAAATCACTATAATGAGGCGCATACTCTGTCGGCATGTTTTTCCCAGCTTCCATTTTCCTACCTAAGGTAACATCGATATGCATCCAAATTAAAATAAAAATGAAAATAGCAATAATAATAGAAGTAACTCGCAATATTTTTTTAATCATTTTGATTTCCTTCCGTTCAAATTACTTTCTACTCCGTAGTGTTTCATTTAAATATGTTTTCATACGAAATGTATTTCTGATTTTTATTGATGCTAAAGGATTAAAGGAGAGAGAAATATGAGAAGAGGAAAAACTCCTATTGTTTTTATCCCAGGTCTTTTCGGCTCAATGAGCAATATTATTATTTCCGGCACTGGTAATTGGAGTTTTGGACTTTCTGCACTTGTTTACGAGCCATTCATCATGATGTTAGAAAGTATGGGGTACGAACGAAATAAAGACTTGTTCATCTGTTTTTATGACTGGCGGCAGCGCATTGCTTTTTCTACACAAAAATATTTATTACAAACGATTGCCTATGCTAAAAAAATTACAGGTTGCGATAAACTAAATCTAATTTGTCATAGTATGGGCGGCCTTCTTGGACGTTCTTACGTTCAAAGTGAAACATATAAAAATGATGTGAATCAACTTATAATACTCTGCACACCAAACGCTGGATCTCCACCAAATTATAGTTATTGGACTGGCGGTAGTCTCCCTATCCATGCCTCTTCTAAAATAAATATCGTTCATTTTTATATGGAACAATATATTCGTTACTTAAGCATCTTACATAAAATGAATAAGGTTGAGGCGATACATCTTTACTTTCCCGGATTACAAGATGTTATTCCTTGTAAAGATTACGGAAATTATTTATTTATAAGGTCTGACTCTTCTATTACATTTCTTCCTTATAGTAATATGCAAACGAAAAACCCTTTCCTCGATACATTAAATGAAAATAGATTTATTATACAAAAAAGAAATATTGAAACTACACTCATTGCCGGAGATGGAGAGGAAACAATTCAATATTTACAAGTCGTCCCTTCACATTCCAAACTGAAATGGACAGACGGCAAAGTTGTCGGTGATTTACTTACAAAACATGGTGACAGTAACGCTGTTTTACATAGCGTTTTTCTTCTAGATGGAAATAAATATGTTGTGCATGCTTCACATAACGAAGTGCTCTACAAAAGCATTCCTATATTACAAAAGATACTCTAAATTACAAACAAAAAAGGTATGGCATTAAGCCACACCCTTTTCACATTAAACAAAATTCCTCGCATCATTATTTCTTCCAAACTTATAAATCGCAATTAAGAAAAATGCCATCGCGAAAGCGCATAAAATTAAAATGTTTAAATACAACTCAGAGAATGGAATTCCTTGTTGTAATTTTGATATCGTATCTAACAACCAGCGCTGCGGAAGAAAATTAGCTACTTTTTGTACTGCACTTGGCATAATGTCATATGGGAAATAACATCCAGCAAGTAAGCATGTTGGTACTATTACTATATTTTGCATTGCATTTGAAGCAGCTGAATTTTTTGAAAAGGACACAATGACTAATGATAAACCAATTGCAATTAAAGCAAATATCATAAGCACACCAATCATTACTATGAAAGGCATATTAATATTTGTGTGAAAAACATTCGTCATAAAGAATACTGCAATGACAATTTGTACTGTTAATATCATCATATTCACTGCGACATTAGATAATATAAATTTCTTTCCATCAATCGGCGTTGATAATAATCTAAAATACGTTCTATTCTCTTTTTCTTTTAAAATAAATCCTGATAAGTTCACTGCTGAAAATAGCATAAACATAATAAGATAACCCATCGTTTGATTTGTCATATCTTTATTTTTTGAAGTATCTTCAAGTGTCTCAGACTTTACTTTAAATGAACTTTTTTGATAACCCGCGTACATACTATTAAACGTACTTTGATCCGCTCCTGCCACTTTACTAATCGCAGCTACATTATCGACATAGTTATATAAATATGATTTTATAAATACTGTTACTTGATCGCCTTTAATCGATGAAATCTCAATATGATCAGGTTTCCCCTCTCGAACACTTGCAGAAAAACCAGAATCTAATGTAATCACACCATCAATTTTTTTGGAAGTGAGTTTATCTTCTACTTCAGACTCTTTAATTTTGCTTACATTAACATGATTTAATCCTTCTAAAAATTTCACAGTATCATTTGCGATTGGCTGACTTTCTTTATTTACAATCCCGATATTTAATGTTCCTTGCCCTACATTTCCGTATATCGAAAAGGAAATGAGCGTCCCTATTATCGGCAAGCTAATTATAATGAGTAAACTTTTTTTATTTTTCAAAAGTACAGATAGCGTTTTTTGTATGAGCCATAAAATATCTTTCATACTATAGCCCCTCCCGTCTACGTAATGCAATAATCGCAATTAATAAAAAGAGTGCTGATACTCCAAGGTTTAAAGAAATGACTGGTAGTGCCGCCCCTACATCATTCGCATAAATAATTTTCATAACAGCTGTATTTGCCCACGTTAATGGTGATAAATTTGTAACGAAATTTTCTTCTACTACGAAATATGCACCACCAAAAATAGAAGCTAATTGCACTACTACCATAATAATTGCTCTAGACGCTTCACCTGTTTTCGTAATATATCCGATTCCTAAACCGAAGCTAATTGCTAGAAAGACTTGTGTTAATAATATAATAAATATGATTCCAAGATGGTCGCCCCAGTTCGCTTGAAAGACAAATTTACTAAATAACATGACGAGTAATATGCACAGGGCATTTGCTACAAGACTACCGAGTACTTTTCCAATGAATATTTCAGCTTTACTTATAGGCGCAGCAATGAGACGATCTCCTGTTTTACGTATTCGTTCTCCTCGAATTAAAGAACTTGCTCCCATCGCAGCATACAGTGCAATCATTGTCGTCATTACAACCGCATAGTAATCCATAGAACCTGGTTTTTTCGCCGCTTGTAAAGATGTTTCTTTTATATAGTCATTATGATTTCCGCTTGAAATAACTGCGCTAACCTTACTAGGATCTACTTTTGCAACTTCTGTCGCTACATTATACTTATCAACAAATGTTGTAAGCATTCCTTCTACAATACTACCCTCTACACTACTTCTGTCGCTACCATAAAATTTTGCACCGTCTTTATTTAATTCTACATATGCAGCATATTTATTTTGCTTCACTTCTTCTTTCCCATCTATACTGCCGGAAGCTTTTTTAAAATGAATACCTGATTTATCCACTTCTTTCGTAAATGCTGCAAATGATTGAGACAACGTGCTACTTGCTTCATCTTTGTATAGTACTTGTATATCTTTAATCGAATGACTATCACTATTAAATGCGTTACTTAACGCTGTTCCTAACACAAGCATAAGCACAATTGGAAATGCTAACATAAAAACTAAAGTTCTTACGTCTCTGAAATCTCTTTTAATATGCATAACTGCTATATTGAAGATGTTCAATTGATGAACCTCCCTTTACCTTTTCTTCATTTACTTTTTATTTATCTCGTAAGTTTCTTCCAGTCAACGTAAGAAATACAGTTTCTAAATTCGGTGCCTGCTCTTCTAACGAACGAATTTCAATATCGTGATTAATGAAGTGCTGAATAATTTTATTTAAATTATTTAATCCTGCATCCGAGTTTACCTTGATTACGTTCTCTTCAATTTGAACAGCTTTCACACCGTTTATATCTTTTAACTTTTCTACATCTAAATTTTCTACAGACTTCACTTCAATCCAAATATCTTTCGTATCTGTAATAATCGCTTTTAACTGTTCTTTCGTACCTTCTGCAATCACTTTACCGTGGTCGACAATTGCGATTTTTGTACAAATCTCTTCCACTTCTTCCATGTAGTGGCTCGTGTAAATAATCGTGCTTCCCATTTCATTTAATTTCCGAACAGACTGAAGGATATAGTTTCTTGACTGCGGATCAATTCCAACTGTCGGTTCATCCATAATAATTAACCTCGGTCTATGAGCAATTGCACAAGCTATATTCAGTCTTCGCTTCATCCCACCAGAAAAGTTTTTCGGGTAACTCTTATGTTTATCGCTAAGCCCCACAAATTGAAGTGCTTCCTCTACTCTTGCTTTTAGTTCAGCCCCTCTTAACCCATACAATCCAGCAAAAAATTTCACATTTTCATAGGCCGTTAACTCTTCATAAATTGCAATATCTTGCGGAACGATACCGATATTCATTTTCGCAAATCGATTATGTTTCTTTATATTTTTTCCTAGTATGCTAATTTCGCCTTCATTACTTCTTAACAAGCCAGCAATCATATTTATCGTTGTACTCTTACCAGCACCATTTGATCCTAAAAAGCCAAATATTTCTCCTTCTTTAATAGATAAAGACATATTATCAACTGCGATAAAATCACCAAATTTTTTCGTTAAATTTTTAATTTCTAATGTATTCATCATTTTCACCCCTATTTCGGTTTCTCTGCTATTAGTATAAACAAAAAGAATGAACCTGCTCAGTGCAGAAGTTCATTCTTTTCACATGAGATTATTCACTTTTTTCATATGAGATGGTTCATCTTCGTCCCATTCTCTTATATCGGCAACAACATCGTCACTGAAAAACCACTTGTTCCATCTACAATAATTTTTCCGTTTACAGACGCTGTTCGCTCCTCCATCCCCATAATACCGAGACCTTTCTTAACAAGAGCTGCGCCTTTTCCGTTATCCTTCACTTGCACCTTAACCATCTTATTCAGTACATGAATATCGATTGAAATGACTGTCGCATCAGCATATTTCATCGCATTTGTTAACGCCTCTGTAACGTTTTCACCGATAATTTTCCACTGAATGGGAGAAATCATATCTAAGTTTCCCTTATATACGAAAGGAATGTTTACATCATGCTTACTAGCAAACTCCTCTATGAATAATTTCATACGGTGAATGCCAATTTGCTCAGTTGGTGGCTTCATATTTTTTAATGTAATGCGAATGCTTTCAATTCCATCTTTTGAAATGTGAATTGCATTTTGTAATAACTCCGCAGATTTTTCTTTATCTATCCCCATTAATCTCTTTGCTGCTTCCATTTGAATTAATGCGCCTGTCATCGAGTGACCAATTTTATCATGAATTTCTTGTGATAATCGATTTCTCTCTTCTAGCTTAAATGTGTATTCTGATTGCCTTATGTACTCTTTATTTTCATGTAAGCTTTTCGTAAGTCGTTGCATATCTTTTCGCATCTTATCATTTTGAGATTCAAGCTTTACTACACGTGATATATATCGATCTGCCATAGTTAAAACGAGAAAAGAAAATGCAACAATTAATCCATAAGTCATTCGAATGCTTTCATCTGTAATTGTAATTGGAAGCATCATAATAACAAAGCGTGACCAATTCTTGTCTATGTAATGGAATGTAATTTCGTATAAATTCAAAGATAAAAACAAAATAAAAAACGGATGAACACTCCATGTTAATAACATAACTACACTAATTGAAATACAAATCAATATTTTTTTGTACGTATCTTTTTTTAATATAGAGATTAGCACGTTTACAGAAAGATATAAAAGCAAAGCAAATATAACCCATGGTAAGTTCGTAACATTTGAATGTATGTAACTGAACACAATATATATAAAGACAATTAATTTACTTACAGTTAACCAAAATTCCATATCATTAATCTACTTTCCCTGTTAAGTAGTAAATCGCAATTTGTGTGCGATGTTCAAGTCCCGTTTTCCCTAAAACTGATGTAATATAATTTGCGATTGTTCCTTCAGATATAAAAAGCTGTTTCGAAATTTCTTTATTTGAGAAACCTTTTGCAATTAATGCGATGATACTAAGCTCTCTTTCAGTAAAAAGACTTTTATCTATTTTACATTCTTCCTCTTTACTTTCCATTAAATTGGACTTAATTTTATCGAGAACTACATCTTGCATAACAGTTTGGCCATTATATACCCCTTTTATTGCATCACGAATACGCTCCGGATCGTTATTTTTTAATAAATACCCTTTCGCTCCGTTTTTTACTGCATCCAAAATATATTCATCATCATCAAACGTCGTTAAAATAAGCGGTTTTGTTTTCGTCTCTTCACAAATAAACTTCGTCGCCTCTACCCCGTTCATATTTGGCATACGAACATCCAAAAGAGCAATATCAACTTCATGCTTTTTACAATATGCTACAGCTTCTTCTCCATCATTTACTGTATCTACCACTTCGAACTCTTCATATGTATTTAAAATAATTTTCATGCCTTCTCTAATAAAAGAGTTATCGTCTGCTATTAATATTTTAATTTTCATGTTTGTTAGTATGGACCTTCCTCCTACTAACATTCACATCCTTTCTCCGTGTAACATTTCCTACTTGCTCATTATATACTTCTGCTTACCATTTTTTCACACTTTTTTCATCTAGCTCTTCTGCAAAAAATATATTATTCTTTTTTTACAAAATGTGTAGGGTGACTTATCATTCTTTACGTCTATATAATAGAATGCGTCAAAAAGGAGGGAGAGACCCATTGAGGAAAAACAATTAATTGAAAAAGCACAACAAGGAAGCGAACATGCTTTTCGTATCCTCGTGCAAACATATCGTCATTATATTTTTCAAGTTATCTTTTCTATTGTAAGACATGAAGAAGATGCGAAAGATGTTACACAAGAAGTATTCGTAAAAATTCACGCCTCTCTCCCTAATTATCAATTTCGCGGATTAAAAACGTGGATGGCACGTATTGCCACCAATCACGCTATTGATTATAAGAGGAAGAAAGCTCGAGAAAGTGAAGAACTCTCCTTATGTAAAGAAACTGAGGAAAATATACAGTCCTCTCATAATATTGAGGCTTTATTATTGACGAAAGAGCAGAAATTACTCATTGCTCAAAAACTGAGAGAACTTCCTGAAAATTACCGTGACGTCGTTCTCGCACATTACTTAGAAGAAAAAAGCTATCAAGAAATTGCTTTACAGGAAAACATTGAAGTAAAAACAGTCGAAATGAAACTGTATCGGGCAAGAAAATGGATTAAAAAACATTGGAAGGAGGAAGAGTTTCTATGATGCATTATTCAAAAGAAGATTGGCGCAATTATACATTAGATTTTATAGAAAGCAATGAACGTGAATCTATGGAAGAACATCTTTATGAATGTGATCATTGTTTAGCACTTTATATGGAAAGTATTGATGAACAACATGAAAACCTTCCAATGATAAATGATGATTCATTTACGAACGAAGTTATGACGCAAATTAATTTTGAAACACTACAGTCTAATGAAAATATAAAAACAACCTCACTAAAGCGCACGATCATTCACTACATAATTGCGACTGCGGCTACAATTATTTTTATGGTAAGTGGTTTATTTCAGTATATTTTTACAGCGACATCAAATTTAGAGAAATCTTCAAAACATAACGAGTCTTCTATCTCACAACAAATTGTAAACAAATCGGTAGACACATCGAAAAAGGACGGAGGTTCAAAGCATGAATAAAAATCCCTTTTTAGCACTTGTATTAGGGCTAATTCCTGGGCTTGGACATTTATATTTAAAGAAATTTGGACGGTTTATTTTATATAGCGGAGGGGCTGTATTTCTATTTATCTTTGCAGCATTTTGTACAATAGCATTAGGAGCCCGTGATATTGCTTTTCTTTCTCTATTTTTACTAGTCGTGTTATGGGCAATCAATTTATTAGATTTAGTTATCACTATTATTAATCAATCGAAAAAACAAGCTGCCGGAGAATTCATAGAATCCTCTAAAGAGAGCGAACGATTTTATATCATTCTCTTATCCATCATCCCTGGACTTGGCCATTTTCAATTAGGACTTATGCAACGCGGACTTACATTTTTAGTAGCTTGCACAGGAATCGGAAGTATGATCATTTTCGTTGCACTTTTAACATCGCAAGAAAGTTTTCTTATCTTCCTTATTA
Organism: Bacillus sp. ok061; assembly: GCF_900108285.1. Taxonomy (NCBI): domain Bacteria; kingdom Bacillati; phylum Bacillota; class Bacilli; order Caryophanales; family Bacillaceae; genus Bacillus; species Bacillus sp. ok061. The sequence goes on along the minus strand of NZ_FNUW01000010.1, from coordinate 159,486 downwards.
CATTACCTGTTTTATGGATTTACAATTTCTTTGACGTTGTTCAGCAACTCCAGAAAAAAGAACGTGGCGAGCAATTAGATGATCGTACTATTTTCGAAGAGTTTGAAGAGCACCGCGAGCAAGGAAAGAAAAATAAAACATTTGCTTCTATTTTAGCGATGTTCCCCGGAGCAGGTCATATGTATTTAGGCTTACAACGCCGTGGTCTTCAGCTTATGGCAGCCTTTTTACTATCTATTTATTTACTCGACTTATTAAGACTTTCTGCGTTTTTATTTTTAGTGCCAATCATTTGGTTCTATAGCTTTTTTGATGCTTTACAACAAACAGCAAAATACGGAAAAGAACGAGTACAAGACGAACCCATTATCGATTATTTTATAAATCATCAAAGATGGATTGGTATCGGATTAATTACACTCGGTGTTTATTATTTATTAGATCAAACGGTCCTTCCTATTTTGAATGATTATTTTGTAACTATATTTAATATTCATCTTAGTGAACTATATTATCGCTATTTCCAAACATCTATCGTTGCGCTCCTTTTAATTGGCGGCGGATTTAAATTGTTACTTGGAAATAAAGAAAACAAAGGTGGGACAAGCGAATGAGGACTTGGCGTGTTGGAACATTCTCAATGGGGCTTTCTATTATATCGTTAGGATGCTTTTTACTATTTTCAGTCGTAAAAGGAATTCAAGTATTAGATACACTAACTGCATGGTGGCCAGTTTTACTTATCATACTTGGAGCTGAAATTTTACTATACCTTCTATTTTCTAAGAAGGAACAATCATTTATTAAATATGATATTTTTAGCATTTTCTTTATCGGCGTTTTAGGAAGCGTCGGAATTGCTTTTTACTGTTTATTATCAACTGGTTTACTAGAAGAATTTCGTCATTCTATTAACACAACGAGACAAACGAGTAATATTCCAGACGGACAATTTGATATACCTGAATCTATCAAAAAAATTGTAGTAGATGCAGGGCATCAGCCTCTAACGATAGAGGGAAATAATACAAATCAAATTCACCTTTTGGGAACTTATGAAATGACGACGAAAGCAAATGAAAAACTCAATTTAAAACAAGATGATTTCCTTTCAGTTCAAACGGCTGGTGAAACGATGTATATCACTTTAAAATCATTACCTGTTCAACATACGTTATTTAATTCAGCACCACAGGTGAAACCAACGCTTGTTCTTCCACAAAATAAAAATGTGGAAATCCGTGCTTCAAATAACGAACTATCTCTTTATCCAGGTCAATTACAAAATAATTGGTTTGTACAAGAAAGCTCAAGAGTGTCTGTCCATCTTGCAAAAGAGAGTGATGTATCTTTAACAGCAGTAACGAATCAAAAAGAAACACATGGAAGTACACCTTGGGAACAAGTAGAAGATTTAACGAAAAAAGAAAATACTTCTTCAGCAGAACATCCAGAATTAAACAACCAAGAACATTGGTATAAAAATTCAATTAAAACTGGAAATGGCACGCACAAGTTAAATATTGAGAAAACTTATAATTTAACTATGAGCGTTATTGAAAAATAAGAAAAACCTTCCGCAATTGCGGAAGGTTTTTCTTATATAATCGCTTTAATTCCTTCTAACACTAATCCAATCATAAATCCACAAACCGCCCCGTTCACTCGGATCCACTGCAAATCTTTACCGACATTATTTTCAATCATTTCGATTAACGTTTTATCATCTAACTTATCAAGGTTTTCTTGTACAAGCTTACCAATTTTCGAATGGTTCTTCTCAACAAGATTCACAACTTGTTTTTGTAACCAATCTTTTATTTTTTGAACTGTCTGTTCATCTTCTTTTATTTTATTCATTTGTTTTTGTAAAAATGGAATAACATATTTATCAGCAAATTCTTCATTATTTACAAAAGCAACTGCTCTTTGTTGTACTTGCTCTAGCATCTCTTTTATTTTGTCAGTAGCATTCCAATTCGCAATCCACTTTTCTTTCCAATTTTCTAATTCCTTTAATAAGGCTTCATTTTCTTTTACATTGATAATTTCTTGACGAATCTTCGCTAATATAAGTTGTCTTGTGCTATTATCAGCCTCTTGTAAGCTGTTAATATTACTAATGATAAACTTCTGCAAAATGCCGCCAATTTTATCTTCATCTACAATATTCATAAATGATTTCAAAGTAAACTGCAAGAATCCATCTACTTTTATATTTTCCATCGCCTTCATACCTAAGCTACCGAGCTGGTAACGAGCTTCATCTTGCGCTGTCCAATCTTTTACCTTCACTAATATGTAATCAAGTGTCTTTTCATCATATTCTTGCACAACTAATTGATCAACCAGCACTTGTAAAATGTTACTTGTATTAATTGTATGTAAATATGTTTTTAATTCTTTTTCAATAATAACAGCTAACTTTTCTGTATCTATTGTTATAATTGCTTTCTCTGCAATCGTTACAATCCCCTTTTTCACAGCATCAGACTGCATTTCTCTCTCAGCAATTTGCATTACCATTTGTGCTAACTGCATCTCTTTTACTTTATTCGTAATACTTTCTTTCGTCAGCCATTCATTTTCTAACGTATGAATAAGCCCTTTCGTTACCCGTTTACGGTTTTTAGGTAACAAAGCTGTATGCGGAATTGGTATTCCCATCGGATGACGGAATAAAGCAGTAACCGCAAACCAATCCGCAAGTCCACCAACCAATCCAGCTTCAAATCCACCTTGTATAATCTCTCCAGCTACCGTTCCTTGAAAAGGGATAGAAGCCGCAAAGCCGACACCCATAACCCCAAGCGAAATACCCGCTATATATTTAGTCTGTAATGACATCGTATACACATCCTCTTATTATGTAAAATAAAGCTTTTTTGTTGTATTTATTCAATATTAGTTATCCTTTATATATACTATAAAGAACTATTGTGAAAATAACAAAGATTTTTATGTACATGAAAAAATGAGGCTACAACTAGCCTCATTTTTCTTATATCGATAATTCCAAACCTTTCCTATAATATTCATTCATTACATCTTTAGGAACCATACTTCCACCCGTTCCCCACACAATATGAGTACCTTTTTTCACCTTCTCTGCTAACTGTTGCTTTTGTAAATACTCATCTTCTTTACACACTTTCACTGGCCCTATCATACCTGCTAGTGCAGAAGGCTCTAAATAAATATTCTCCGTATCAGCTAGGTCTTTTAACAATCTATATAACTCTTCATCGTTTACTGTATAATTTCCGCTTAAAAATGGTTCCATCGTTTTCCCGACAAATCCAGACGGTCTTCCTACCGCAAGTCCATCCGCATCTGTTACATTATCAATTCCGATATCTTGAACAGCAATTTTGTCATGAAGGCCTGTCATTAAGCCGAGTAACATACATGGAGAATGTGTTGGCTCTGCAAAGAAACAATGAACGTTGTCTTTATACAATAATTTTAAACCGAATGCTACTCCGCCAGGTCCTCCTCCTACTCCGCACGGAAGGTAAACAAATAAAGGGTGATCTTCATCTACTACAACCTCTAACTCATCTAATTGCTTTTGTAATCGTGATGCTGCTACTGCGTATCCTAAAAATAAATCATGTGAGTTTTCATCGTCTACAAAATAACAGCTGGGATCTGCATCCGCCTGTCGTCTTCCTTCTTCTACTGCTTTGCTATAATCATCTTCATATTCAATAACGTTTACACCTTTACTTCTTAATAAACTTTTCTTCCATTCTTTTGCGTCTGCTGACATATGAACAGTTACATTAAAACCTAGATTCGCACTCATAATTCCTATGCTAAGTCCTAAATTCCCTGTAGAACCTACCGCAATTGAATACTTCGAGAAAAACTCTCTACATGTATCACTATCTAAAATGGAATAATTATCTTCTTCTGTTAACATTCCGTGCTGCAATGCTAGTTGCTCAGCATGTTTCAACACTTCATAAATGCCGCCCCTAGCTTTAATTGATCCTGATATCGGGAGATGACTATCACATTTTAATAATAATTCTCCTAAAATAGGTTGCTTGTAATTTGTCTCTAAAGCTTTTTTCATAGAAGGTATTTTCACTAAAGGTGATTCGATTATGCCGTTCGTCCCTTTCGTTTCAGGAAAAACTTTCGCAATATATGGCGCAAAACGCTTTAATCTCTCTTCCGCATCTTTTACATTCTCTTCATTCAATGGTGTATCTTTTATTGCTGTTTCATACTTTTCTATGTTTGGATTTATCCAAAATACTTCTTCTGTTGCGATTAATTTATTTAATAGTAGATATTCCTCTTTTAATTTCTCTATTTCCTTCATTTCTCTTCCTCCTCATCACCTTGTAGCTTACGATTTAATAAATTATAATTAAATTAATTTTAATATAGTTTAACACAAATTATTCAATTTAGTTAATTTTAATTTAATTTATTTAAATATAATTTAATAATCATTAAGGAGATTTTCATTATGGAAAATATAGATATTGGTAAAAAAATTGAAAAACAAAGAAAAGAAAAAGGTTTAACTAGTAAAGAACTAGCAAAGATGGCTGATATTACACCATCTATGTTAAGTCAAATTGAGCGCGGGTCGGCTAACCCTTCTATTCAAACATTAAAAGTGCTTGCTAAAGCTCTTGATGTGCCAACATTTAGCTTTTTACTTGAAGATACAAATACAGACGATTTAATTGTACGTTCTCATAAACGAAAGAAAATGATTATCGATAATTTATCATATGAAATGCTTTCACCTGATTTCACTGGAAATTTAGCAACAGCAATTATGACCGTCCCGCCTAATACAGCTTCATCAGAAAATGTGCTAGAACATAAAGGAGAAGAATTAGCATTTGTCTTAGATGGGAAAATCACATTATATTTAAACGAGGAAGAATACGTATTAGAAACTGGTGACAGTGTAAAGATACCTGCTTATTTAAAGCATAAATGGGTAAATCATTTTGAAAAAAACGCGATAGTTTTATTTTCTGTTACTCCGCCGATTTTTTAATGTATAAATAAAAACAGGTTACTTCTTATGAATTACACCTCCAATTGTTAGAATGTGTCTAACAATTGGAGGTGTAATTTTTTTATGACTAAATTTACTTCAGAAAACAAAATGAATGCAGCAATACATTATCAAGATGGAAGTGAGAGTATAAAAGATATTGCGAAATCATTGAGAACGAATCACGAAGTGGTTCGAATATGTATAAAACAATTTGAATATCATGGAATCCGAGCATTTGAAAAAGACTATACAACGTATTTTGTACAGTATAAACTAGGCGTACTAAATTATATGTTCGAAAATGGGACGTCTCCAAACGAAACGGCAGTTATTTTTAATATTTCTTCATCTGGACTTATTAGAAAATGGCGTATTCAGCTACGTCAAAAAGGAGTAGACGCCCTTAAATCTAAGAAAAAGAGGCATCAATCTATGACTAAGGACAATCAAAAATCAATTAAGAAACAAACACAAACAGAAGAGTCAGTAGAAGCATTACAAGCTGAATTGGAGCGTTTGCGTATGGAGAATGCTTATTTAAAAAAGTTGAATTCCTTAGTTCAAAACAAGGAGAAATCACCAAACAAGATAAGGCGCAAATAATCTATGAACTAAGGAAAGCATTTCCGGTAAAGGCACTTTTAAAATTAGCAGAACTCCCACGAAGTACGTATTATTACTGGATACAGAATTCTAATCATCCAGATAAAGAGCTAAAGGTCTTAATTCAAAACATTTACGATGAACACCAAGGTCGTTATGGATATCGCCGTATTCGCGATGAGTTAATGAACCAAAGACACAAAATCAACCATAAAAAAGTTCAACGAATTGTGAAAGAGTTAGGTTTAAAGAGCCTAGTTCGTATGAAAAAATATCGCTCTTATAAAGGGAAAGTAGGTAAGATTACGCCAAATATTTTAGAACGTAACTTTAAGGCTGAAAAGCCAAACGAAAAATGAGTTACAGACATAACAGAATTTAAATTATGCGGCGAGAAGCTCTACTTATCACCGATGTTAGATCTATTTAATTGAGAGATAATCGCTTATACAATTGATTCAAGACCAACCTATTCACTTGTATCAAAGATGTTACGATAATGCGATTATTGAAAGTTTCTTTGGTATTATGAAATCTGAATTTCTTTATCTAAAAGATTTTGAAAGCATAGAACACTTTAAACAAGAATTTGAAAAATATATCGATTATTATAATCACAAACGAATTAAGGCAAAATTAAAAGGCATGAGCCCGGTACAATATCGAACTCATGCCCTAAAAGCTGCCTAATGAAACGACTTGTCAAACTTTCTGGGGTTAGTTCAACTTTTAACGAACCCATACCACTAGTACTCAAAAATTCTGTTCTCCTAACTGTAATATCTCCTTATTTACCGGACATTTTACTTTCACTTCCCAGTGTCCATGTACTGTAACTCTCACCTGAGGATTAAACATTTTGATTTCATCTACACTAAAGATAATGCTTTTCTCCTCAAAATTTTTTTCCTTAGTGTTTACTTTCCCTATGACTTCATTCTGCCAAAACACTTCTAATGAAGCCTCACTTTTAGGATCTCCCAAGTATTTATATACAACTTCAACTTCCCCTGTACGTTCAATTAGTTGAAAAAAACACTTTTTCATATCTATGGGACTATTAAGAACAATATTAGTTCCACAGGTATACGGCTTAAATATTGATCCATCAAGTTCTGTAAGACAATTGACTTTATGATACCAATTTCCTATGTAATCATTCTTAACAACTATTTTATTTGGGTTAAACTTGGGATCATAATAAAATATTATATCATGTGGACTATTAAAAACTACTCCATGCACGCGTGTATGAGTTTGTCCAATTGGTGTAGTAAGATTGTTAATCCAAAACACTTTAAAAAAAGAATCTACCCACCTGCTTTGATAGGTATTGATAATGATATAACCTGATTTATTTAAAGGTAATTCATGATAAATTTCTGGAACCGACGTGTATAATCTTTCACCACATCCATAGGGTTTTGCAACAGTTCCATCTCCATCATCAATAATGAATATACCCCCTTCTACCTCTAAATCCAATAAATCTGTCTCCATTGCACAAAAAAATGTACCATCTTCAAAAAAGAACATGACATGATATAGTTTTTCTACTTCATAATGCCCTGTAAATCCTTTTACAAACTCTCCATCATATTTCAATTCTTTAGTAGGTGGATATATTATACCTTTTAGACCCTTATATGTCCCTTCTTTAACCAGTGCTACTTTCCCAATATTAGGATCTCGGGGATCTAATTTTGGTCTAGGAGCATTATTAGTACTAATGCTATTGCGCGTATTTTCACTTATAACAAAGTCAGACAATCTTTTAGCCTCCCACAACATGTAATTCTATAGATTCATCATTTAATACAGTGCGGTCCACAGCAATAACCATCCCCTCACCAACTTCAATCATAATGAATTTTTCAGTGATATCTTTTAAACCACCAATATATGCATTTTCTTTACATGTAAGCATAATAGCTTTTCCAATTTGATCCCCTAATTCACTAATCGGATGTGATTTCCAATTACTTCTCATATAATCACCTCTAAACTATTCAAGTTTTAATACTCTCTTTATAATCGCTCTTTATAATCAAACCCAAAACTAAGCAAGAATATAAACAATTAATTTCTATATCAAAATTAATTGTTTATATAAATTAAAGTTTTCCATCATTAAAAAACTACATGTTTATTGCAATCTATTTAATAGTATTATAGGTAAATTAGTTTATATTTTATCTGCATGTAGAATTATTTTTTATTTCCTTAAAATTCCCCCTCAACTTTTTCAGCATATAAAACGATACTTATAATAGAAAGAGGTGTTTTAACTGTATAAAACAATGCCAAATTCAAAAGAAAGAGAATTTATATACAATAGCTCATACAACAAAGGGCATATAAGCACTCCTAGCATGGTAGCTCACTGTATTGGCCTAAGTACTCACGCAAAATTGGTTTACTCAAACATTTTGAATTACATTTATAAAAAAGGAGAATTCGCATTCCCAAGTATTTATAGATTATCTATATCTTGTTCCTGCTCAATAAATACAATTATTCGTTATATTAATGAATTAGTTGAAAAAGGATTTATAAAAAAAGAGGTCCCAGGTCGCGGAAAAAGTAATCGATACTACATAATAGAATGTGATAAAATTCCACTCCTAAAAGTATCAGAAATGATGTGGGAAGTAATAGATACACTTGCAAAAAAATATGGTTGGAAGGATATTATGAAATGTAAAAATTCAATATTATCTTTTCTCAATCAAAATAAATATTCATTACATCATATGGAGATTCAGCAAAATACAATAAACCACTTAAATGCTTTATTCCTTCATGTTTTAGAGAAAAAAGAATTAGATATTGAAATATTGACTAGTAATTTTATATTTAAAAATCAATCTATTATATAACAGTTTCAAAATTACAAAATCATATAAAGAATTTATAAACATAATGGGTGGTGTGAATATTGAATGAACCTTATGTTACTTGTGCACAATGTGTCGTTAGGGATTGGTGCCAACGTAGAACTGGTACTACTCCCCTGCCACAGGATTATACGATAAATCCTGAGTGTGGCGGTTATATCTTACTTAATCAGGCTATAAAGCTTTCTCAAATTCCTTTAGAATATCAAAATGCAAATAAAAGAAATTTCATAATAGACACGGATAACAAAATGTACAAAGATTACATTATAGATACTTTTAATTCAATTAAGGAAATTGTTAAGAATGGAAATAATCTCGCTTTTATACATCCACAAAAAGGAACTGGTAAATCATATACTGCTATAGCCTTTGCAATGGAATATATATTTAAATCAGTAATGAATCCTTCTTTATTTAATTTTGAGTCTCCGGTTGTACTCTATATTAAGTATGGTTCATGGGCAAATGATCTACGCCAAATTTATCAATTAAATGATGAAGATTTCACACAAAAAGTTTTACAACAAGTAAAACTCATGAAGACGGTTCCCTTACTAATACTTGATGATATAGGAAATGGAAGATTTACAAATTATATTAGAGATTTTACTTATGATGTGATTGATTTTCGTAAGGAAAATAAAAAATCAACATTTTTCACTTCTAATCTTACACTCCAACAATTAGAACAAGAGAATTGTCTTGGAGATATTATTACATCTCGTATGTTATTTAATACTGTTGTATATCAATTAGGAGGTCGTGATAGAAGACAAGAAAAAAGTTATATTTTGAAGCCCATTATATAGAGGTCTCGTCATGCAACGAGCTCTTTCTACAATCCATTTAACAATAATATGATAAATATGTAAAAATAGTATTACAATTAATATATTTCCATAGTATACTAATTTACATGATTAAATTTTCAGCTTATGAATTGAGAAGGAATGTATTAAATCCTCATATATAAATACCTGTAAAATAAAAGAAGTTAATTAGAACAAAATAAAGCATCAATATCTGTTTTGGATAGTAAGATGCTTTATTCCATTAGAGTTCTGATTTAATCTTCTATTCTTTTACGCCTCAAAAACGAACATAGGTTCTTTTATTTTTTGGCAAAAAACAGAACATACGTTTTATTTTAATTCACAAAGGAACGTAGGTTCTATTTTTTCACCTCAAAAAACGAACATAGGTTCCGTATTTTGTTATTAAAAAAATCGCAACTATTTCCATTATCACATCGATTATTATGTCGAGATTAGATGAAAAGGAGTCTATATTATGCCATCCATTGAAGAATTACAACTATTAAACCATATATTAGAAAATAAAGATTGGTCTTCAATTGATCAAAATGGCCTTGATGAAGAACATTTTCCTATACATAAAGATATTTTTAATTACATTAAAAATTTTAAGAAATTACAAAAACAACTTCCAACAATAGAAACCGTAATGAATATGTTTGAAGAATTTGAAATGGTCGAATTAGAAAAAACAGAATTTGTAGTAGATGCCCTTAAAGAAGATTGGTTACATAGAAAATTCAAGCCCTTTCTTCAAAAAGCAGCAAACCTTGTCGCTGAAAAAAAAACTGTTGAAGCTATTTTAGATATTAAATTAAATGCCACGAATATGTTAAAACTTGCGAATATTGACAACAAAGGATACTCATATACTGGAATGGCGGATACACGTAAGAGTAAATACTTATCAATTCACGGTAGAGATGAAAATGAAATTTTAGGAGCGACTACAGGTTTTAAAACATTAGATTTAGTAACTAATGGATTAGTAAGTGATGGACAAGAAACTGATTATTTTCTTGTTTTCGCACCATCTAACATGGGTAAAACATTAATTTCTTCATTTATGTTAATGTCCGCTTGGAATAGTAATATCGAGTGGGATTTCCCTGCATACTTTGCTTTAGAACAACGTGCTGAAGAAATTGCACGAAATTGGGATCATGTCCTGGCTGGTGTATCAAATTTAGGCATACAACGTGGTACTATGTCCGCTGAACAAAAAGACCGTTACATATTCTTTTTAGATCAACTAAGGCAAAAGCAAAAAGATATGGTCATCTATGATATTCAAAAAAATGGTGGCCGCCCCTATTCAGTGACTGAAATACAGCGCATCCTTGAGTCTGAAGGACATACTCGCTTCGTTTTAGATCAATTATCAAAAGTACGTTTAAATAACTCCAATAATAATTTTGGAGATTTAAGACAAAGATTATTTGATATATCAGCAGCAGTACGTGAAATGATTTTAGGAACAGGAATTCCAGGTTATGTAGTAGCACAGGCTAACAGAGAGTCCGCTAAAAGAATTAAAAAAAGTCTAACTGATAGCACGATGACTGGTGAGGATATCGGGGAAACTTATGCAATTTTCCAAGATGCTAGCAAAGGTATATCTATTATCAAAATAAATGAAACAACCTTTAAAGTACAGGTCATAAAAAATCGTGGCAATGCTAGTGGTCAAAGTTTCATTGTGCGATATAACTTTGATACAGGACTGATTAGTACCATTAACAATCAGTACGAAAAACAGTTCTTCTAGTATTAATAATGGAGATGAAAATACATGCAAAAAGCAAGAAATATAGAAATACTCGAAAATACATCACTGGATATACCAAGTCTAATAGATGATTTGCGTTTTAAGTATCAGTATTCCCTTAGATACCAAAGTAACCATGCAGCATTTTCAAAGAAAAATGATAACGGCAATTATATAATGTGTTGCTGTCCGAACCATACAGAAACAAGACCATCATTTGGGATTTCTAAAACCCCTCCCTATCACACACACTGTTTCTGTTGTGGATACTTAGGAACCATAGATTGTGTAATTGAAACCGCTTTTGTTTTAGAGCAAGGCAACGGATTAAAAGCCCTATTATCGAATTACTATTTTGAAAACAATCGTAAACCTTTAGACATTTCAAAACTCTTAGCTACAAGAAAAAAATGTATAAAAGCAAATACGTTATCCGAAGAAACACTCAAAAAATTGGATGAGGAAAAATTTAAAAATCAAGGGATTTACAATGTAGCAATGTCCTATTTAATTAATCAGCGTGGAATAAACATGGAGACTTTAGATACTTACGAAATAAAAATAGATGTCAGAAATAAATGTATAGTATTTCCGCAGCGTACTCGAAACGGGGATCTTCGCTTTTTACAAAAACGAAAAATTGGAAGCCATTATAAGGGTTCAAAATTTATCAACGAAGGATTACCAAACAAAAAAGATATTTTATTTGGACTTCATTTAATTAACCAACTACGAACATCACCCAATCGGATTAAAAGAGTTCGTATCGTAGAATCTCCTATAGATGTAATGAGTAACTATCAAGTAGGTATTCCTGCTGTTGCAATTAATGGGAAATTATTATTTAAAAACCAAATACGCGAATTACATCTAGCAGGTATAGAGATTGTTGATCTATTTTTTGACAATGACAAAGCTGGAAAAGATGCAACACAAAAAGCAACAAAACAATTAATACAGGAAGGATTCACGGTCAATCATACGCTCTATCCACCCCAATTCACTGAAGATTCAAAAATCGACTCCAATGACTTACTTAAAATGGGATTACTAGATAAATTAAATACAAATTCAATTAGTTTACTAAGCAGTAAATTTTAATTCATTCAAATAAAGGGGATTTATATAATGAACACAGCAACTATAAACTTTCAAGATTTAATAATGGAAATACTAAACTCTGAATCTATAGCTAAAATTTTTAATTTCGAATTATTTAAAGTGAGAAATCAAGACAAAGAGGATGTGAAACAAGATTGTATCTTGCGCATAATGAAATCTCTTCAACAAACAACAGTTCCATCTGAAAAGCTACCTTCATTCTGTCAAACAATTATTAAAAGAACCGTGGTTGATTACTATCGTTATACAAATAGAATGGTAGAACAAAATTCGACTTCTGTATTTTATTGTGATGGATTTATTGAAGACGATTCTAGTGACAACAATTGCCCTACATTTTGCCAAGAGTCTTACGAACAAGGATATGAATTCTCAATTGTTAAAGCAGATTATGAAATACATAGAAATAAATTTACTCCGACTGAACAACATGTTATCGAATACATGCTATATGACGGCTTAGGAGTCTGTATGAATTTAGCCGAAATCGCAAACGAACTTAAAATTAATAAATCGCACTCAACAAGAGCATTAAAGAAATTGCGTAGCATTTATTGTTGTTAATATACTTAGTTCCCTACTATCTCAAACAACAATCACCCAAAAATATTGTAAAACAATTAAGAACATTTTGTAAACAAAAGTAACTTTTATTTTTATTATAAATTCCGCAACTTTTTAATTAGTTATTACGATAACTATTAATTAGTCTAGTATATACAACTAGTATACAACATAGACAATAATTTTCAAAGGCGTTTTATCTGTTTCTTATTAGATTTCAGCCTTCTTTTATATATAACACTTCATTACATGAACTTTACTGGAAAATTATTAAGCTTAGTTATTCAATTATTACTATTAAGTATTGGTTAGATTCATAACTTACAGTCTGCATTTTAAAACTTAAGTTTTATTTATTTATATAAACAGAATAAACAAAGTTAATTTAAATAAAACTTTATATCTATATATAACAATTTAGAGACGGTATATATATTAAGGAGGAAATAAAGTATGACAACAATAAAAGGATTAGATGCAATTTTAAAAGTGGGAAATACCTTTCTTACGTTTAAAGATAAAAAACCACTTACACTTTTATTTATCGATTGGTATGAAAATCTGGTTGGTATTCGCGAGCATTATGAACCCACCTTAAAACCCAAATATATACGTTGTCCAGGGACAGGTGTGTGCCCCCTTTGTCACGTTAATCCGAGTAAATATCCGAATTTAAAGATTAAATTACGTGTATATGATCCATTAGATAATAAGATTAAGCTAGTCTCTTTAGCGAAAACTCACATTCAAAAATTACACACAGATTTTAATCTTTACATGATTGATCCTACAAAAGACTTTGTCACTATTTCTAGAAGTGGAACAGGTGCTAATGATACCACTTATTCAGCTAAACCATACCATTATACTTCAGTGGATGATGAACCTATATTAAAGAAACCAGACTTTAATGAAATTGAAATGCTTGATATATCAACATATATAACTTCTCATAGTCCTGATGAAATCCAAGAATTTATGAATGCAGCATCAACAATATATAATTTACAGCAAGCACAGTTTCAATGTAGTTCCCCTACTCTTCCATTGGCTACTGAAGGTTTTGATGAAAAGGAACAATTGAGAACTACTAATCATAAATTACCATTTTAGAAAACATTATGGAATTTTAATTTCTATTATTAAATATAGAAAGGGACGATTATTTCGTCCCTTTTTGAAGTAAGGAGTTGTAAATTTTGTTTTTTAAATCAAATGAATCCAATCAGGACATTTTTACACTATTAAATAGGCGCGAAGTAAAAGAAAGCACACAAAAAACTCGTATAAAAAAAAATGAGAAAAAAAAGATTACGATAAAACAAAATCAATATGTTCACGGAATTAATCATTCAGTAAAACTACCTTCAAATTACTATTTAATACATACACCTGAACAATTTGAAGAATTTATTACCAAGTATAAGGTATATAAAACCTTACATTCGCAAGCTTATACATTTATTGATACGAAATCCACTGGTTCGAATCCTTTTAAAGACTCAATCATCTCAATTACGATTGGATTTATGGATAACTGTTTTTTTTATATACCTATTAAGCCTTTTAAACATGGATTATCACAGCATATCTCTACATTAAGTCTAGAATACACGATGAAAAAACTCTCACCACTATTAGAGAAAGATACCTTATTAATACTTAGTAACAGTAAGCAACACATTCATGCTCTATATAATTGGTGTGATTTTGACATTACATATAATATCTTTTGGGATACTGAGATAGCTGCAAACCTATTAAATGAGAACCATCCAAAAGGTGTAAAAGAATGGTATAAAGAATATGTATTACCTCGTCTTAATTCAAATGAAACCATTTTAAATACCATTGATAGAAAAAAATATATGATTGAAAAGACACTCTATGATCAGCTACAACATCATGTAGCTACCTACTTCGCTTGCTATGATATTTTTATGCTAAAGTCTGTATTCGAGTATCAGAAAAGAATTTTTGAAAACCCTAAATTTAATCTTGTTCCTATATATAAATTATTTAGGGAAATAGAGATGCCTTTAATAGCCGTACTTACTACCGCTGAAAGAAAAGGAATTAAAATTAGTGAAGAATTTCTAAGTAATGATGTAAAACAAATACTCCAAACGAAATTACAATCCGTAAAAAAAGAAATATTGAATTACCTAGGTTCCACTATCACATTAAATAATTGTATACACCCACCTAAGCAACAAAATAAATATAATGGCGTAAATAAATTAACAAGCACTTTGTTTAATATAAATTCTCCAGCCCATTTGGCCCAAAAACTTTATATTGATAACGCTATTCTAAAACCTATCATGGAATATGACAAAGGTTGCAAAAGTGTGATTTCCAAACTAAAAACAGATAGAAAAACGCTGATACGTAATCTATCAAAGCATCCTGTAATTCCTCTAATTCTAGAATATCGTCGCTTAGTGAAATTAATAAGTTCTTTTTGTGACTCCCTACCCAAAGAACAACAAGGTACTATTGATAATAAAATCCATCCTATCTATAACTCTGTAGGAACTAAAACAGGCCGTATGAGTTGCTCGTCACCAAACCTAAAGTTGTGGGCTGCATAAAGGTGACTTTATGTGTAAGCAGATCGTTAATTCAGGGGAAACTAAGGGTAATTACCTATGTCAATCCTGAGCCAAGTCTAATAGGGATATTAGAAAGGTGCAGAGACTACTTAAATTAACCTAGAACAGGCGAAATAAGCACGAAAGCGATCCACCCTTCTACAACAGGGTGATGATATAGTCCGATACTCTTTGAAAAAAGAGAGCAAGGATAAAGAGCCTTGCATTACTACAATGACAACAAGTACCAAGTAAAGCTGATTTTATACGTATGGCCTTTAGAGCAGAAAGAGGTAGATTGTTCACCAGTATTGACTTCAGTTTACAAAACGTTGGCTGAAGTCGTTAATCTAAACCTACTCAAAACAGGGAACGCCCTCATGTAACGGTGGAGCGAATCCTGTGCTTCTAGTGACAAGAAGTGCAACGACTGCTTGTTAATTATCATCTCGATTCATAGTTAACAAAATAATGAGTCGTCTATCAACCAGAATTGATAAATCAATCGAACTCATTTATACGGTAGGCTATGGGCTTAGTGGTCACAAAATTCGCCCATTATTTGCAGGAATGCAACAGAAGGTATAGTCTAATCCGGCTCCTTTAAGGAGTGTTGAAGTACCATGAAAATGGCGGTATACATACAACAAGAATTACGTTGGCTCGCAATAGTAACACAAGAACCGGTTCTAATTGAAGCCTTTAAGAAAGGTTTAGATGTACATAGTCAAATCACTTGCCAAATTAAGGGGTTTACTTATCACTTGTTTGAGGATATTCGAAATTATAAAAGAGAGACACTAAAAGAGACTCAGCATCATATACAACAGCTTATAAATAAATGGTCAGATACTCCAGAATGTCTATATATCTTGAAGATATATAATATGAAGGAACTAAATAGTACTACCATTCCTACTCTAGCAAATGCTTTTGAATTGCTTAGAAAAAAAATGAAAAGCATTGTATTCGGTAAATGGATTGCCGAATTCAAATCTCACTCAAAACAGGGAAACCTAAGTGTATAGGCATAAGGCAATCCTGTGCCAAAGCGTTCATTCGAATGGCAGGTGCAGAGACTTATAGCGTTCCGCGGTTAATAAACAACCAATCTAACGAGTTCGCTTAATGTGAGAAGCAGCTTAAAATAGTTGCTAAGGTATAGTCCACTCCCTTAGGAAACTAAGGGGTTTAAGTGACCTTATATGGTATAACAGAAATCGGTTTATCTGATCAATTAAATATTACAAAAGTAGCAGCAACCTCCTTAATTAATCAATTTAAAAATCAATTACCAAACTTTTTAAGGTGGGAAGCTGAAACACATAGAGAAGTTTTAACTAATGGTTATGTAAAAGATTTGTTTGGTAGAAAAAGACGTTTTAAAGAAGCAATTCTAAAAGCTACCTCTTCCTCCACCTTTAAGAACGAAAATTCAGATTGGAGATTAGAGAAAATAAAACGGCAAAGTTGTAACTTTAAAATACAAGGAACTTCTGCGACACAAGTTAAAAAAGCTATGGTGAATTTATTTTATCCCACTCGCTCAGATGGCACAAAATGCTTAGATAGAGTTGAATGGCTACAGGAGAATTACAAATCTATACTTGAAGATCATGATATACACATCGTATTACAAATACATGATGAATTAATCTTTGATGTACCACAAGATATTTCCCAAGACGTTTTAAAAGAGATTTCAAACATCATGCTAAATGCCATACCTTCTACCCATTTAGGAGTGACATTTCATTCGGATATTCATACCTCTCCATATTGGGGTGGTACATTTTCAATCGAAGAAATTAGAGAGTACTCTAATAGTGATTTAGATTTCAATAGATTATTTCATCAACAATTTGAAGAGAAAATAAACGACTTTCTTAATTCAAAGTTTTAGGTGCATTAAATAGAAAATGACTTGAAAATTAAACATTATAATTTCCGCCTTGATTAAATGAAATAAAAAGATAAATAAAAAACGTACACTTCTGTACGTTTTTTATTATCTTTAGTTTCTAATTATCTATACAAAAAATTGAAATACCATTTCAACTTCTGCCTCATTTGTATATTCAACCCTAGGCATAGTACTTGGGTTACCATCAATAGCTAACGACAAAGGTGCCAGACTAACCATTGGTGTAGGTGTTGTTAATAAAACCTTACATGCAGTTACCCATTCTATGCCATATTTTTGCCGTGCCGAGTCATTTAATTTCACATCAATTCTAGAAATATTTCCAAAGTTCGTTACTGACTCCCCTGTTTGCTTATTAAATCCTTTAACCGCAATACCGTTACGTAACGAGTCATACGTTACAATATACTTCTCTGATGCAATTGTGAGAATTTTATACGGCATTGCACTCTTAACAAATTCAAATGCATTTGGTCGTTTGTCAGGCTTTCTAGTACTCATCTCAAATACTTTAATTAATTCAATATCTTTAAGTGATAATTGTCTCTTTTTCCCCCCACAATTGCTTGCTGTATCATATGGTGCAGGAGCTATATCATGAGATAATTCACCTGGAATATCAATACAATTAAAGCATCTTTCAATAGATTCTATAATCGTAACAAAGTTTAATAATTCAAAATCTATATTTGTACGTTCTAATTCATATAATTTTTGTTCAAGCATCTCTAATTCTATTTCCAAACGACATTTTGTAATAGAGGAACAATCTGAACTAGCTATATCGTCTCTCATACGCTGCATAGCATCTTCAATAGCTAAAATCTCCTCATACAAATCTCCAAATCTAATTGTCATTATCACTTCCTCCTCACTTTTTTTTCGGAGCCTTAGTAGGATCTAATGTCCAAGTGATCCAATCGCTTACATCTTTTAAAGTACTTACATGGAAGTACTCTCTACACTGTCTAAAGAAAGGAATGATAGGACTATTCCAATTCCCTGGCCCTATTTTCCCAGGTCCTTTTCTTCCAGGAAGAACTGTATATATAGTTTTCATAGGCACTAACGCATAACGATTAAATACTTTAAGGCTATTTAGCTTTCCATCAACCTGATCGTATGTAACTTCTTTATACAGGCGATGTGAAGGTTCGCTACTGCCCTCTAACTTTTGTCTATCATCTGATACAAGAATAAGAGAATTCTCTACAGGTTTACCATTTACTACACTTTTATCTATCACTTGATCAATCGAATGATAAATTGCAGACATACCAGATTCAGGGAAATCCGATCCTCGCTTAAATGTTAGCGTACCAATATCAGAAAATGCTTGTGCTAACCCTTGTACATCTACACTTTTATTCAGTAGAATTCTCCAAAAGTTCGGTCTATTCTCCCCTGCTCTGTCTGTTGGATCAGCGTAGGCCACTAATGATACTTTACATGGGATTTTAGCAGCTTTAGCATAACGTTCGATTTCATTTGCTGTGGCAACTAATAAATTTCTAACACGACCTCCAGGTTCAAGGCCCCCTCCTTCAAACATGGATTCAGAAATATCCACAACGAAAATAATATTAACCCCTGTGACTGTAACAGGTGGTACCCACGGATCCGGTTTTGGATAAGGTAAAACTTGTGGTTTTCGTGCATAAGAAGGTCTCACGCACTCCCTTATACATTCCCTGATTTTATACATTAATGTATCCAAGTTTTCACCAGATTCAAGTCCTGATTCCATGATTACTTCACGTATAGCTTCTAATTCATCTACATATTGCCGTAAAGCATCTACTGAATATGGATGGCTATGTGCCATACCCTTACGCAAATCTTTAATCATTTTATCTATTTCTTTAACATATCTCATAATACTTTTGAGTTTAGGCATATCGATTGTAACCTCCTAACCAAATATAGTAAGCCCATTATAGGAAAAGGTGTGTCAAATGACACACCTTTGTGGTATTACCTTTTCATGTTTCTTCTCACTTTAAGCATCTTTTTCTAATACTTCCTCTTCAGCCTCCATTTGGCTTGCTAATTTACTAGCCTCAATAAACTCCTTAATTTCTTGCTTAGGAGTAAATCCAACTTTCTTTTCAATATTTTTACCATCTTTCATAAACAGAAGCGTTGGAATCGTAGTAACTTCACACAATTTAGTGATATCTAAAAATTGATCAGCGTTAACTTGAATAAATTTAATATCGTCAATTTCTTTTGACAATTCCTTAATATCCTGTGTAATCATTTTACAGGGGCCACACCAAGTAGTATAAAAATAAACTAAAACAAACCCTTCTACTATCTTTTCTTTAAATTCTTCAACTGTATTAATTTCAAACATTTTATTCCTACCTCCTGTAAAGTATTTATAAGGAAGAACGCCAATAAATCCTTTATACCGTATATTAATATAAAATAATTATATATTTGCATACATTTATGTCTACTTAATTTCCACCACAGCCGCATCCAACCTTACGAGCTACCGTAAATGTATTACCGTCATTCCACTCTTGAGAAATATTTAATGCATTACGAGCAGAACTAGCCCAAACTTCTTTTTCTACATATTTTCCTTCTGCATCATGACCAGAAACCATATATTTTCGCTTGCCTAACAAATTAACCCTCTCCTTAATTACTTTTATAGAAATTACCTAAATGCTCAAAGCGAGGAACTTTTACTCCGCATACCTCAATATCCGCCATAAAAGTACTCTGAGGTTCAATCCAAGTATTTCCTTTAGCATCTTCATAAATTACCATTTCTTCATCCGTTCCTGTTTGTTTTCCCTTACCAGTAACGAGATAAATTCCACCTGTATAATATCTATAGATTTTAACTTTTTTATTATCCATATCTCCTCAACCTAAACATAATCCTCATATAAATTTATTTAATAATTTCCTTTATTTCTTTTAACCAATTTACTAACACCATTTCTATTTCCTGCAAACGTCTTATAGAAGTACTTTCAATCATTCTTTTAGATGCTTTATTGCAAATATAGAGACGTTCTTTTTCAGTATCAAATACCAAAGAAAGATGGTAATCTTGTAAGCCAAGTGAAGTGGAATCATATCTTACCATTCGTTTAATGGAATGTTCTATATGTATCTCCTTTAACTTACTAGCGAGGTTTTCTCTATGCTTTTTCCACTGATCCGTTGTAAATGTATTTAATAGCATATTAAATTATCACCAACCTTAAAATCATATCCTCTAAATCTCATTTATTAACTACACTAAAATTGCTGAATCATAATCCCCTGATACAATATAATTAATCCCTGAATCATTATGAATTTTAATTATAATCACTTCGTTAATTTGATGATTTATAAATGATCCATAAGGTACCTCAATATCTTTCATTGCATCAATAACATTTTGAATCTCTTTATTCTTAACTTTCATTGCATTTTCTATTTTGTTGCTACTATTAGAAAAATGTAATGGATACTGTAAGTTTTGCTCCGTTACATTTTTTACATTTAGTTGTTTCACTAAATATTTCACATAATCTTCTGCTTTTTTAAGCCGATTCTCCATATTACGATAGCTCTTTTCCAGCTCCGCAATATAAAGATTTCTACTCATATCTGCCTCATTATTAGAAACTGATTCAGAAGCATTCTTAGCCTTTTTATTCAATTGACTTTTTTCCTCAATGTTATCTCTTACTTGCAAATGTTGTACCTCAAGCAAATCTACATGTTTCAAGGCATTATTTTCACCTTGTTCTAATTCTTTTTTTATTGCCTTTCGCAAGTAATTAAACCATTGGACTAGCCATGTGTTATCAATATGACCATTAATAATTTTGTTTTGTTCTTCCATAGAAAAATCCATGTCACAAATTCTAGCAAGTCTGGAATTAATGTCGATACTAATGGACAAATTTTCGCCACTTTGAATTAACTGTACTAATCGACTAATTTTCTTAGATAATTCCATATCGTTTACCTCTCCTATTTCATACTGGTATTATAGTAGTCGAAATATATATCAATTTAGTTGCGATTTTTTTCTATAGCAAATTTAAATATTAAACTTGCTATAATACGTACTTCCTTATGAAAAATACTGTACTATGTTTTTACATTCACATTAAAAAATCTTAAGTAGTCGGTAATTCATCTAATGGTTTATATTGAAATGCATTAGATTTTTCAGACTCTTTACCCTCTAAATTAATTGCCGTCATTTCAATTACAGATACTTTATCATTAAAAATGTTATGATCTAATTTAGCAGGTGAATGCTCAACACCTGTTAAAACTAATACACCATTTACAAAAATGTTATAAGTCCCACTATCAGGTGACGTACTATAATCAAATCTAACTTCTACTCCACTTTCCATATTATTCACAGAAGTAATAGCTGGTGGTTCAGGGGCTTCATTTCCTACGACTGTAATTGGTAAAAATACTTCATGCACCCCATTTGTAATGACTATATCTGTAGTTCCTCCACTAAGGCCTGTTACAATTCCTTCAGGGCTCACCTTTGCTATATATTTATCTTTGACAGAATAAGTAGTGCCTGTACTCGCCCAATATACATAAATTAACCAGTTATCACCAACTTCTTCTTTACCATCTGTTTGGAAAGTAATCCCTAAATAGTCACCATTTAAATTTACAATTCGATATTCATTTCGTTTATTCGTTGCTATAACTTGTAATCCTTGTGTTTCTCTATCATCACCCACACCAAAACCATTGGTAGTCTTTACTATTTCAACTGTTCGTTCTTCGTATTTATAATTACTAATGTCTACCGTTGTAATTAAACCTTTATTATTATATAAATTATCTATATCTTTAAATAACATGGCCGGACGAAGTTCAGCAGTAACATTCCTTGTAACCCCATCACTAGTTAAGGCTTCTACATTCAACTGAACTTGATCACCCGTGTTGAGATTTAAATTCTTGTGGGAAACCATTAGAAAAGCTGTTGATGATAAAGGCTCGAATTCTGTATTAAGAAAAGCATCAACTTTCTTCTGGTACTTCTTTAGAGAGTCCTCCAAAACTAACTTTGCTTCTCTATAGGAAGTCTCAATTAATGCAGAACTTACCTCATCTCTCTTTTGCTCTAAAGTGCCTAACTTCGTTAAAATTTCTTTTGCCCTCATATTTCATCCTCCTCCCTCTTGTATCGCATTCATTATAAGGATTTACAAAATTTTTTATTTAATTTTTTCTAGAATAATTCTAGCCTTTTGTATAGTCATATTGTTTAACTTCCCAAAAGAAAAACTCTTTATTTTCAAATCTATAAAGTAATTTTTTAATGATGCTGCCCTGTTCATTATTATTTTTTAAATGCAGGATGTTCTTGAATACTTCTTGTTGCTTTAGAAACATCTTCATTCAACTCAGTTGTAGCTAGAGAGATATCTTTGGCTAAGCTAACTAACATGGTCATATATTCAACTTCTGCAAAGGATATGATAGAATTTTCACCTTTAGCATTTTTTCGAATAATAGTAGTACCATTTTCCTGCCATTCCTTAAACTTACTTTGAAAAAAAACATCTGCTTCCTCTAAGCTAAGACCTTCAGTTACTTCTTGTGTCTCACTCTTTAACTTTTTTATTAACTTATCCTCCAGCCAATCAACTTTCTTTGAATTACCACTTTTAAAATAAAAAACCGCAGAAACATTAAATTTATTTATTTTCATATTTAAATACCTCCTGGATTATAATCTTTCATCTACACCTGATCTTACTCTAAAACTTCAATAGGTTAATTAGTTTGATATGGGATTTATCTCATACAGTCATATATTTATAGTCGTTTTACTTAACTAAAGTGTTGCGAACTTATTTCCTAATAATTAAAAATGAGCCAATATCATGGGAAGCATCTATAGGTATTGATATGATTCCTTTAAGATGAGAGGTACCTGATTTACGAATTGAAATACTTCCCTCTAAGCGCGATGCACTTGCAACATAAATAGAGCTTTTTATTTCGTCAAACATACTCTTTCTAATAATAGCTGTTCCAATAAGAGTATAGCTTGCATACTGTCTTGTTAATATTGTAGAAATTATTTGAGACATATCAGGATATACCACTAAAATATTGCTATGAATCTCCATAAATTTATAATAAGTACCATCTGCAAATGGTTCCGTATTTAATACTTTTCCAATTAACAAATTGTATGCTGAGCCGCCAATTAAATTAATATCATGATGTTTCTTTGTATCCATGTGCTCAAACACCAATACAGTACGATTATTAGAAAAATCATATATCCCACCTAATTTACAAAACAAAGGAATGTTATTATCTCGAAAAATAGTTGTAATCATTTCAGGAAGTTCACTTTCAAATTGCTCATGATAAGTTTTATATTCACCTGTCTTTAATATGACATTGTATACAATTCCATCGATCTTAATTTCTAGGTTTTCATCTAAAATAGAAATAACATCCTCCAATTTTTTATCGCAGTATATTCTATCACCATGTGGAGTCAATGCCACTTTCTTCACCTCCTAAGAAAAGCAAACTTTCAACAGCTTTGTTACTCTTTAAAGAATTTCTTTGCTTTGAATTTTGTTTAACTGAAATTTTGTTTGAATAAAACAGAATTATTACTCCTCCTTTTTCATAATAGCTATCGAAATATCCCTAAAAATAGTTGTAAGATTTTAAAAATCTAAAATGAAAATAGTTTTTTGCTAACCTTCAATTCGATACTTACAAGTGTCTTCCGTTTATCCACTCAATAAACCTATATTTTCTCCTGCCCTTTTTTAAATCCTTCTACTTTTTCCGTCGCAACCTATTAACTTCTCATAACGACAGTTAGTATGCAGATTCAACAAACAGGAGGATTTAGAAATGACAAAAGACAAATTAATAAAGCTATTATATTTCAATTTGGATAAGTTAAAGTTAAACTCATACTTTGATTCGTTACCACAATCTTACATCCTAAAATTAACCAAAAGTTTTTTCTTTGTTAATAGAGTTGGGGTGAATTAAAGTGCCTTCCCAAAGATATATTGACCTTAGAGAAGATAATCTACCTGACTTACATAACAATGTGTTATTGAAAGCTTGCCAAGAGGATCCTGATTTACTCTCTGAACTTTTATATGAAAATAAAGAATTTCTCTTCTCAATCATTGCTCACTATAAAGGAAGCATTGAATCCCTGAAAAACAAATTTAACGTGGATGAAGAAGAGTTACTTCAACATGCTTATATAGCTGTTATTACAGCAATTAGAGATTTTGATTTTAATAAAGGAATTAAGTTTACTACTTATATTTATCGGCCAATTATATGGGAAGTTAACCAATTACTCTATAATGATTCTAGACTTGTACGCTTAAGTCGAAGTGCAGTAGATCTACTCAAACAAATGGAGAAAGTTGAAAATGAACTAGGTTATTTTCCAAAAGCTGAAGAATTAGCAAAATTACTTGATGTTACTGTAGAGCGCATTGAAAATGTTCTTCGATTCGCTTCAGAATTAACCTCTTTAAATTCACTTGAAAGCTTTGAACCCGAGGATTACTCAATAGGTTATGAAAGTAAAGTAATGGATAAAATCTATGTAGAAAATCTACTTAAAAACTCCGATTTATCCGAATTTGAAACTCAAGTAATCAACCTTATTATGGATGGTAACAATAACTCACAGATAGCAAAAAAATTAAATGTCTATCCAATGACAGTTAATCGTGCTTTAAACCGTATAAAGAATAAGTTAGATAACAACTTTGAGTCAAAACGATTGTCCAAATATGAAAGTGAAATAGGACTAATTGCAGAAGAAATGATCGAATTAAACTGTATAATGAATATAGAACAACTCAAAGATTTATTAGATGTATGTGGTTACAATATAAGCAAGTATAGCTCTCGAGTTTTATATTATATTCGTCAACAAGCTATAAGCCGCTTAGATCAAAACCTATCTGAATGCAATGATTGCTCGCAATAAAACTTAATTAAAAAAGTATATAACATTAATTTACAGAAGATTCAAACTATACAACTTCTTAAAAATCATTTTATTTATACATAAAAATAAGCAGATTCTTTTAATAAAGAATCCGCTTATTTATTAAATTTCTTGAATCCACATACCATAGTTAGGAAGAGCTAATTTTAATTTATTAAATGTTTCATCAACCCATGATTTAGTATTAAAATCTCCTACAATAATTCGATAATTATCATCCCCTAAATTTTCCTCCCACAAACCATAACCAGGTAGAATTTCTTTTACTCTATTCATTGTGGCATCCTTCCACTCAGACGTATTAAAGTCACCAAGGTAGATACGATAAAACGTTTTGTTCTCCTCTTCTCCCAAGAACCATTTAAGAGATTTGTCACCATTCAAACGGTTAACATCACAATTCCCAATTCCAGATACATACCCACCTGTTGTATTGTCTGCGTATTGCCATAAATCACAACTATATTTCGGCTTATTTCCATAGCGTGGAACCCATAAAAAATCAGCTTTTACATTACTTAACCCATATTTTTCATACATATGATGGCTTACATATAAACCAACTTTCCATCCTGCCGCTTTACATGTATCAATAAATGCTTGAGATGCTGCAGCTAATTTGCTCGGTCCACAACTTGCGAGTGTATCATCTTCTACATCTAACACTAAGAATCTAGCATTTGGACTAACTCGTGCCATAAAATCTTTTGCTTCCACAATTGCATCATTAACACTTACATAACACCCGTAAGCATATGCTGCATGCGGGACGCCATATGCTTCTAATTTTTGCACATGCTGATTATACAATTTATCACGTTTCAATGAACCATATTGCACACGACAAATAGCAAGATCTAAATTTTTTGCCGCCACAGCCCAATTAATATTATCATTCCATTTTGAAATATCAACAATATATCCCATACTTTAATCCCATCCTTTTTTAACGTAAAATATCAAATTTTTTCAAAAATCCATTCGCATAATTTGCTCCTCTACTTGCCAATAATCCTGCAGATATCATGGATATATATTTTCCATATCCATTCAAGTCAAAGAAGTTTAAATTAAAAGCAAATGCTAAAGAAATACCTACCAAAATAGATAACAGATACGTGAAACGATCTTGAATGGTTCTATTAGGTATCATGTTTTTTAGAATCTCTGTAAGAGATTCTGTTAGAATTGCTAAAATCACTAACAATGCTCCATTTTCTAGCATTGACTGTAAAAGGTCATTCATTTTCTATTCCTCCAATTTAAAATAGTGCATACCAAGTTTGCATACCAACTACACCATCAATAGATAAGAAACTAGAATTCCGCTGATACTCTTTAACCTTTTCTTCTGTTTCCTTACCAAATATGCCATCAACACTCACTTTTAATGTTCTTTGAATCGCCTCTATATTCCGTCCCCTATCGCCTTGTTTTATAGGCTTTCCTGGATATGGTCGAACAGGAGGACTTCTCATATACTCTTCTAGTTCTAAGTTGATGTAATTCTTGCCTAATTGTGGTGAACCTGTCTCGATTAAAATACTTTGTCCTTCATACAATGCATGGATGTCCAGTTCTGGATTTAGTTTTTTTAAACAATCTACTTTTATACCAAATTGAGTGGTTAAAGACTGAAGCGTATCGGTTGAACGTATTGTATATAAATTTCCATTTTTGACTGACACCTGTTTAGATATCAAATTGGTGCCCTTTGTACAACTTTCATACTCGTCTACTACATCCATAATGAATTGATTAAAGCTTTTCCCTACATATTCTAATCCTTTAGTGGGATCACTTCTCAGCTTAGAATCTAGTACATCATGCCCTATAATATCTCGGCGAGGATTTAGTCCAAACTTATAACAAATATAAGCATGTAGCCAAACATAGCGCTTATACGAATCTACCTTATCAATTTTTTCACCGTAACATAATTCCACTCCGATGGCAGAATTATTAGCACATGTATCATATAATGCATTACTAGTATTAACATCATAAATTACATGAAAGGCATATTCTGGTTCATGCGTCACCGCAGGTATACATTCAATAATTTGTTTATCATCTACGAGAAAATGTACCGCAGTATTTGATTGATTCTGTGTACGTTGATAATAATCTACACTTTCTCTTGCTGTTAAGTTTGGATGCTCTATATCATGCGCAACAATAAATTGAACATAAATGCGATTACCAGGACGCTTGGTTGATCCTTCATCCAGATAATCCGTTTCAATTTCAAATTTTTTCTTAAATCCCACATCAAGACCTCCTCATGCCTGAATAAAATGAAGAACATCAATCTCGTATTGCAACACTTGATTTGCATTATTATAAGGAGAATATTTTATGGTTTAACATTTACTTAGAATAATAAATATATTTAATATAAAAACAGATAGAGGTAGTCCTTGCCTTTGAAATAACTAATTATTCTGAATGCATTTCCCATGAGTCACCTTATTCCGTAATACTATTGCGTCTCCTTTGTACCTCTTCTTTTAATTCTCTATTCGCAGTGGTTAATTCATGCACTTGCGTTTCCAGACTCTCATTACGAGCCGTTAATTGTCTTACTTGTACTTCTAATTGAAGGTTCGCTTTTGTTAATCTAGCAACCTCTAGAGTTAGTTCTTTCACCTGATTTTGATATGTTAACATCATATCTTTGAGTTCAATTCGAAACTGCCTTTCGTCATCAGATAAAGAATGACGGTTTGTACTTGTATCGATACTGGTGTTAGAAGTTGGTTTGTTCTTAGAAGTTAAGTAACCAAAACCTCCTGTAATAAACATGCCTAATACAGAAGCAATTGCAGAAATTAAACTATCTTTCATTAACCGTCACCTACTTTCATCAGCTTAAGATAGAGACCTGCGGCCATAAGTGCCCAAACAAAATAACTTGTACCTGTTGTAGCACTATCACTTAACCATAAGGAAACGGAAACAAATGTCCAAAATCCAATAGAAATTAACAATCCAATACTTCTAATAATCTTATTATCTGTAGCCACCCCATATAATAAGAAGAAAGATATAAATAAGCATTGCATGCCCCATAACTGTTCCGGCATAACTTGCTCCATAGTACTGTATACAGAATTTTTAAATGTAGCAATGGGAGATAACAATAGAACTGCCCACCACAGTGCTATACTGATCAAACCAATTTCAACAAGATTGTATTTTCCCTGTTTAGGCATATATAATAGCCTCCTACTTTTAGAAATTCTCCTACCTTAGACATAACCTAATGTGAATTATTACAAGGTAAAGAGATGTTACACATGAAATACGCTCAAAATTTTTATCTCCATGTATTGTTAGAGATAAAACGTATTCCTATTTCATTTATCCTTATAACTTAAGGCAGTTATCACTTTCTATCATTGAGTCTTATCTAGCTTCTTACATAGAATAGTTAAAAAAATTTCATGTCACTATACATAAAACTAACTTTCTACATTGGAAATATTTACGCTATTAAACAATTTAAGTAGAAGATTTATATATTCCCTCTAACATTACTCAAAAATAAAAAGATTACACTTTTCTTAGAGAAACACTATCTACAACACAATACGTTAAGAAAAGTTACTTTAATTAGACCATTGAAAGTTCTTTAGACAATGAAAATTGATTTTTACAGCAAAATCATAAGAATTTATATGATTCATATATTTATAAATTTATTATCTTATTCAATAGAAATTATAAGAATTTAATCATAAAAAATAGCCTACCCAGTGAAATGGTAGGCTACTTTTCTCTTTTACATTATATAGGCATATGGATATGCTGTTACGACCTCAATACTACTCTCTAAATTGCTAACACGCTTAATTAAAGCTGTTACCGATATCTGTGATTTATCACTTTGTCTTACAAAGAAATTATAAGCTTGTAAGTCACTTTTATCGGACTGTCTAACAGCTACTGTTCCAAGTTTATCATATGCAGCTGATCGTCTTACTGCAATTGTACTACTTAAATCTTCCTTATCACTCTGCCTTATAATAACCGTGGAATTTACACTGTAATGTTCAAATACTTCAACTAAACCAACAAGATTACTATTCGAAGACTGTCTTACGGTAATTTTACCATTAAGTAAACCACCATCTGTTTGAGAATCACCCCATACTCGTACAGTAGCGTTCCCGAACAAATTAAAATGATCATAGCAAGCTATTTCACAAGCTAAATCTGCTAAGGCAATTTGTCTTGCGGCAATCTTGGAAGGTAAATCACTAACTTGTTTAGCTTGAATAAATCCATTTAATCCGATTTCAGCACTTCGTCTAATACTAATACTCGATTCTTGATTCTGGTTATCCCATATTCGAATAGCTATTGTTCCATCTAGTTGTCCGCCATCAAGCCAAGAGTCACCCCATACTCTTACTACAATAGAGTTTTCTAGTATCACTGCACCAGTTTGTCTTATTCTAATAGAAGAGGCTAAATCTCTATACCGTGGCTTACTAGCAGTAATACTAGAGAACAAGTTAACCCAAGGCCTTACATACCCCTTAATCGGAAGCCTATCTTCAGTATTTTGTTTAACTCTTACATAACCTCTAAAATCTATATGACCTATAGCTCTTACAGTTAGTTCTGAATAGAAGTTACCTGAATTTATTTCAAATATACTGTCTAAATCTGAGCTTCTTCTCACTCGCGCATTTAACATGGAAACCAGATTTTTTTGCGCATTAATAGGAATCGTAATAAACGATTGTAAATTACCTGAGTTTACTGTTACAATACCTGGAACATCATACATCATGCGTAGATTAATCGAAGAAGGAATTTCCTCCCACCCACCTAGCGGAATATGAATAGTCGCAGGAAGATTGTTCTCATTATTTTGTCTTGCAATTACATGGCCATTTAATAAAGATTTCTCCCAAACATTAATGTACGTTTTTAAATTAGGATTTCCTATGTTACCATAACCTTCTAAATCCATTCTATACTTAACGTACATTTCAGAATGTTGATCCGTACATTCTTCAACCCTAATTCCAATTGTACTATCTAATTCAACTCGCTCTTTAACATCTAAACTACCAGGCAACTCAAAACTACGTGTGATTTCAAATTCCATGAGTAGATTATTTTGCAAGTCAGTATCATTAGACCATACTCTTATATCAAAATTAGAAATGAGATCATCCCTATAAAGAACATAAACACTAGAGACTTTATTATTTTCAGTAATACTCATAGTAGAGGCTATTTGCCCACCATTAACTATAGGGTTCCCCCATACACGAGCGGTAATATTAGTGCTCAAATCATTTCTATAAAGAACATAAATACTCGAACGTTTTTCTATTTCATTGGCACGAATATAACCATCAAGGTCAGATGCACCTATTGTTTTAATAGCTATTTTTGCAAGAATTTCACTAAAATCTTTTTGTCTAGATACAATACTACCTATAATTTGTGGATGGTTAATCCAAATTCGGGATTCTAACTCCCTAGGTTGATGAACATATAAACTAGATGATAGATTACCAAATCCTTTATTATCTCTAACAAGAATGTTACCAATTAAATCTTTTACCTTATTCTGAATAATTGTGATTTCTGCTGAAATATACGCATGATCATCAGAATATATCTGCATGTCATAGTATGTAACTTCTAACTCTGGTCTTCGCTCGATTGCTTCTTTTGTATAAAATCCTCTAGATAAATTTTCGGACTCTTCTACTGCCCGCACTAAGAAACCAAGGTTAGGTTTTTCATATATATGCCACTGCTTAACTAACTGCGTAACATCAAACTCTACGTATCCAGCTGCTCCACCTATTACTCTAGTTACAGAAAATCCATCTATTGCAGCTTGAGGTTGGTTAGCCCACGTTACACCTGTTTCATTCCATTGACTATTACTTTCAATGACCTGAACAGACTGAGAACCTTGTCCTCTCCCATCATAATACAGTCGTAAAATAGCTTTACCTATTTCAGTATTTACTGTAGGTATTGTTGAAATATCAAATCCCACAAGGGAACGATATTTCTCAGGAAACGGTGATCCAGTCCTACCTATATACATCTGTGTTTCTGAACCATAGTTTAATTTCGGGAAAAATTCACGAATAAATGCATCCTTATTCGGATACAGTTTCATATTAAACTTTGGCCTTTCCATCATGCCATAACTAGCCCTTAATACGAATGGCTTAGAGACAAACAATTTACATTGTAAATTTTCAGTTACTCTAATCGATAACTTAGATGATAACCACTCAAAATAAATAGGCGCTATTTCATAGGTAGCCATCATACTGTTTTTCAAATTAATGAACATGTCTCCATATAATTCATTCCACTCTTTAATCCCTAAATCCATAGGTAAATCTGCTATAAAGATTGGCGAAATTTCATAGCTGGCAGACATTATTCCTTTTACAGCTACCGTTAAGGTACCATCGAGCTCTGAAAGACTAGTAATAGTAATTTTTGAAACCAAATCATCTATGATAATCCCAGACATACCATACTGTGCTCTCATGGATGAACGGGTCGTTACGTTAATAGTAGAGGGAAGTTCCTGTACAGCTCTTACAGTAAGATTTGCAAGGAAATCTCTAATGGTAATACCATCTACTCCATAGGTTGCTCTTATATATGAATTAGTAGAGATGTGTATACTTGATTCCAAGTTATTCGTACCCATTACAAAAATCTCGGAATAAAGATCACTATAATACGAAGGCTCAGTAAAGTATGTAGCCCTTACTAATCTATCTACATTTATATTAACTCCAATATTGGAAGGTAAATCTTTAAAATATGTTACAGAAATGGCACCTTTAAAATCATGATATGAAGCTTTGTCCGTTTCATACTTAGCAGACAAATGAATTTCTTTCATATTCACTATAATGTTTGATTTTAAATGTGCAGGATACGTCAATACATTTACTTCAGAAAGTAAACTTGAAATATATTGTTCATCAATCTCATAATGGCCTACTAATTTGGCATAAGGGTTAATAGATATATTGGAAAATAGATTGTTATGTGTACATACTCTAATTTCTGATTTAAAATCGCTAGATCCATAACCCTCCATATTATATTCAGAACGCATATAACTGATAGGATTGATATTCAATGTACATCTTAAATCTTTTTGGAAATGTGTGACACTAATTGTAGCAACTAAATCTTCTTCTCCAAATTTATCAATCTCATAGTTAGCGGCTATTCTAATACTTGGATTAATTATAATAGAACTTATCATATCTTCAGGTTTCATAATATCTATGAAGCCTTTTAAATTTTGACTATCTACTTTGGCTGTCTCATATTTCGCTATTGCTCGCGACATTATGCTTACATTTAAGGTAGCTTCTATCTCATCACGCCATAATACTAATCCCTTAGAAGATAGTTCACTTTTATTGTCGGTAATAAGAAAACCTGCATTGTAACTATTCGTTACCTCATCCCAACTAAGTGCCCTTTGATATATTCTAAAAGTTGCTATATTTCCTTCAAAATAACTATTATTTGCTGTTGATGATTTACCTAATACTAATGGGGCTGTTGTATTAACGTATTCTCCCAATACAGGTAAGCTAAATCCCTGCGGAGCTGCATTGATCATACCCCATAAACGTTCCCCGTCATACAGTAAAGTTACATGTTGCCAAGCCTTTACGTTAACTTCAGCAAAAACAAAAGACATTTTCTTTGTTTCTGTTGTTATTTGAACCCGAATTTCACGAGTATCTAAGTCAAAATAAAGTGAAAACCCTCGTTCACTTCCCGCACCATAAGATGCCACATAACCTGACTTAACTGGTTTGACCCAAGTTTCAAAAGTAAAACCTGAGTCTATTGGCAGTAATTCCAAATGATTAGGGATTACCACGTGATTGTTAAGGCCGTTAAAGTAAAGCGAATAAGGATCCGTAGGTATATTCATACCTGTCCAAGTCTTATCTTGCGAGAAGTTAAAACTTATCAAACTTCCGTTATGCCCTTTTCTTGCTAAATCAAACCAAGAATTAACAGGGGGTGTATTTACACCCTGTGAGTAACCTTGGTTAGCTAACGCAGAGTGTAAATGTAAAGTCAGTCCCTTTAACGGATAAGCCATTCTAATCACGTCCAATCCCATTGTATTGAGATGAAAAGCTCATTAAGCAGGACTTGCTTTTGCCTTCATATCAAATGTACCACCCTCTGTTACTGTAACTTCGGACAAGAACCTAATATAAAACTGTCTAGCATCTCCAATAGGTATAGTTCCAGGGAAAGGTATTTCATCTACAGGTACAAAAGGATTATTTGATAAACTTAATTGGACTGTAATTCCAGGTTTAACTGTATGTGGATCGACCCAAACTTTCATATCTTTAACAGGAAAATCAGCATTATTCTGCAACCATACTGGATAAGCCTCAGAGGTACTACCCGCTACCAAAGTTCCATATTCTAAATATCGTAAAATATTACCAGCTTCATCCGTATAATACAGGCCTATTTCATTTCTAAAACCTAAAATCGGAAGTTTTGGTGGGATGTGTTTTATTAATACGGGATCCCCATCTCGATTTTTTTCATCGAATGCCCAAATATTCACAAAGTCATAGGCACCGTAGGTGGAAGGATGTCGAATTTCTGGTGTATATTTGGCATCAAGTGTATTATAAGAGCCTGCATTAGTTTTATTTCTATTAAAGAAACTATTATCAAGAATCCATCCATTGATGAAATATCCAGGAGATGGATTTTCTCCATAGTTAGAATCCCATGTCCAAAACGATAAAGTTGACGCTCTAGCATAGCCTGTGATAATAACTCTAGAAATTGTTACTCCCCATACTCCAGATTGACCTGATGTATTAGTATTATAATATTGTTCTTTTCTGCAATGAATTCCACCAATAATACCCGAATTATTAGATGCATTCGCCATATTAGCGTGAACAACACAATCTTGTATTTTGATACTTTGACTAGATTTACTGTAATAGGAGATATAAGGAATATTACCAACAATTCCTCCCATATATCCGGAAACTTGATCAAAGATACCTGATACTGTACATTTTGAAATTAAAGCTGTCCTATCTGTAGTTCCAACAATTCCTCCAAAATATCCACTTTGTTGCTGCATAGGTGCATCGAAAAGACAGTTTTCAATAGTGGTATCGTTACCCATAGTGCCCACCATTCCTCCTGATCCGTTTCCGTTTCCTGCTTTAGCAAAGACTTTATAATTAAATGTGTTAAACATCTTTACACTTACATTAAGTAATTTAGAAGAACCGGACATTTTCCCTACCACAATTCCCGATTCATTTCCAACTTCCATGTCAACATCAATAATAATAAGATTTTTTATAATAGCAGAACCAGATAATTGATAAAATAGCCCAACATTACTTGCTGAACGCCTATACATATAAAGGTTACCTATAGCCTTATTATTTCCATCAAAAGTACCTTCAAAAACATTAGCCCACCAGCCATTATCATAATTACTCATCCCCATTCCAATTGGTAGCCAACCAGAACCCGACTTAGGATAGTTCAGTATAATATCATTTTCCATACGAAAATGTTTGTCCGCGAAATGACGGACTTGTTCTAAATCAAATTGATTATAAATGAGGAACGGGTCCTCTGAAATTCCTTTACCCTTTTTAAACTTAATAAATTTTCTATTCTCAGGATATCCTCTATTTACTTTATAATCACCAATATGCCAATAATTCTGATAATCAAACGAGTATGAAGAAGCTTTTTTCATGTCTGCTTCATTAAGTGCAGTGCCCCCACCTTTAGCTACTCCGCCTTGTTTTGTAAGATTGTAGTAGCAATAGGATACACTTCCTGAACCTACAAACCCCCCATGATACGAAGCGTTTTTAGCAACTGTTAAATCAGTAACAGAACCTGTTGAGAAACATTGAGATACAGATCCACCATTAACAATTCCTAAAAAACCACCACAGTTATTACCTGAAGACATCACATCCGCATGACTATAGCTTCTTACAATTCTCCCTGCATTTTGGTAACCAACTAAGCCACCTGTATATTGAGCAGAGCTCCCCTCATTTTTAACTGTTCCCGAAATTACGGCACAATCCTCAACATCTCCATCAGACTTTCCTACTAAAGCACCTACCATTGATCCGTTGGCCACAATATTTACATTAACTAATCGAACACGCTTAATAGTCCCCCCGGTTTGTTCACCAAACAAACCCACATTAGATTGGGTACGATTAATATATAAATCTTTAATATCATATCCCGCACCATCATAGTAACCTTTAAAGCTAGTAATTGGAGCAAAACCAGAACCAGTTTGATAACTAGTCATAATAATATCCTTTGTTTGCGTGTAGTAAGCACCTAAGTTACTTCGGACATTATGTAAATCCTTTTCATCCTCAACTAAATAGGGACTAGATTGTGTTCCCCCTCCACCAGAGAAATGGTCAACATATATATATGTCTTACCTTTTTCTTTTAAAAAGTATGGTCTTTCTTGATTTTTTTCTGTTTTTTGTTCAATAAAGACAATTAAAGGGTTCCCATCTTTATCCGGATCAGTAGCAATAAATACTTTATCATAATCATCTTGAGGTAAAATAATAACGCCACTTGTCTCTGATGCCCCGTCTACCCAAGTAAATTCCCTCGGCAAATCTATACCTGCTTCAGAAATTAAATTAGATAAATCACGAACTCGTTCACGACTTCGTACAGAAATACCTGTTGGATCATCTGTGTCTAAAATTATTTCACTGTCCAGATGAACTTCTTGAAATGTTGAATATATTAGGCTTAAATCTTCATCACTTACTACACTCTCAATATCACACCATTCGTTTTCTACTAAGATTTGAACTGGTATATTAAATGTTTTTAAGTGAACTTTCTTATCTATAACTTCTATTGTGTAGTTTCGAATCGTTTCAGTATCTTTTACTACACTCCCATCCATGTTATAAGATGTACCATAAAGGGTATTTAGAAGTTGTTCTCTTGTTAACTTTACTGAATGATCCAATTCAATTCACCACCTATATTAGGTTCAAGAGGCGCTTTAGTTTCAAAAGCTACTCGTCCATTATTTACTATAATCACTTTTCCATCTAATTTCTGATCAGCTACCATTCGTAAATTAATCATGGCAGGTTGGTTAAGTGGAAGTTTTACAATGGGTTTAAAATGAAAGTTAATACCTTCTACATTAATATTCGTTTTATACCCCAAGCTGTAATGAGTGATGCGGTTCGATAGCATTCCGTTTCCCTGAAAACCAGCCACAAGTCCTGATGCTTCTGCATCTTTAAATGTGATAATATCGTTAATGTCATACTTAAAATCGCCATTTAAAGGTATAGTTTTTCCATCAAACTCATAAAAGAACTGAATGCGATGATCTGCTATACTGAAAATACCATCACGTTCAAAATAAATTTTATTACCATGACCAATTAATCCGAATCGGAAAAGCTTATTTCTATCAATCTTATAAAAGCTATTCTCTTCTTTTGTATTAAAATCAAATTCTGGGAGATGAGTACCGTCAGGATACTCAGCCACCCAGATAAAATCCTGTGCCACAGGAGAATGTGTATATTTATCATTTTGTAAAATCAATTTGCTTCCCCCTACCTCATTGCATTGAAGTAACTATTTTTTATACGTACTGATATGCAACACGTGTTAAGAATGCTACGTTTCCTGCTGTCGCGTTACCTGGAACATTGGCACGAAGGATAACTTCTGCATAGTTACCTTTTGCACTAGTTTTATTACCATCATTTTTAACACCTAAAATTTCATTTGCATTTGGAGAAAACGTACCATCAGTATTCGTTGAATTTCCTCCTGCTTGGATTGGATGAGTAGAATTACCTCCAATAGGTGTACGACCAGTTTCAGCTGCCGATGCAACAGTCACCTCAACCCATTTATTTGTTACTAACTCACCCGTATTACCACCTGCACTATCTTTTGTCGTAATAGTACAGTTTGTCATAGTAGATAAATCTGTTGTTCCCGCAAAGTTATTCCAAATTAATACTCCAAAATCAGAGGAAGGTGTTCCTGCATCAATGGTCCCAATATTCCAAGACGGTACAGCTCCTGAGTTGTCTTGTTTTCTCCAATTCACTTGTGGTGCTGGCATATAAATGACCTCCTAATTTTTATTTACACTTTAATTATCGCTACATCTCTTTATAAAGTTGTGATGAATTATTTATTATTCTTCGAGAGCTAATTCAACTATCAACTCTACAGTAATATCTTTTACGCCCTTACCTACCTCTTTGATATTGATTCTAAAGTGATCATCACGATTAACAGCTAGTTGTGACGGTTTAAAAGAATATGGTGTAGAGGACGTACGATTAGATTTGCTCTTTCCATCAATAACAAGTTCATCAGCAAGAATGCTATGCCAAATAGGTGTTGTATCATATGAACTTTGACTGCATCTTTCAATGTCAATACACGTTTTTGATTCTCCCATTGTGCCGCACGTTACATATGCATCAATTAACTCTCCCTTATAAGGGAAACGTAATTCTGTACGAACAATACCTACTTGTACAATAGATGGCACAACAAATACCATCACTTTATCGTCAAGCTTCCGTATACGCCTGTTATTGAGATGTGCTCTATTGTAAGCAATAAAATCCATAAATTTATCCTCCTTATAAATCGAGGTATGCACTGTCATTATAAGAACTTTCCATTGGAAATTAACAAAGGGATAGACTTAGCTATCCCCTCGTACTGTTGTCTTTAATAGTCTTCTAGTTGCAGGATCATATGAAAATTCCCTTGTAACCTGTTGAGATAGACTTCCAAGACCATCTGTATAATATACAGTCTCTGTTTTCAATTCACCCTTTACCATAGGTGCCTCGTTCTCATAATACGTAAACTCTCGAATAATAGTATGATCTCCCGTGATAATTTCACGAATAATTTGACCTCTTTCGTTATATTCATAATCTATATCTACACTAGAATTTCCACCGTACACCAATTCTAACTGGCGTTGTATTTCATCTAAACGTGCATCTAATGAAATATGAGGCTTATCACTCTCTCTGAATTGCCGAGCATCATATACTTCCTTTTGTAAGTCATAAAATTGCGTTCCACTAATAGTAGCTTGCCCTCTACTACAATATTGGTTTTTATAGACTTCTATGTACACCTCATCACCAATTTGTAGCTGTATAGAACGCTCTTCATTTTTTGAACCTACACCTAAATGGATGTGATAATCATCCAGCTCAATATAATCAACTCCGCTTAGTAAACGCCGGCCATTATAATACACTTTTAATAACCCTTTATTTGGTTCATAAGTATGACCAACTGGTAAAATAGGATTTGATGTACCATATGTTTTCACGAAATCTTGATCAACAACGTGTAATATTTCATCCCAATCTTTTGTGATAGGACTATATCTATGGAGCTTCATTCTTGTTCCCATTTAGCCACCCCTTATTCGTTTCTTATTTCCAAGAAGAAGTGTGAAGGTCTCATCTGTTGTTTTATTTTTTCAGGATCGGTTGTATCGACCCTAGCAATTCTCACCCAAAAATCCTTTGATTCTCCTTCATGTAACGTTCCTATACGTATTGTTGTATCTTCATATTGATTAGGAGTACCGTTGTTGTCTGTGGCAAGATCACACCATTCCCAGCCAAACTCTTTTTTATAAACAGCAATCTGAATTTCAATATTCTCCGCTACATTTCCCGAAGTATCGTTTAAGACAGTCAATTTTTGTTCAATTATGTCACTTTTCAGTGCACCTAAATGTGTAGCTTTTGTTTCACTTAACTCTTGGCCTTTCCATTTGACTTTTAAATTTGTACCTTTTAAAAACAGATCTCCGCCGTACATTTCAGCGTATTCTTTTTGTTCATCTATTAAAACATACTCACCAGTCTCACTCTTATCGTAAACTCTAATTTTCCCCTTAAAAGGAATGGTAGGTAATTCAATGTCTATACCTGAATATCCATCTGGAACTATTTGAGTAGTTACAATATTTCTTTCATAATCAATTAACTCAACTTTATAAAAACTATTTAAATTACCAACACTAATATTGGTACCTTTACACAAGATGACCCTTTCTACAATAAGGGGGGTATACCCATCTCTTGGTGTACCTTTTAATATAACTCCAGCCATAGCTGGATCGATACAAATTGTTGAGTCAAATAGCTCCCACGCATTTCCTCGCTCTGCAAAAAAGGTCCACAGATTTTGTTTTTTTACTGTTCTCCAAATATTATAGGTATTCTCATAAATGCTATCTTCACTTTCCAAAAACTCAACTTTCTCAAGAGCATTCTTCCAAATAACGAGACCACCTTCATCTCCCAAATATTTTGGTGTATAGTTCGAATGCACTTGTAGTAACAATTCATCTTCATTTTGAGGCAGAGAAAAAAGAGCATTTGTACTTCTATCAGTAGAGTTGTGTTTAAGTACTAATTGTTTATCAGAATCACTGTACGTATAAGAATCAGTAGGGGATACGATCCAACGTGAATCAAGTGTTTCAAAATTATCGTCAAAAATAAGTCCAGTCTGAACCCTATGAATGCTCAATAGTAACTTCCTCCTATCGCGTCTTCTTGATATTCCAACCATTCCATGCAGGGAATGGTTTACCCATAATGAGCCATACTTTATCCTTTTCTTTTTCATCCCATGGCTTATCTGGTTCAGGTAATCCTATACCTGTATCATCTTCATCAATTACATTCATTTCATGCTGTCTTTCAATATTTAAATCCACTTCATTTTCTATAGAAATTATATTTGAATTCGAATGCATTCCCTCATCAATTTCATCAATAAATCCATAATTCCCTTTATTAATATTTAACAATTCATCATCTTCTATAGACATTGTATTTAATATTAATTTTTTCGTTGTAGTTTCACTATCTATTGTGATATTTGAAGCAGAATTAATGTTTATCTGTTCTTCTTCATCCAGTATCATTATAGTTTCATTACTTGAACTTCCCTCTTCTTCTTGGAAAATCCTTATTTTCTTCTTATTTACCTGTTCTGTTTGCATTTCATCTTCTATTGTCATTTTTCTATTTTTACGTAATATTGTTTTATCAAATTGTTCTTCGATAACATCTAAGAATACATTACATTCTGCTAAGGTACTTTCTTCTACCTCTGTATCTACATGAATTCCCGAAATTGCCATTTCATTATTGTTTATAATTGAATCTGTTTCTTGACTATTACTCGCAAAATCATAGTGATTTATAGTAGTTTCGAAATTACTTTCTGAACCTGCAAACTTTATTTCTTCTAATGTTGTTTCTCTATCATTACCACTATTTACGAATTCAATTGTTGCAATATCCACTTCATTTGATGCATTGTGATCTGCTAAATTCGCATCTATAACTACAGTGTCTATAGTTGCACCCATTTCACCTCTAATAGTAGGATCAATAATTGACTCATAGGTATCTCCCAAACTCATAAGAACCCCATCAGTAACTACAACTCCAATTTGATTTGTTTGATTACCTGAAACTGTATCTTCAATGGTAGCATCCTTTTCTTTCCCTACATTGGTTGGTACTTGATTGTTCATTTCAATATCAAATATGTTAAACAGATGAGCTAAATGTTTTCTTTCTACTGCAACGTGGACTTCACTTCCACTTAATGCGTTTTCTACATCTTGTATCATTGTTTCATATTCTTTATGAATAATTAATGGTTCTACCTCTTCTATTAACGTTTCATAAGTCTCTCCTACTATACCTTCTGATACATAATCCAATAGAATACCATTGTCTTTTTCAGCCATATTTGACATTGTATTTTCCTTATAGACAACACTATCAATTATCCCATCAGATTTTGCTGTACTTAGATTAATGAGGTAATTTTCCTCTTCACGAAGATTTTGAAATGCTCTATCGTCACTTTGCATATACACTTCTAGCGTATCTTCCAGATTCATATCTAGTAATTTATTGACGTGTAATTCTTCTTCGCGTTCGATTTGTTCTGCTATCTCAACACTTTGCGCATACGTTTCTAGTATTTTCTCCAAATTCATACTTAGTGGTTTATCGACATGTAGTTCTTCTTCACGTTGTAATTGGTCTAATCTATCCATACTTTGCACATGCGTTTCTAACGTGTCTTCCAGGTTCATTCCTAACAATTTCTCTACTGTTGTTTCTTCTTCGCGTTCGATTTGTTCTGCTATTTCACCACTTTGCGCATACGTTTCTAGTGTTTTCTCCAAATTCATACTTAGTGGTTTATCGACATGTAGTTCTTCTTCACGTTGTAATTGATCCAATCTATCCATACTTTGCACATGCATTTCTAGCGTTTCTTCCAGATTCATGCCTAACAGTTTCTCTATAGCTGTTTCTTCTTCGTATTCAATTTGTTCTGCTATCTCACCAGTTTGCGCATACGTTTCTAACGTTTTTTCAAGATTAGTGCTTAATAGCTTCTCGACATGTAGTTCTTCTTCGTTCATTCGTTTTGCTTTATTACTATTTTGTACATACGTCTCAAGCGTTTCTTTTCTATTTTCATTTTGTTCTGCCATATTACCGCTTTGTACATACGTTTCTAATATTTTTTCATGTTTCGAACTCACTAACTTCTCAATATATACCTGTTCTTTATGATCAGTTTGATTCGCTCTATTACTATCTAATAAATACAAGTCTCTTGTATTATCTAGAACAGCATCAATTAGATATATTTCATTCAGCTCTTCTTCTCGTTCTGCAAGCGCTGCTGAATCGTTATTTTGAATATAGGTTTCAACTATATTTTCTAATTCCAATCCAATTAGATTATCAACATGAGCTTTTTCTTCTCTCTGTATATCATCTGCTATCATGCTGGTTGATACATCCGTATTCAATACCTTTTCACTTTTAGCATCTAAATATTTCACTAAATTTATTTCTTTTTCTTGTTTCAATTGATTTACTACATTACTATCTTGAATATAAGATTCAAATATCTTTTCAAGTTTTGAATTAATCAGTGTGTCTTGCTGAATTTCCATGTTCTTTTCGGGTTTATTTACTACACTTTGTTCTTCTACACAAAGTTCTAAATTCTTCTCTATCTCCCCAAAATCTCCATAGTCATTCGAAATATCAACTAAGATTTCTCTTTGATCATTTAAGATAGTTGTTGAAATAAATGTGTCAAATTCTTTATCTAGATGATACTTAATTTCATTTTCTATAGTTACCTCATAATCAGCTACACTATTTTTAACAGAAATATTTTGTTCAATTTCTGTTTCATTTGTTTTTTTCTTTTCACTCTTTTTTACTACATGTGTAACCACTACATCTTCACATTGTTCCAACACACTTGAAGAAAAACCATCTATTTTAGCGTCCTTTAATAAAGAGTGAGTTTGCATTGTATTTAACTCGTTAAGTTCAACATCTATCATATCCTCATTGCTAAAGGCCTGTTCTATAGCTATTAATTCCCCTTTAAAAGCATAACGATTAGCGCCATTCTCTAAATTATTCAAATGACCATTTTGAATCTGGAATGTTTCACCGGAATTTATAACAACCTTTTCACCAACTTGGTAATTTCTATCCCCACTAAGTAGATTTAACTTTTCTGCTTCACGAATAAATTCTGTGCTATCCAATAAAGTAGTAACATTCGCTTGATAATGACTACTAAAGTTACTATTTAATACTGAATCTTCAAATCCATACTTAAATGATTTGCTTTGTGTTTTTTCCATATTCAGTGACTCAGAACCAGAATGGTAAACCTGACCTAATTCAAATCCTGATA
Source organism: Bacillus sp. ok061 (assembly GCF_900108285.1). NCBI lineage: Bacteria > Bacillati > Bacillota > Bacilli > Caryophanales > Bacillaceae > Bacillus > Bacillus sp. ok061. The sequence continues at coordinate 116,249 of NZ_FNUW01000010.1, read as the reverse complement.
AATTATTTTGAACATTTTTATACTTATCTGCAATGATAAATTTCTCACTATTCTTCGTATACTGATAAGATTTACTATCTTCCATTTTATGAATTAGCTGTTTTACAGACTTGAAAGAGGTACTACCAATGTACTGACTAAAATCGTTCAAAGTATAATTCACATTTGCCCTTGGCACTGTCATTGAATCTACTCTTACGTCTGAAATATTCTTACCTGCACCTAAACCCTGAATAATTACATCATGTACGTTTCGTGTTTCATCTAATGAAGCTTTCTGATTCATTAATCTATAGACTTCACTAGCTTCACTTAATGAAGCTATATGAGACACACCCTCGTAAATTTTAGGTTCAATATACGCCTCATATACATCAAATGGGACTAATCCATATAAATGATAATTCCCCCTACTATCCTGAGAAACGTTTCCTTCTAATGCAATTAAAGATCCTGTTTCAGTATTTGCAACCTTACTTGATAACAGCTTATTTCCATTACTCATTTCATGCTTTTCTAGAAAACCTAAAATTCCTTTATAGGATTCACCTATATCTCCTAAATTCAGAACGCCTTGAATTGGTGTATCTTTTCCTTTTAATATTCCTTCATCAGGATAACTTGTAAAAATAACTTTAAAATTCTCAATCTTATTGGGCTCTTTCCCAAATTCACTTAATTTGTTACCCTTATCCAATTGGCTATAGAGAGCATCCCAAACCACTTTTAAAAAATTAGCTTTTGCTATTTCTACAACTTTCTCGCCATATTGTAAGGTTAGTAACCTTTCTTCAGTATTGATTTGCCCACTTTTAAATAATACATCTGCTAATTCTTTTACTTGATTATGACCAAAACTCGGTAATAACTCGAGTAGTTCTAAACTAATATTTTCTCCAATTAACTCTTTCAAAAAGCCAAAATCATACGAATTCCTTTCACTATAAACCCTCTTATTACTACTTTTAAATTCAAATGGAGTTTCTGTATGAATCATCGACTTTTTACTAGATTTCAAGTCATATTTGTTTAGTTTCTTAACTAGATTTGTATTAATTTGACTAATAACCTCTCCAAAATAAGCGTAAAAATCCTTATTCTCTGTTATTTCTATTAAATTCCCTTGTCGTGCACTTTTATCCCCTCTAGTTAACGCTTCTCCTACCTCCGCTATATAAATAAGACTACCTTTTTCTAAATTTAAATTGGAGCCTTCAAATATAGTTTTGTAATCAGCTAATACAGAGTGCATCGCACCAGCCGCTCGTTTCACTTTTGTACCCATTTTCATATCATCTAAAGCTAACGCACTATACCTATTCCAAGGATCAAAAGCCAATGGGACAACATCTAGATTAGGTACATTTTGATGACGATTGAACCTGAATACATATCCCTTTTTATTATAAAAAAGGGTAGTGAAACTGAGTAAATAATGCTTACTGTTACTCATTTTCCACCACCCACCTTTCGACAAAGTAAGACTTGCACCGTAGTATTCGGTACAAGTCATGACTTAGTTGCGGTTATTATAAATTTTCTTTTAAGAAACCAAGTCCAATAGGAGCATATGGAGTCATGTTCGCTAAACGGAAAGGTGTTCTAGGTGTATCTGCTAAAGTGTAACGATATGTTTGGGCGTAATTATAAGAAACAATCACTTCTACGCGATCTTTTGGAGCATCACCCAAAATTAATCGTTTGGTAGAACCATCTACTGTAAATTTCCCAGCAGCTGGAGGTGTATCTGCTTTATATTCAACATAATTCGCTTTAGTTAACGTATTACATCCAGCTGAACTTACTAAGCGAACTTCAAATTCATCATCGATTGTAGGTCTATGGAATAAATGAAACTCTTTGATTGCTCCATCTCCTGTACCTACTTGCTCGTTTTCAGATCGTTCTTTTACTTCTAGTTCATCTAATTGTGAGATATTTTTTGGATGAATTGCATAAACTTCATCTAGTCTACCCACATATCCATCAGAAGGATGAACAATATACATTGGCGAAATGTGATATTTATTAGAATATACAGACGGATTAAAACGAGACTCATGGCTTGGATCTACGTCAGCATCATGAGTAATAAATGCTAAATAGTGTTTTTGATACATTGCCCCGCCAACAGTTCGTTGTACAAGTACAGAACTATTACCATTAGATGTATTTACACCATAGTCAACTACACTACGTCCTAATTTCATACCCGCCTTATATTGAATCTCATCATCAGAACGAGCTCCACCAATAATTACATTATTCATTCGAGGAGTCTTACCAATTGTCGATAGACGTCCAATATATAATGGTGCAAAGAACGTACTTTCAGGATCCGGCGCAGGATCTAAACGGAAGTAAGAAACGATACGATCCTTTGTAATATTTCCCCAATAATAAACTTGAGAATCTCGTCCCCATCCTAAACCGATATCATTTTGCGGAATAAACGTTACGGCTGTTGGTAATGAAGGATAAACAAAGCGAACTGCATCATAAGCGGCCCCCATAAGTTCTGTTGGAACTTGCGGATTAAACTTATTTACTTCAATATCTCCATAATTACCGTTTGCATCTTTTACATATTCTAATTCATAGTCAGCGAATAATGCTAACGGCTCAGTTCCTCCTGAAAACGTTACTGTACCGGCCTCATGGTCCACAGTATAATCAGCGGAATCAAGAGGTACTGTTCCAGTTAATTTATCATAGAACTTATATGAATTCTCGCGGATACGTTGGTTCCCTTTCTTCATTTTAAAGCTAAATACTCCACCTTTTTTGTCTTCTAACTCAGCCAAGTCAGGGCGTTCAGAACGTAAAATAAATCGAGTAGGGATAAATCCTTCAAACGTAAAGAACCATAAGCGTTTTACTAGATCCGGAGCATTATCTGTAAGCGAGTATGTAGAAAGAACCTTACCTACTTGACTATCATTGAATGTTACAGTCCCTTTCTCTCCATCTATTAAATACTTTGTTGTAGCTTGGTCAATCATTGAACCATCTTCACGATATAAAATTACACTAGAAGGAATAACTGGTTTAACCATAAATTCAAATACTGTCTTTGTTTTTTTGGCCCCACTAGGAGTTACATCCTTCATTTCACCTAAAAATGTATCTTTTGAAATTACAGGTTCCTCTCCAAGCTTTCTCACATTTCCACCATAACCTGTAGTGAATCCAAAGTAGCGATGTTGTTTATCGCTACCTTTCGATTCAAATAGAAAAGTTTCAGCAAAAGTTTTTCGGTATGGATCCTTCTTTCCATTTGCATCTGTTAAAGGCGATACCGCACGGTATTTCCCTAAAGTACTCCATCCTCCCGCATTAAACAACTTCTCTAAGTCTAAAGGTAGAAGTTGCACGGACAAATCTACATCGAAAAATCCATCTGTATTAATTAATGACATATTGGTCACCCCTTCTATATTTATTAAGAAACCTCTATAGGTATTGCAGTAATACCTACAGATTCGTTACCGGCTGAATCCACCGTAGTAATTTTGATCTCAGGTTTAAATCCTGTGTTTAATCCCATTAATCTGTAATAAGTTGTTCCAGTAATTCCAGTAGCATAGATCTTACCATCTAAGTAGATATTGACATGCTTTAAATCCTTATCTGTAGGAAGGTCAAATTCTACATCAATAGTCTGTGACTTTGGACTTAATACTTTAGTAATCTTCACTTCTCCTGGAGGAGTTTTATCATTCTTATTGTCGTGAGGAACTTCATTTAGATTAATGTCCTCAGAATAAATCCCCAAACCTACAGGACGGAAAGGTGTAACAGGTAGCTTCGTTAGAGGAGATACTGCACCTATACTATGTGGTTTATACATTTCATAAACCTTTTCCGGACAGTTTTGTTTTGCAACGCGTAAATTCGTTGCACTCATTCCTTGTGAGTTAAACCCGATTGCTTTATCTAAATATCCCCTCACACCCTCTTCAGGATGAACTACATAAATTCGAGAGGAGTGTACTTTATCTGAGTATCGGGAAGTATTAAATTGATATTTATAATTGTTAGTTTTTTCAACAGGATTATATGCTCTCGGATATTTCTTACCAATTTCATCTACTCTATTTGGTGGTAGCTGGTTCGAAGGTGCATTCCATGAGAGATAGTGAGCCTGATAACGTGCACCAAATCTAGAACGGGAGACCATTACAGAATCTACACCATTTGAAGAATGATGTGGATATAATTTAAGTAAAGGATAAATCGTTTCGCCAACAGTTGCGCCAGGATCATCAAAATCAAATAAAGATACTACATCTTCATTCTTCACTCGTTTGCTAGCGTTATTAGTCGATAGACGAGCAATTGTCGCACCTGTGTCCCAATAAGGTGCACGCATGAATGTTCCAAGTTGCGCACGTTCAACAGTTAAATATTTACCTTTTTTCTCAATAAGTTTAACTACCTCTGTACCATTAATCGTTAACAACGCTGGTGCCTCAGGTAATTTTGTTGCATCATTTACATAAAGGATTGTATCGCCAGGCATAATTTTCCGCCAAGAAAATGTAGTTTCTTTTCTAGTTGAATCCACACGCTTTACAGGTGGAATAGTTCCTGAAAATAATGCATAGCCTTCATCTTTATCTCCATCTAAAGAATTTACTTTACCGAAATATAGCGGTATAGTTGGAACCAAATTCTTCTCCCAAACAGGGGCTGTATCAGCTTGAAGAACTAGGAAAAATGTTGTGCTATCAATATGACCTTTGACACGAACTTCTGAATCTGTCCACCAGTTCGTATGCCATAAAGGATCATTTATATGCTCTAAAAATTCAGCGCGTAATGTAGTCTTAACGATTGGTGACTGCATTACACGAGGATCAGCTTTTTCAATTACCGCTTCTTGCATATCAGTATCCCAACGTGTTTCTAACACTTCAATATCTAGTGCTGAACGTATTACATGGAAAGGAGAAGCTGACAATAATTTTTCCTCATAAATTAAGTCTTCTGGATCATAGTCTCTATCTTCTACATGGTAGTTTCCTTCAAAATATTCATACCACCACTTAGACCAGTCATCTCTATCCCTATCTCTGTCTTGCTCAAAGGATGTACCACCCATACCTGGCATAGTAACGATTGAAACAATACCATCTTCTTTAACAAGATTAGAGTTTGGTAACTTTTCTAACATATAGAAATACAAGTTTGTTCTTGTTGTATTATCTACATACTTTTGTTTAATCCATTCATCCCAAGTAGGTTTCATTTTAAAGTTAGGATCATTAGGATCGGTATCATCGTGAGGTCTACGAATAGGTTGTTTCTTCTCATACTTGTACTTAAGAGGGAATTGGCTAATTGTCGCAAAACCTAGCAATTTCCCATCTGCATTTCTAAAAATGGTATGTCTTGCAATTGCATAATTGACTTGATCCGTTCGGCGATTGTACGCCCTTGTATCTACCGCAGCTTTATAAAAGTTCCTCACTAACGTCCAACCGTTATCAATTAACATTTGTGCAAATACGTCCTGCAAATTATCTTCTTCAAACTTAGAGGGATAATCCTGAGGAGTTGAATCAATATATGGCATCTCATCACCCACTTCATCATTTTATTTTAATAATAGGTTAATCAGTTTTATAAATAGCAATTCTTCTATGTCATGTATATTATAGGTAGGTACCTTTCTTTCATAACATGTAAGTTGCATTACTACATTACGTTCACAGATACTTCAATACCTGCAGATTCATTACCTTTCATGTCTACAGAAACTAGTTTGATTTTTACACCATTTCCTTTTGTCACATTTTTAATAGTATATGATTCTACTTCAGTGACACCTGTTGCATACTTCATACCATTTACGAAGATGGTAACCGTTGAGAGCTCCATATCATTTGGATTTGTCCAAGTAAGTAATACAGTTCCTTCTTGTGGATTTGTAGCTTTTAGGTTAGAAACATTAACTAGAGTCTTATTCGCTGCTGGTTTCTTAGAAGTATTTAGTGCTTCTTTGTACAACCCTAATCCCATTGGTCGAAATTGTGTGGATGGTCGCTTCGTTAGTGGTGAAATTGCACTAACCGGGACACACTGATATACATCAAAAACCTTTTCTGGACAACTCTCTTGACGAATTCTTAATTCACTAGATCCCATATTAATTGAATTAAATCCTACAGATTTCTTTAAATACCCTCTTACTCCTTCTTCTGGATGAATCAGATAAATAAATGAAGTTTGTACTTTATCCGAATAACGTGAAGGATTGAATTGATAATTATTAATTCGTTCCCATGCTCGTGGGTATTGTTTATTACCTACTTCAGAGCTACGCTTAGGAGGCATATCTTGTGCAGGTGCATTCCAAGACAAGTAATAACTTTGATAACGAGAACCTAATTTAGTACGACTCACCATTACAGAGTCAACACCATTAGATGGATTAGAAGGATATTTTTTCAAGACAGGCATAATTTGACGCCCACCTTTAATCTTAATATCATCAAAGTTATAAGCAGCAACGCCATTTGTATCAGTACCTTTTGGAACAGTTCCTGCGAATAATGCGATAGCAGGATCACCTTCATCTATTGCTTCAATATCGCCATAGTAAATCGGTACAATAGGTACGACATTATTTTCCCACATTGGTGTATTATCCGTTTGGATAATTAAGAAAAGACTATTACTGTCAATATGTCCTTTAATATTAATTTCCGAATCAACCCACCAATTTGTATGCATATAAGGGTAATCAATATTCTCAAGTAATGGTGAACGTAGAGATGACTCTACAATAGGCGACTGCATCACAACAGGATTCGCTTGTTTTACAAATTCTGAACCAGCACTTGTAGATTTAAAATCAATTTGTGTAACTTCAATATCTAAAGCCATTTGAAGTCGTTTTTCATCTGCACTAGATCCCGTTCCCCATGGGGTAAATAATTTATCTCCTTCTTTTACATCTGGTAATTTTTCCAACATATAAAAATAAAGAGATGTATTTACTTTTCTTTTTTCAAATTCTTTGGCCATATAGTTAATAAGGGCCTCTTTTTCAGTAGCTGTTGATTTAAAAGCATTGTAATATGGAATCCCTTTATCATGAGCAGTAAACTCCTTCCAATCTGCAACTACAGCAAAACCAAACAAATCACCTCGTGCATTACGTAGAATAATATGATTGGCAACTGTAAATTTTTCATCATGCCTTCCTTCTAAAGGATGATCTGTAACATAATAAGACCCTGTTACAGCTTTTTTAAACTCTACTACTTTGGTCCAGCCGTGTTTAATCAGTAAATCCATAAAACCGTGTTGTAAGTTACCTTCACGAACCTTATAAGGGGAAAGTGCAGGTGTGCTATCAATATACGGCATTTCTACACCTCTCTTTCTATTAATTAAGGACGAGATCTTACCCGCCCTTATTCTGCAACTTAGTTATCGTTATGAGTAGGTAATAAGTTGCAACTAATTACTTAAATTTATTATAAGTAGTCTTTTTATTCTGTTAACAACACTCATGTCTAATTAATAATTTTAGCTTTTAGCTTTACATCCGAAGGTACACTACTTCCACAATACAGGGTATAACTCCACCTGCTCCCTTTATCTTGGCCATCATTCATTACTACTCTTAATTCCCCATCATCAGGTTTATAATAAAAACCAAATGGGCTTCCTTCTTTATCCATTTTACGTGAAGTATCATAAATCAATTCATTATTAACAAATACTCGCATTCTATCTGGTGCAGAGAAGAAATCATATTCCACATAGCAGATGCCCTCTTCACTTACAGCATGAATATATTCCCCATATCCCATGCCACCCTGTGCTGTTTGTCCGCATTTTAGTACATTTTTACCTGGTTTCTCACCTTCGCCTTCTGGCTTTCCACCTCCGCCTTCTGGTTTTCCGCCTTCACCTTCTGGCTTTCCACCTTCACCTTCTGGTTTTCCGCCTCCGCCTTCTGGTTTTCCACCTTCACCTTCTGGTTTTTCAGGGGGAATATTTTTTGAGATAAATTCAATATTCACTATTTTTTCGCAAACTCCAAAACCATAATCAACGATAAATTTAATTGAATATACTCCTGGTGAACTACTAGTAAAAGTGTAATTTCCTGTCTGCATGACTTTAGGAGGGGTTTGAACAAGTACACCAATATTAGAAGCTGAACTATTTTGTCCATGATCTAAATGAAGAACAATTGAATCTCCTACATGTGATTTTAAAGAAGGACCAGTAATGTTTAATTCACAAATAAATTCGCCAATAATAGTCCCCTCAGTTATACATTCTTGTCCATCGTTATACGTTACAATAAATGTAACTTTATATACGCCCTTATTAATAACTTTAAACGTTCCATTCCCAAGACTCTTTAAACCATTCTTATCATAGTTCGTATCAATGCGTAGAATACCAGATTTATTTGTGTGTACAAGCGAGAATGTAACAACCTCTCCTACTCCCTTATTAAATCGTGATGTAATTAAATTTAAACCACAGCTACTAATTGGGATATCATTAATAATCTGTATTTTTGAAGGCCTTGAAATTGGTTCTAATACAGGAGTCTCTATTCTTTTAAAACAACCCGCATCTTTTAACATACCTATACCTGCCATTCTAAAATGGGTAGAAGGCCTTTTAGTAAAAGCTGAGTCCCCCTCTACAATCGTCACGTAATATTCATCATTATATTCTGATTTTTTGTTATCCTTGCCCGCATTATCAGAATCATGACCATCTTTTTCTGGAGGAATGCTAGGCACCAAGTTGTCCCATTGAAAAGGAACCCTTAAATGCATTTCTTTTCCTAACCCTGTAATTACTTTTATCCAGACTTCATAAATGCCTTCTTTAGACATATTCATAAAGTCGTACATAGGTGTACCATCACCTAAGTCTTTTTGCGTAAAAGCAATTCCTTTAACTCTCCTTAATTCATGGTTTACTTCATCATCCTCTAAAGCAATTACTGCCCCAGCCTCTCCAATTTTATAGGGTTCCTCTATTAAAAGCTGATCTTTTTCTCTTAAAAATCTGATATATGCTGTTACTTCAACGATATCAGTATCTTTTAGGAAATAAACATCAAGATAAGATACACCATGCTTGTTAATATCTATAGTAAGTGGCCCATGAGAATGATATGTAATTACGTCATCTACGTCTTTAAAAATGTACCTCGATGGTAAATGCCTCCATCTAATTGAATGTATAATTGGTAGTGAATCAGTTCCTTTAAACCCTTTATTTTGCGGTACTGATAAATTAGGAACGGGAGTTAATGCCATATCAAAATCACCTCTACGCTTTTATAATTTCCACGGTAAAGCCTTGTAATTCTAAGTCTCTTTTAAAATATTCCATAAGATATAATTTATTAGATTTATTGATTGTCGAAGGATTTTTTCCGTCCTTTGTAATTAATTTATGTGGAATCCCCTTAATCTCTCCTCTAAACCTTATTCCAGTTTGAACATTCAAAATATTATCCAGGGATTTTACAAGAGATTCATTATTACCGCTTACTCTGACTTTATGTTGAATATCACCTTCATTATCAATAAAGGCAAAATCTTCTCCTCTTTTTATCTTAAGAATCATTATATTTTACCTCCTACATTTTTGAATCAATACCCATTTCTTTTAATTTATTAACTATAAAATCGTGTTTATCTTTAAAATTGCTAGCTAAAAACTGTCTATTAATGATATACATCATAAAGGCCTCAGCAAAGTCTTCGGCCGGGCTAAAACATCCATAATCTGATACCGGAGCAAGTTTTCCATTATCTAGTGCTGTACCCGGCGAGCTTTTCGTTAGTTCATTAAATGAACCATCAATATTCTCGATCCACCCACTAATATCTAACCATTCTTGCATTTCATGTAGTTTTTCACCTAATATGTCATATCCATAATTAGATAATGCATGACCCATCTCATGTACAGCTACTTCTGCGGCAACATAAGGTATATAATTATCATTAGTCATATCCGGTAAATAATATGCTTTATATTCTCCATCAACAACATGACTGCCAAAACCCAGGTTAGGTTTTATATAGTCATATGGGCGATGTGCCTTGGCAGCTGAAATATTATAAAGCAGCACCTGAGGTTCAAAGTTAACTAAAGAACGAAAAGAAGATAAAATATTTTCCTTTTTCCCATTACTATGCATGGCTGTAGCAAAACTATCCATTACCCAAGCTCCAACAAGACCTGTATCATCTTCGTTTTCAATAAATACGTTATTAAAGTCAATCCAATCATATATAGCACTTGGTACTTTCTTAATTAAAGGAAGCATTTTATCTAATATATCGCCCTTTAAAAACCCCTCTGAACCTGGGAAAAATAAGACAGGTTTATTGAGTTTAGCTGACATAAATACTGAGGCTTTTTGCAATTCATTTAAACAAGGTAAATTTGCCTTTCCCCACTCGTTAAAATCTAGCCATCTATCTTGTAAACTATAACCTTCATCTTTAATATCTTTTAAAGTTTTCCATAAAAATTTATGAAAATCTTCAATTTTTATTTTAGAGTTATCCAAATGATACTGACTTTGAGACTCCTGTAAATAATCTAACCAATCATTTCGCCCCTCCCAGAACGATTTGCTTAATTCCTTTCCAATACCATCTGTGCTGTTAGCCAAATAATCTTGCGTAATAACAGAGGGATTCCAATAAGTATCATCTACTGCTTGTGCCTTTACTGATCCATCGCAATAATAAGAAAATTTATTACCTTTATCAGAATTAGAATTATTGGTTGAATCTCCCAAATTAACATGAAGATTATTCAGTTTGCTTGTACTCTTAGCAATTCCCCACTCTAATTTAGTAGATTCTTTAGGTACCTCAGGTTGATATTGAGATTCATTACATTCTTCACACCAATAAGGGAACACTAATTTCTCACCTTCAGAAACATTAATAACGGGCAGAAGTACGATATTAGGAATATACCCTAATACACCATCTTCAGGATGCATGACTGTTGCGCGAGATGTATGAATCTTATTACTATACCTAGATGCATGAAAATCGTATTGATAGTAACCATATCTTAAATAATTCCATGCCCTTGGGTACTTACGAGCGTATTCTTCCTCTTTCTCGGTTCCTTGTGCATTTTTGACCAGTCTTAATTCTTCACGAGTAGGTGGCATTAGATTAGGTGGCACGTTCCAACGTAAAAAATGTTCTTGATAACGCGCTCCGTATTTGGTTTTTTTGATCATAACGGAATCTACTCCGTTTGATGGATGGTTTACATAATTTCTTGTGATAGGTTGTAAAATTTCAGTTTTAGTCTCTATACTATCGAAATCAAAAAATTCTCCTACTTGCCTACCTCCAAGCATAGCGATTGGTGTTTCATTTTTCGAAGATGTATTTTTAGATACTAGATTTCCAAAGAAAAAGGGAATTAAAGTCACCATATTATTTTCCCAGCTAGGAGCTGAATCTACTTTTAATGTAAAAAATGCACTTGTCTCATCAAATACACCTTTTAACTGAATTAAAGAGTCCCCCCACCAATTCGTATTAGTTCGATAATTCAACTTCCCTATGGAGGCAACTAGATCACCTGTATCTCCTTTTAATTGCATGGTAATAATCGGTGATTGTTTCATACTTTCATAGTATTCATCCTCACCGTAGTACTCTATATCCATGCTATCCCTAAATATATCCAAACCATGATTTTCACTCATGATAGTAACTGGAGCAAGTTCACCACTAGGTGATACATAATGCGTATATCCAGCATATGTGTCTAGTGTGTATGAATAAACAGTTGTATAGTCTACAGATTTTCTATAAAAATTAGAAATCCATTCTAAGAAACCTTCTTTTTCTCTAGGAATATCTTTAGTGTTAATTTTTACAGCCCCTGTTGACTGTGCGAATGCTAAATACTCATTATCCCACCTACGCATAATCATATGCCGAGTGATGCATAACATACCTTCTCGAGATTCAAAAGGAGGTAGATATCCCTTTTCCCCTTTTACAAATAACTCTTTTTCAAAAGTAATTTTATATAGATCTACTTTTGGAACTTGATTGTTAAAATTCTGCCACCAGTAATTACCTGATTTATCTTTAAATCTTCTAAATACTTTATCAAACATATCATCTAAAAAATTATCATGTCTTAATGTTTCCTCTACCCAAGGCATTTATATCCACCTCTCTTATTTGTTAGGATTATCCCTTAAACATTGAAAGTTTATCCAAACATATTTCGATTGCCCACCTTTATTATCAAAGCGGAATGTAATTGGGGTACCTGCTTTTACTGTTTTCACAGCCATTAAATAAGCACCTTCTGGTAAATCCTTCGTATAAATTTCATCAAATACATAGTTATTTTTATGATCATCCCCAATAAACAAACTCCAATTATCAAAGGAATGATATCTAGATGCTCCTACAGCTACGGAGACCAGCTCAATATCAAAATCAGGAATAAATTGAATATCAAAGTGCCCTAAAGTACCTAGTACCTCTAAAATTTTCCCCTTTATATAAGGAACTGTTTTTGTAGGCATAAATGGATAATCTAAACGTCCACCACCCAATCTACCTACTCTATCTATTTCCCCTCCAACTACTACATTTGCTCCAAAACTCATGTAGGACCTCCTCTCTAAATTTCATCTGTTATCTTTGGTCCGAGTTCCACATTAACATCTACAGGAGACGATGGATTATATCCATCAGACCAACCATCTGGAGAGATTTCAATTTCTTCATTAGATGCATATCCTATTTCTGCATAGTCTACATAATCCTCTACTATCACTTCTTCATAATTACTATATTTACCGTTATAAAAATCAGATGGATTTTCATATTTAGACGGCATAGAATCTTCTTCAATTTCGTCCTCACTCCAGCCCCATTCCGAGTCAAAATACGTGAGTTTAACCTTTTTAAAATTACCGTAATCATTTTCCCTTATAATCTTTGCAACAACTTCTTGGGATTTACCAAACCACTCTGTTTTTATAGAAACTTCTGTAATCATAATATTGTTGATGTACTCATAATCTTGAATTTCATCAGATACAGATGGATTGAGCCCACGGACTAAAGAAATTTTATCTAATGCACCATTTCGATAAATAATTCGGATCTCATTAATTACATGATTAGCTATTGAATTTTCTGTTTCCCTTATGACTTCAAATGACTCTACTTGCCATTGAGAAGAATTCAATGTTGTTACACCATTGTCGTTATCATTATTGAATAGCGGACTAGTAAAATGGTGTCTTGTTCCCTTTCCTTGATTAACTTTTCTATTGATCATATCAAGTATTGGATATACATCATTTACGTTCATATGACTCTTTTGCGCCATTTTCCCACCTCGCTTTCCATAGCATTATAAGAAAAAACAAGGAGATTCCTAACGTTCCGCAGGAATCTCCTTGTTTTTTTAGCTATAATAATTCTCTTTGTCATGCCAAGTAAATTCTAGGAAATTTAACATACCTTCCTTATTTCCAACAAGTCGGTTCCCTTTTATGACATAATACCCTGCATTAGAAGTATTACTATCATAAACATAACAACCATCTAATAACTCTATCATTGGATTTCCTTTAACAACGGCATTAAAAGTACGGGCTTGCCTTTTCATATCAAAAAATAATTTGTTCGAAATATCCTCTTTGGTTCCTCTTGCATTTGAACCAAATCGCTCATCAATCCAATCAGCAACAATCTTAGCCGTTCTCATATTACCCTTTGTAGATATAAGAAGATCTTTATCTACAAAATGCTCAATTTGCCCACCATTACCAACAATAATAAGATGATTACGTATACGAGAATGGTCAATAGAAGTGGAAAGAGAATATAAATTCTCACCATCTATAAATGACCATTTTGCCTCACTTGCATTAATTTTACGGATATTTTCCAATCTAAATGTTCCATAACGATCACAGTAGGAGCGATACATAATATCTCCGATGACTTCATGAACCGCATCAGATGCTCTTGTACCTTCTAAAAAATCTATCGCCTGTACATAAGGATTTTTATAACCTTGTGCATCTTGTACAGTTGCTATATCTTTTTCGACATATTGTTGACTTTTAGTATCCCAGACGACTGCCTTTTTCCCACCTCTATCGATATCAATATAATACGTTTCTTCAATAATAGCGTCAGCATATCTCAAATCATCTTCATGGATCCTCCATCCAATCATTCCTGCCTCATTTACGATATTATGAATAATAGATGATTTAACCCACATGGTTACTGGTTGTTTTTCATCACCATGTATCTCGTCTCTTCGAGGAAAAGTTAGGACCCTATCAAAAACATGTTCTTCTAACATATCGTACATATCTACACAATTAATAGTAATTGTTTTTTCATCAGAATTTTGCTCAATCTCTCCTCTTATACGTCCTGTAAAAACCCTTACTAGGTTTTCACCATAGCCTGCATAAATACGTACTGGGGTAGCTTCACTTAACACATGTCTGATTGCACCATTCTCATAATATGACATCTCTGCTTCTCTTAAATTCTCAGGAAAGATATTGGCTCGTTCATATGTAGGAGAATAAATACCATGTTTATTGTCTAAAGTAATTCTTGCAGTTGCGACTCTGGCGTCAAAATGGCTATTTATCTCCCACTGTAATACATCTTGGTCTACTGTAAAGGTTTTATCGTATACAAACGCCCCTGTATCAACCCATACATCACGTTTACGAGCCTTAATTCTTTCATCAACATATTGTGCACCGTATTGAGTTTCAATTTCCACTACCTTAAAGCATTTTAGTCCAAATACGGCCTCACCACTTACATTATTTAAGGAGAAATCTAATATATGTGAATTGGTCCCTTGTATATCACTTGCAACCCATTTTGCATAAACTGGAGGTTCATATGTAGGTTGTGTTGTATTGTTCTCTTTTGTATATCGTTTTACAATCATTCCGTCATATGTAACCGTTACGGAATCTCCTTCTTTAAGATCTGCATAGAAAGCATATTCATAAAATCCGTCTGAAGAGAAGTTATGTTTATATCCAAAATCTTCAACTGCTCCTTTGGCAATATTCTCATTAAACCCTAAATACTTTTCGCCTGTTGACCAAGCTGTAAAATGGGTTATGTTCTCTTGTCCATGCCAATTCTCATCCAGATTTGCATCCTTATCAAAGCACTTATTAAACTTAATATTTTGGGTAATGGTCATTTGGGGTGGTGGTTGACTAACACCACTTCCATTTCCTGTACTATTATCATTTCCGCCCGTATTACCGCCTCCATTATTACCTTTACCGCTTGGTGCTACTCCTAATTTTTGAGCACCTGTTAAAACAGGATATGGATCAATATGATTATTTCCACCATAAATCCATTCACCTTTCCAAATTTCAAAGTGTAAATGGGCGCCATAAGATTGACCTGTATTTCCGACTTTCCCTAAACGTGTTCCTGGAGTAACTAAATCACCTTTTCGAACCTGTAAAGAATTATTTTGCATGTGGGCATAAACTGTCATATATCCATTATCATGTTGAATCATTACACAATTACCATAAGATGTACTTTTATAAGCCTTATGTACATGTCCAGCCCAAGCCGCTACTACCCACATACCATTAATTTTACCTTGGGATGTATGTATAATATCAGTACCCTTATGCCCTGAACGTGCACCCCCGCCCTTATGTTTCATATGGTGTGAAGATACTTTCGCACCATTTCCAAATGAAATTCCTTCAACAGGAAAAGTAGCACCGGATAACGCACTAGAGGTTGCATTATGAACTTCTTTCCTTTGTTCCTCAATTGTATAAGTCTCAGCTTTCTCACAACCACAGTCTTCTTCCTTCTTGGAAACATTTAGATTTGTAGAATGCTTTGGAAACAGATTTTTATTAATAATAGAACCAGATTCTTTACAATGCCATTTTTTTTGACTAGATTCACCAATAATTCTATCAAAATAGCTTTTCACAAGTTTTTTCCAGTTAGGTCCATCTGCTGACCATTTCCACTTTTTATATCCTTTATCTCCACCTTCATGGAAATAATCAACATCACTAGCATCCATATATCCATTGGAAATTTTTGCGTATCTGCTCCTCATTGCTTCGGAAAAACGTTTTGCAGCATACTTCGCTTGGGTATCTATCCCTTTATATTGAGGATCGCATGAACCCGGGCAACCATATCCTACTATATAACTTCCTTTTTCAGGTTTCCCTTGTCCCAATGTTCCAAATCCTGTTTCATGCTTTGCTACAGCTAATAGAAAGAAATAAGCAACATTGGGACACTTATAATGTTTTACCCATTTATTTAAGGCACATTTAATATACTCAAATCTATCCCCTGATTCTCCACCTTTTGTAACAGAACTTGGCTCAGCACCTGCTACTGGTGTTGTTAAAGTTGCCTCTGCTGCCTGATGCACAATAGATGCTTCTCGAATTCTGTCCCAAACTTCAAACTTATTTTTCATTCCTGGTACATAGGCCATTTTGTCAAATTCAATAATAACCCTAGGTTCATGACCTAAAGCATTAACTTTTCTCATTACGTCATTTAACAACTGAGGCGCAGGAGTTCTATGATCAAATACGTTCGGCATACCTTATTCCCCCCTATCTAAATCTTTCTAGTGCCCATTCTGTAAATCTATGTAAATATACAATTGCTTCAGCTCTAGTTACACATACCTCAGGTTGAAAGGAATCATCTGCGTAAAGTGGAAATACATAACAACCATCATTAAATTTTTCATCTAATATATTTAAGACTGATTCGGCATACCATTTTCCTACAATCTTATCTTTATCTTTAATGTATCTCTCCGTTTGCTTAATTGTATTATTTACATATCCTCTATCTGTATATCGATTATAAATATTCATTCTTAAACGTTGTAACAAAGTAAAAAACTCTCCTCTATATATCGTTATATCAGGAAAGAATCTATCATTATAGAGTGCGCAACTTGACATAGGGACAACTTTTTCTCCCTGCCTATTTTTGATTTGAGCACCCTTTTGATAATTGTAATTCACATAAATAGGAAACTGATTTAAATTATAAGATACATAAAGATATCCATTAATTATAGTAAAACAGTCTCGTTTAAATCCTAACGTTCTTGTAAGTGCACCTTGTATGGATTCGTCTTCATTTACATCTACATGTATTCTCTTTAACTTCTTGTTCATGCAAACTGCTATTTCATTTAAAGAGTAAGTGATATCAAATACGTAATTATTCGCTTTTTCTAACTTTTTTGCCGGATAAGCCAAAGAGCATCCGCTCATCAAAGGATAAATCTGACAGTTTTCAAGAGTATGATCTCCTTCATGCATTTCCACTACCCCAGATAAAAGAATACTAACTTCTCTTCCATTGGTTAACGGATAACCAATATGTATAAAATTATCCTCAAGTTTAGATGGGAGTGTAGGCACCCCATCAATATAAACAAACACCATTTCCCTAGAATCAGGTTTATATCCGCTTACTTCAAACTTGGTTTGTCCCTCTGTTGAAGTAAAATTATGAACCTGACGTGACTTGCCACCAATAAATTGGTTATAGGTTTTTCCACTAAATAAGGTTTCTTCTTTTTTTGCATCAATAAACATATTATCTGTTTCTAATACTGCACGATAAAACCAATCCTTTGGACCCACATCTAACCATCGCTTTGGCATTTTTAATACCCCCTCAATATCTTTTCGATGTATTTAAAAGTCCTTGTCATATAGGATGCCGTTTGAGCCCTTGTAATCCAAACTTCAGGTTGAAAATATTGTACAGGTGTTCCATCACTAGCATAAGTAGTGATAAGGCCCCTTTTTTGCATTTCATCTATATACGTTTGCGCCCAATGATTTTCAATATCTATAAAAGGATATTGATGACGATATTCGAAATCTTGTTTTCGAATTAACATAAGGTTTACAGTAATGATATATTTCGTCTCAAATTCTGCTGTTTTAATATCTAAATCACCATTAACAATCCCTAAATAAATCGTGCCTTTTTCATCATAGTATTTGTGTTCTGCACCAATAAACTGCAGCCAATCTGCAAATTCCTCTTTGCTCGCAAATAAAAATTGAATGGTAGTAGAATAATGAGAAGTCCCTTTCCCTACCAATCCTGCAGAAGATTGAATATTTTCGTTTATATGGGATTTTAATACTGGCGTTGGTGGCTTATAATCGCCAGTCATACGCCCCCTTACTTGTACAAAACGAATCCCGTTATCATAAAATAATTTACGTTTAAATACATCATCATTTGATTTACTTGGTTTTTGTTGTGCCATTTAATCACCCCTTAGTATTATAAGAAACCCCACCTAATAATTAGATGGGGTTTTGTAATTAGAATGTTGGATATCCCCAAGGGGCTGAATTTAACTGATTTCGTAGTGGTGTTGTTCTACCTTGTGCTAATCCTTTTCCTAAATTCATTCCAAGATTCGCTAACTGTTGACTAGAAGTTTGTCCAGTTACATTAGGTAACGTAATATTGACATACATATCTCCTGATTGAACACTAAAGTTTGAATGTGTACCTTTACTTGTTAGATAATCATACTGAGACATAACCTGTACGCCTTCAGGAAGATTAAATGTTCCACCCATTTGTGCTCTTAACTCTTGGTGGATACCAATCTGTGCTTGTAAAGATTGTTTTGTCAATTCTCGAATATCTTTCATGATTTGTTCGTATTCAGATGAACCTTCTTCAAACTTACCACTATTTCGCTCTGCAATTCTGACCGCTAAGGTCTTATCTATAAGTGATTTACGATCTTGTAATTCTCTTACTCTTAAGTCACGTGCTAAGAAACTATCATCTCCTATACTTGGTCCAAAATTCACACGTTCCTGCATGTACTTAATTTCCAAATCATCCATATTATTACCAAAATCATGTCTCCAAGCTGTAAGCCTTTGAATTCTTAAATTTTTAACTTCTAATTCAGCACTTGCGATTTGTTGACTCAATCCTTGAATAGTATCTTGTAACTGACCATCTGGATCTGCTAACTGTTGGGATTGCAGATTTGCCAGTTTACTTTTCATTTCTCCAATCATTGATTGGCTTGAAACAATCTGTGAATCAATATAAGTAGGACTCTCTGTGTTCATGCTAATAGCACTTAATGTATCCTTATACTGTTTCTTAGCCTGAGCTCTAGAAAATCCTTTCTGAGTGTCGTTAATATAAAATTCCGTTTTAATACGTTGTGCTTCAATTTGTTTTTTCTTATCTTCTAGGTCAAATTCAGCTTTTAATTTCTTTTCTTTGTCCTTACTCCGTTCAACAGATTCTTTAATTTTTTTATAATCAGCCGTCTCTACCTTTTCTCTAGTTTCTGGGTCCACAGTATACCTTTCCCCATTTCTTTCCAATTCTTCCAACTCTGCCTCTCGCCCTCGAGTAAAGTTATGAAGCTCGTCCATCTCTTTTTTGTAAGCTTCTCGCTCTTGTTGAATTACTTGTAACCTAAGTTTCATATACTCTTTTGAGTCAGCTTTCACACCATCTAGAAGGGCGGTAATTAAGTTAAGTTCTCCCTTATTACTGGCAACTTTCTGGCTCTCTTGAATACGAGATTTTAAATCATCATAAGAAAAGTAATCATATTGACCCTCATCTATCATTTTATTCTCCCAAGCTTTACGAGCTTTTTCTGCTTCATCCCTTCGCATATTCTGCTCTGATTCAGAGATGGCCGATTTCCTATATTGATCTATAAACTCTTCTTTTTCCAATTGCTGCTTCTTAGCATACATTCCAGATTGATTTAAATACGATTGTGTTAAATCTGTTAAAGATGCTTTTGAATAATTTCCATCTTGACCTTTAGATTTTGCATCATTTGCCCTTTTTTCATTCTCTTTTTCTAAAGCTTCTTTCCAATTCGACGTTCCATATTCTCTCTTTATCCAATTCTCAAAATTCCCTTTAAATCCCCCTTTTCCGCCTAAAAATTCTTGACCTAATCCCACATCAAAACTATCTACGTCGGGGTGTCCTGGTGAAAAAGTATTTGTAATTTTATTCCATGCCAATCCGGCTTGTCTTAGAAATCTACTCCCCTTACCTTCATCTTCTTCATATTTAACATATGCTTCAGCGGCACCTGCGGTTTGATTATGATAATCTCGTATTTTTTCTTGCTTGGTCGTTAAACCAAAGCTCTCAGCAGAATTCGTTAAAACATCACCAACAGCGGTTGCAATAGCTAATTGTTTAGCAAATCTTCCTACGCTGCGTGCAAGTCCCATAATAGCCCCACCAGCTCCTCTTGTTCGCTGTGGGATAGTATCAAGAAAATCAAGAAAACCCTTCATTCTATTTTTTGATGCACCTTCAGCTTCATCAGCTACCTTTTTTACGGCACTTGATAAATCCCTGTACGCAGTGGTACTTTGTCTTGTTTGTATAGTAGCCTTTCGGTTACTAGCCTCATATTCATCGAGTGCCTTATTAAGCCCATCCATATTATTTATCGATTTACCTACGCTTTGATAGTTTTGATCTAGATATGTCTCAAATCCAATACGTTTTTGATCATCCATTTGAGCTAAACGACCAGCCGTTGATTTTTGATTCTCATTCATACTGTCAAAGTTAGTCCTATTTGATAAGGTATTCACTAAATGCTCTGAGAAATTTGTGGTAAAAGCGTCTGTTAATAATTTACTTTGGGTAAGGTTGCGAGCATTATAGGCTGAACGAGTATGTAATTCATCAGCTGTTAATTCTTTCTTTTCACCCATATAATAGCCTTTAGATTCATCCATGATGCTAAGGAAATCGGCCATATTTTCAGCTTTTCCACCATGATCTTTTACATATTCTTTTATCTCATTCTTTCTATCCTCTTTTAAATTTGCTAATTCTTCAAAATAACTTTTTAACGTATCATTTTTCATAGCCGCACGATAGAATTTTTTGTTATTTACTTGATTACGTAAATCTTGGCTCTCCCCCAAAACATGATCATTTAAAAAACCTACCGCTCCGTCCACTTTACGATTTGTAAAAGATGTACCACCAAAGAATTTGTTTTCCATAGTGGCTTTCTTGTAATGCTCTTCATAATTACTCAATTGACCTAATCGTTTGACTCCATGAATAGCACCAAAACCTACCAAGGCATTACCTAAAATCGTAATTAACTGCGCAAATAGCCCTGCATGTTTCTCCATTCCCTGGGCTAAGTTTGTAATAATTTTTGCTAAAGTTTGAATCTCTGGATTTAGCGCATCTAATACTGACACTAATGCATTATTAACAGATACCCCAGCTCTTTCCATTGTCACTGAAGGTGATTTCATCGTTACCGCAATCATTTCTTGAAGGCGTGCAGGATCTTTTTTAAATTCATTAATTTCTTGCTTAATTTTCCAATACGATAAATCCTTACTGTTATTTATCCCCGCTTTATGCATGGTCTCTAAAAAGGACATCAGTTTTGGTGGCTGGTTTGCCCCACCTTCTCCATACAGAATGGATTTTACTTTATCTTCTCCAATATATTTATTTTTGCTTGCTTTCGCAGTGTCTGATAGGATATCAATGAAATTCCGACGTACTTTCATACCACTTTCATTTTTTTCAAATACCTTTACACCATAATTTTCTAATTGCTTAGAAACAGATGGTAAAGTAATACGTTCTGCAATCGTTTTTAAGGCTGCACCTGCATTCTCCCCTGTTTCTCCTGAACTTTGAATTGCTAATGCATTTAAAGCCACAGCATCTTCTGCATTCACTCCCACTGAATGGAGTGCTGTACCCGATTTTGACATAGCCTTCATAATATCTTCAGTAGTCGCTTTAGTTTGACTCGTAGCAACAGCAAAAGAGTTAACTACTCCATCCAACTCCCAGACAGATAATTTGAACTGTGCCATAATTGTCTGTAATCCTGGAGCAATTGTTTCAACCAAATCTGATTTGTTATCTAAACGATAAACTTTAGAAGCTTGATCAACAAATTGTCGTGCAGATTGTTTATCCCCTGTAACACCTGATGCTATACCAGCTACCTTAGACATTCTTTCGTAATCAATACCGTAAAGAGTGGATAAATCACGTACATTATTCATTAGATTTCCAGTATCATTATCTAATTTTAGCCAATCTGTATTTCCATTTTTGTTTTTATATTCAGGTTTCAAAGAGAAGTTTTGTGTAATCTTTAACTGTTCTAACTGAGCAATTTTAAAGGTTTCCATTGCTTTAGATATTGCAGCCATCGGATCTAGCATTGAGCCCGAAGCAAGGCTCCTAACTTTTTTGGTAACCGCTCCAGCCATTCCAAACCCATCAAAAGGATTGTCTTGTTTTGTGGATTTACTTGTACTAGAATCGCTATTATTTTTATTTGTATTACTATGATTTGATCCACTTGAGTTATTTAAAGTATTAGCACTATTTCCTGCAATAAAGCCTAACTGTCTATTACTATTCGCCTTTTGAGGGTTAGTATTAATTTCTAGAATTTCATTCCTTATATGTGCAAACTGCTTATCAACGGACTCCTTAATTTTTTTAATAATTTGCTTGTTCAGCTTGTTAATTTCACTAGTTAAATATTGCGTAACATTAGAATGAGGTTCAAAGTCCACAGCTCTTACTGATTGTTTCAGTGACATCATTATTTTATTTGTTCCTGCAGTTAACTTTTTATTAATTGTATTTTCCATACCTTCAAACTGCCTTTTTAAAGCATATCCTCTTAGAGATCCTCGATCCACAGAATGAAAAGTATGAGCTAACTCGGCTGGAGAAACACCTAAATCATTTGCAATATACCTTTGAAGTTGTTTAGATATATTTTTCATAGGTACTTCTACAGATTTGAGATCAATCTTTTGAAGCCCTCCTCGTATGCCTTTTATATAATTTTCTATTAAACTGTCAATACGTTTAGCTGTTTTTATAATCTCGCTATCAATGCCATTCTCTTCGCTAATAACACCTTCGAAATCAAATTTTATAGAATCTTTTATTTTCCCTCTTACTTTTTTCGTTAATTCAGATAAATCTTTCGATGAAATTGTTAATGTCTGTCCTTCAATAGCAACCTCAGGGTTCAGTAAAATAGGTTTTAATTGATTTTTAATACTTACTAAAATTTGCTTAACCGTTCCCTTAGAAATATCTAATTTAAGTCCACTCAAGTTATCTGCATTTACTAAATCCCCCCCATTTTCGCGAATGGAATTTACTAATTGTTTAATTTGATTACTAATTAACTTAGAGATTTCTTTATTAATTTTATTAAATTCATCTTTTCCAACTGGTACTACGCTATTATTCATAGCAGAATCCATATTAATGTTTATATTTTTGATCATCTTTACAATCGTTTTATTTAACTCTTTATCTACTTTAGACATCAATTGTTGAACGGTTTCTTGTTTAATACTTAAAGGTGCTGACCCAACTGAAGATAAAGTAATACCATTTGCTTGGACGATATTATTTAATTCTTGCTCAAGTTTTGCTCTAAGGTTGCTTCCCGCTGCCTTAGATGTCTGAGCCGATAACGAAGATAAAGAGTTTTTCATAGCATCTATACGTTTTTCTATACTACCAAAACGATGATCTAGCTGTTCCAACTGTACTCCAAACTCTTTCATATTTTTTATTGACTTATCAAACTCTAGTGCAATAGTAGCACCAATATTTTGATTATTGACTGTCACTTATTTCACCTTCCTTTTACATAATAAAATCCCGCCCTATCCTCAAATAAAAAGGAAGGGCAGGATTATTTATTAGAGAATACCTGCTAACCACTCCATGTCATCAGCATTTGCAACCTCATATCCGTCAATTACTTCTTTTCCATCACTATATTTTAGATTATTCTGTTCGGCAGCTTGAGCTGAACCGCCCCCAAATAACCCAGTGAAGGACATTGAATGTACCTTAACTGTAAACTCTATATGCTTATGGCATTTCTTTAAGTAATAGTTTAACTGAGGTAATGTCAAATCCCATATATCCTGTTTTTTCATCCCCAGGTAGTGACCTAAGTTAAAGAAAATCTCTGCCCAATCAACGTAGGCATTTTCGTCATATTCTTTTTCTTCTTCCTCAGAGTCTATAAAGACTTTTTTAAGCCATTAAGTCCAATCATAATATCTATAATTTCTTTAGCTGTTACAATATCAATATAATCCCCTAAATAATGAGCTGAAATTTCTTTATAATACGGTTTAAAGCCCATCAATAGGACCTCTAATAGTTCATCATAACTATCATTACCTGTTTCATCTGCAATTAAATTAGCAATAATGACACCTGTATCAATTGTATTCAACTTTTTCATTAGGTTTTTAGCATCTTTTAATCCTAAAGGAGGGATAGCATAGGTTTTTCCATCACGTAATGTTACCTTTTCATCCTCTTCGAAGAATACTTTTTCAATAAACTCTGATTCCTGCTTAGTTAACTTTATTTCCTCTTGTTTATTAGGTTCTTGCTTTTCAACCTTCTCCTCTGCTTCCTCTACAAGAGTAGGTTCCTCGATAGCTTCTTCTCTACTTGGAATTGCTAAATTACGTTCACTCATTTAATCTCCCCCTATATTACTCTATTACCCCTTATTAAATTTATAGAGGACGCAAGGAAGGGGATCACCTAAACGACCTCGTAACTAATATAAGAATTTATGTGTTAAATGTAACAACCTTACGAAAAAAGGTTTAAGTGATAGATATTTTTATAATCCATTCTCACCTTATCTAAAATGTTTAAAAATAAATTAATAAAAAAGAGGATACATAGGTATCCTCTTCTCTAATTAACAAACATCGCCACTTTTTTCAATTTGATAACGCTTAATAGAACCTAAACGACTGTCTGTACGTTCCCCATCAATAACTGTAAGTGTAATACTATGAGTCGCTGCTGTTTGTCGTGCTGTGTCTAATGTAAAGTTAGATTTCACTCGGCAAGAATATAGTTCAACTTGGTAACCTTGAATGCTACCATCCATTTGTTCAAAATGTCCATCATGAACAACAGATACTGTAAGAGGGAAATCACGAGAACCAATTGCCATTACATCTACAACCTCTGGGCGCTTGTAGTTCACATAAATTTGCTCTCCTTCAAGATAATCATTAAACTTAATCTCCCCTGTAGAAGGATCAATTGTATACTCACCTTTTGCAGGATTAGTTGTTACTTTTTTAAGTAATTTATTCTCTTTTACTAATCTTACAGATACATGCTCTGTCTTAGAAGAAGCTGAACCTAAAGATCCACCAAATAGAGGATTCTTAAGAGTCACTAGTCCACCTTTAACATCATGACGTTCTTCTAATACCCATACGAAACCATCAGGATCGATAGATGATGATGCCACAGGATAATAAACTACTACAGTATCACCTTCAACCGCACCACCTTTTAGTGTTACAGCTGATCCATTTACTGTAATTGCTGATTCTGGTACAAATGAACCTGCAACTTGGTTGAAAATCTGTACTTTAGGTGCTCCGCTACCTGTTAATACTGGACTAGATAATTTAATAGAAACAGGTTCAGTATCGCCAGCAATTGTTACTGTTTCATTTTTCAATTCATAGGCTAAGCCGCTAACTCCTTCTCGAAGTTTTGCCCCTAACACAAGACGTACCATGTTTAAATCAAATTTTGCATCCTCTGCAGTAATATCAATTACCTTTTTACGTAGTAGTGTATCAATAGGTGCTGAAGAGTCTCCCCCTTCAATATCAACCATATCCAACTGCACATCAAGACGCATATTCGCCATATGACCTAGTGTAATTAATTCATCACACCCTGGAATTTTAGCCATAAATTTACCTGCACCTTTAATAATCATTTTCTTATTCTTACTGTTAAACTTGTCAAATTGTGACATTAACTACACCCCTCAATTTCAAAAATAAATTCAAATCTAGTGAAATACTTATAAGAGTGTTCTATTTCACTTGCAACCTCTGCAGATCCTACATACTGACCCTTGAAAAATACTCCTTTAAATAACTGCAGAGATTGATTATCGAATAATTGATTTATTCTATCTGCAAGGTCTAATGCCAATTCCACATCATCATTTGTGTAGATATCGAAGTCAAATGTTATCACATGAATATTATTGTTTCGTTCCTTTTGAACAAATGACTTGTAAAATGCAATTAAAGGAATTTGGTTGTTTAGTGCCTCTTTAGGAGACATACGCTTTTGTATGTGCATTTCATTTTCCATATCTACTGTAATATTATTAAGACCCATACATTTACGTATTACACTATCTTCTCTCAATGTCTTATGTATGCAAGCATAAACATCAGTGATACGTGGAAAGAACAACTCATCACACCCTCTTGTAAGTATTTGCAGTAACAATATAAGAAAATCACAATGAAAATTTAACATCACTTAGAATAAATTTAGTCAAACTCTATCTCACCCCATAATTACTCTTAACAAAATTAATTTTTTACACTTAGCTTCTATTAAGCTCTCACGTACATTCTTAACTATTGAATTGACATGATCAAAGATTTTCTTATTTATTCTTCAATTAACAAATTAGCAATTCTATTAAAGAAGTACTTGTCATTTAACATAAAACATGTAAACGATTTATTTCTCTGAATTTGTTTATAAATTACACTAAATAATTAAATCCACTTTGAAATTGATGGAATTCAATATAAAAATAATGGTTTTAAATATTTTTAGTTTCTAAAATGAGATAGTATTGAATCTATTTTTATAACAAATAATCATTATTAAATAATAGATAATAATTTATTAATAATATTATTTAGCTTTAATATGATGGATTCAGCTTTTACCTTTAAATTAAATGCTGCAATTTATACATTGTGATTCAGCAACAACCTTTAAACTAATAAGTCTCTTTACAATTCACTTGCAACTATAGTTACTTAAATTTCGATAACTATAGGGAGGTGATATCTTGAATTTACATAAAGATAGAAAGTTAAACACTACTGATATAAAAAAATATTTTTCATTTTTATACAATGATAAACAGATAAGAGCTGTCCTTACTACAAGTAATCAATTCTTATTTGTTGGATACGATATTGGGAAAAATGCAATTGGAATAAAAAATCCTTATAGCTTAATCGAAAATATGGACAAACGCTCTAAATGCAGTGCTGTAATTACCTTTAATCAGGATATTAACCCTCAACGCTATATTTTAGTTGATTTAGAGGGACTCCACCATATGGTCTATAGAGCCAGAAAAGTTAAGGTTAATAGATTAGATTTTATTCATTGGGCCATATCTTTAGAAAAAATATACTTTAATTCATTTCATTATGTTAGCTTTTACTGGGGTAACTATCTTTCAAATGATTTATTAAATATCCCAGCTAAATATTAATTATTTTGTAACCCTCAACTTTCTAACAACTTATTACGACTTTTAAATAGGAATTGGAGGTGAGATAATGAATTTTGATATAAGTATAAGCCTGTTGCTATTTATATCCTTAGGGGTACGCGCATTTTTATTTGAAATAAAATTTCAGTACACACGTGAAAAATTACGTAGTATTCATGAATTGTTTGAAATTTTTTTAGACTGTTCTTTTTGTAATGGCTTTTGGACTGGTTTTTTTGGTTATGTAATTGTAAATGGTATTGATATTATTCTAATACCATATGCTATTTTAGTTGGTTCTTCCTCATACTATTTAACGCTATTTGTTAAGAGTCTTACACAAAGAAATTAAGAAACACAGTTTATGTCCTTTATTTCTTAAATTATCCATTCTACATCTTTATCTACTTAACCCTACTAAACTTTAGTAGGGTTTTATTCACTATTCTTATTATTTCTATCTCTATACAAATTCCCAAACAAAAAAATTGTTCAAAATAGCAAAGTACATTTTGTACTGTACCTTGTTTACGCAACTAAAACAATAAATAAGACGACTATTAAAATATCTATCACCTTTAGAAATGGAGTGAACAATATGATTTTCTTTTCAAGTAAGCACCGAATTAAAGATCTTTCTTTCCTAAATAAACTTTGGATGACACCCGTAGCTTATGGACTAAAATATCTTGCCGGAACTGTAATATACATTGCAGATAAATTTGATGAAAAGGTAAGATTTGAAATCCTAAAAAGACATATCTAAAACGGAGGAAATGAGAAAATAAAAAGAGGATTTATTCACTTTAAGAAAGGTTATAACGAATTGATAAAGGCCACTTTAAATTCCTGCCATCATGCAATGAATTAAAAAACATTTATAAATCCTTTCTTGAAAACTTTAGTCAGGGAGATATTATTCCTATAAACTATACAGGATAGTATTAGGTATCGCGGTGATTTCAAGTATAATTACGGAATTAAAAAGTTTAAAATTGCGTTAGTAAGAAAGAATCACTCTAAGGATATTTTTACTAACGCAATCTTACTTATTTTCGAAAAAATATTTTAACAATCTATAAATAGATTTTCTACCTAAAACATCGTATTATCATTAGCTGCTTCACTTGGAATCTCTTGAATTACATCCCAGTGTTCGACAATCTTTCCATCCTTTATACGGAAAATATCCACTATAGCAACTCCCTTATCTTGAGAGTGAGTACGAGAATGTACATGAAGAGAAACTGTATCTCCTTCAGCTACTACACGTTTAATTTCTGCAAAAGAATTAGGGTTCTTAACAAAATCCTCCTTAAAGAAATCCATGAAAGCTTTTCGTCCATCAGCTACAAAAGGATTATGTTGCTTGTAATCCTCACTTACATATTTTTAGTAAAAAAACTCATAGTTGAATTTAATGTATCTAATTCCTTTTATTATCAGAATAAGCCTTTACAACAACTATTTATTATTTATTATTTTGCATTTCATTAATTCTATAGTTTCTTTAATACACTTACCATTATCCATTGTTATATCTAATTTCTATTTAAAACCCTTCTTTGTAAGTTTACACCTATGTATCGTGTTAAATTGTGTGTGGCAAGATAAAACAAGCTTTTAAATTTAATTATTGTTAGGTAGCTTCTACAGTATGATATTATCAAACAATTAGTTATACATATAAAAAAGGTTTCCTGCCTTGTAACAGGAAACCTTTTATGTATTATTAACCTATAAACCTAAAATTTCAACAATCTGACGTGCCTTAGCATTATCTATATAATAATGCATCTCTAACCCTCTTCTTTCTGAACGGAGTACGGTTCTCCTCAATTTTGATAAATGTTGTGAAACAGTGGATTGGGGGAGTCTTAATATTTCCGTTAATTGTGTAACATTACACATTTTATGATGCATTAATTCATTTACAATTTGTAATCGAACAGGATGTGCCATTACTTTTAATACATCTACATCGTCTTCGTGGATTTCAGCTAGATTTCTTTCAGATATTAATGTTATCATTTTGCATTCTCCTTTATTATTAATTTCTATTTTCCTTTTATCCTTATAATTAATACTTATAGCCGATTACCATTTGTCCTGTTGAGAAAATATATTCTCTTTTTAAAACAAAAAGGACACCAATTCATTAAAACGTTTTTTATCGCTTTAATGAATTGGTGCCCTCTAATCTTTTGAGCAAAATATATCTTATTTTAAAGGATATTTTCAGTTCCTTCTTTCTCACGTCTAGTAAAATTTTGTATTTTCTTTAAAATTCATATTAAGAATATTCTTCAAATCCTGAAAGTATAAGTTTGCGGTAAACTTATGCTTTCTATCATATTCCACACCAATTAAGATAGTTAACACTATTAACATAGCGCTAAATATCTTAATTGAATATTAGTAATAGTGAATCTACATATTATCAATTCACTTTATATTAGATATATGTAAAAATAATAACATGATAAGCTTTTTCAAATTTTTCTCCTGATAAAGATTTGAAAATAGCATTTCAATACTCTCCTTACTGTTAATATGCCTAGAAAAAGAACCCCATAGGGTTCTTTTTCTGTTCATTCCCAAAATCTCATAAAAAAAAGGAAAGGGATATCTCCCCTCTTCACCAATAAAATCGAACATCTTTACACTTAAGGAAGGGCATACATTCATCAAGAGATGAAATGAACAATAATAGTTCACCTAGTGAATTATAACACAAACCCAATTCCATTAATAGATAATATTAACATTTATAGGATAATTGTTACAGAATTGTTAAACATCTTAATATTAAAAGGCTTTATATGTATGTAAATTGAAAGTGGATAGTGTAAGAATAAAATATAAGGGGGATATATCATGTTTAACAAAAAACAAATATTCGTAACAACGGTAACAGTTTTAACACTAGGATGTGGATTTACATTCGGATTAACACCGGCCTTTGCAGATTCTAACAAGATTTCCGCCAACAATATTCCTGTTCATTCTATTCAGAACCAAGAACAAGAACCTTTTACTGGATATGTCATTTCAGTAGAGAACAATTATTTAGTAGTTGCAGCTACGTCTACAAAAGATGAAGCTCTTGCTTATCAACATGATTGGTGGGATCTAGTTTCTCAAAATAAGATTTTAAGGGTCCCTGTTTCAAGTGGTGAAAACTACACATTAGGTGAGAAATTAAATGTATATGCAGCTGCATGGACTAAATCCCTACCACCAATAGCTGTTATGCCCACAATTGAAAAAGTATTTCATTAAATTATATTTAAAATTAAGAAGGGCATCATTCTAATTAGAATGATGCCCTTTATCTCACCAACTTTTTTCTCTTATTAATAAAGCTGTCTAGTGATAAATAAGAAATGGTTACAGCAAGAAAATCCCATAGCCTTTGTTTAATAACTGATTTACCTTTTAGAAAAAGCTCTTCTCATTATTCAAATAGATCTTTAAGATTCCATAAAAGATCATTTCAAAGAGCATTATATAAAAATTGAGCATACTGTTCACGAGTTGCTGTCATAAATGGAGCAAATTCCCCTATCTCTACTCCTGCTAAAATATAATTAGAGTAAACTACACTAATTTCTTCTTCTACCCAAAAGTTAGCAGGTATACCTTTAAATTAATGCGGAGCTTTCACACTGTAGGGAAAAGCATTTTTAATTATTTGTTCCATCTCCGCGCGTGTAAACGTACCTTTTGTCCTAAGATTTCCTTTTTTGTCTCCTTTAAAAATCTCTAACTCTGTCACCGTCAAAATTTCTTTTAAAAACATTGTTGAGTTTTCATTAATATCATGATAAAGATTAGCAAATGACGACTTCCCTTGAATATGTAGTATCTGATCATCTTTCACATACCCCTTCAAATGTGCTCGATAAAGTAGTGCATCTACTTGTTCACAGGTACATTATATCCCAAACCAAATATACCATCTCCGTATCCTACAATAACATTTCCCTCGTTAGATAAATTATATATTGCATAAATGACCAATAATCCATTGGCACCTCATCAAACAGAATTCGTTTCGCTTTTACTTCAGCAAAACCTGTACCAGTTAATAGTCTCCCTATAATCGTATTGCCCTTAACACTTTTTCACTCTTGTTATTCTGTATATTATAATTTTATAAAAAATTATACACATATTTCATAATTAATGTTAATATAAAGATATATAGATTTTATTATTAGTAATTTATAACAGGAGATGAAAAGATGAAAGGACTTGAATTTTCAACCAGCCTATTATTCTTTTGGATAAAAGGCAGAGTAGACGTTGATAATAGGTTTGTAAAAACCAACTTATCAAACACATTATTTGGTTTTATTCCTGCTGGTAAAGACCAACAAAACATTCCTCTAAAAAATATTTCTGGAGCAATGTTATCTACCAAGTATTTCTTTAAACCAATGATTTTAGGAATACTAATTTTCTTATTTGGATTAGGTACTTTAAGTGATAGTTTTATTGGTGGATTAATTTTACTACTATTAGGTATTGGAATTGCGGGTAGCGGTATCCAGACAATATTAAGAATTGAAAAAGCAGGAACACCTTATTATATTAGTGTCCCATTTTTTGAAAAAGAAAAAATGCAATTATTAAATGATATTATACAAAATGCTTTAGCAGACGACACAGACAAAACAGATTTAAATTTATTCTTCGATAAAAAATCACAATAAATATTATTATAGTTAAAATAAAACCTTATAATATAATTATATTATAAGGTTTTTTAAGTTAATCTAGCACAAGTTATTCTCAATAAAATTCTACTTTTACCTTCTCTTCTTGTAAAATTTATATGAATTCCCATCCCATCTCGCCTTTTACAAAATAATTTTTTATTTCTCAACATAAAATGATTAGAATTAAATTCCTAATCATAGTACCTACAGTTGTCAATTATCCTCCCTTTTTGAAAGGTCCTATCTTTAATGACAAGTCCATTCAAATTTTCCTAACCTAAAATATCCTCTCTATTTCGTTTTCTCTTTAACCCCAATAGTATATATCCTCTTTTAATCTATTATATTCAAGTTACATGCCTCCATTTAGAGATGCTAAATTAACAAATATCTACTAAATGTCTATTAAAAACGCATATTACAATCGTTATCCAGAACCCAAAATACAAACAGATAAAGTACTCTTATTTCCTATTAGTGGCTATATCAGCGTAATTGTCTCTTGTCAGAAGATCCTATAATATTATGTACAACGAAATTAATTTTTTACTAATAAATTGGTGGGTGATATAAGTAAATCCACCTAACGCATCATCAGCAATCTACGTATTAACGGATTTATTCTAAGTAGATTAAAATGAGAGATTGATATCAAATTTACAAAAGGAAAAGAGAACGTTTAATTTGATTAATGTTATAAAACATATAAAGGAGGTTAAAACGTGGTACTCTCAAGACAAGATTCCTGGACTAACGATAAAGATTTACTTCTCACATCAACAGTACTCCAGAATATTCGTAACGGTGGAACACAGTTAACTGCATTCAAGGAAGTAGCAAAGCTACTAAATCGGACACCTGCAGCTTGTGGATTTCGCTGGAATTCATACGTGAGAAAACAATACCAAGAGGAAATACAACAAACAAAACAAAATCGAGAAGTGGGAAACAATATTTCTCCCTCTCAACAAAAAAGAAACATACTCTTTATCTATGACATTAGATGATATTATTCTCTTTCTACAAAATTATAAAAAAACATATGAATTTACAAACTTACAAAGTCAAATAAAAACTTTAGAGACAGAAAATCATTCCCTTCTACAACGTGTAACTATGTACGAAGAAGAGTATCGTATGTTACTTAATCATATTGATAAGACAAGAAGTCTAGTTGAAATTAATTAAATAAAGTAGCAAATTACTTTTATACACTTAAGTCGTCACCTAAAAAACTCACTATATATAAATTAAGTTTAAACACTAATAAATAAAGTGCACGTTTACTATTAATAAACGTGCACTTTATTTAATCCTTAAAACATAAAATTTAATTTTCAACTTATTAACAATATTAAAATTAAGATGTTTGTTTTATAGGTATTTGTTTACTTCTATTCTCAATAAGTCTATCTAATAGTAAGTAAACAAATCCAGAAATAATACAACCCACACCTAAGATTGTAAATAACATATGTCCTAAAAGCTGATCCAGTAATACACCGCCTAGAAGAGGTCCAAATACATTACCTGTAATCCATTGCAGATTAGCCGCCCCCATATAAGTCCCCCTCAAATGTTCTGGAGCTATATTAGCGACGAATGTCATTTGGACAGGTGACATAATCATTTCCCCTACTGTATAAACTGTATAAGCTATTAATAATGAGCCTAGAATAATTAAATCATTTGCGTCTATTACTTGAAACCACTTTGGTAACCATCCTATTGCTAAAAGGCCAACGCCAAAAAGAATAGCACCATATAGCATTGATTTACCAATTGGTTTGTGAGTTAACCACTTTGAAATAGGAAATTGGAAACATACAACCAATAAGCCATTTAAAGTCATTAAATATGGAAATGGATTACTATTTCCAAAAATCATTGTATCCTCATTACTAAAATGAAGTGGTAACATACCTTCCGATTGTGAGAATCCCATAAATATAATGATTCCCGTCACTATATAGAATAGAAATATTCTATCTCTTATAACAACTCTTAACGTAAATCTTATTGACTGTTTATGTGTTTCCTCATGTATCATTATATTTTTAGGTTTTGTTTCCTTTAGAAACAATAACATTAATATTGTATAAAACAGCATGGTTCCAGAAGTAATCAAAAATATGACATCTTTTGATACAACCACAACTGCTGCACCAATTATAGGGCCTATCGCAGCTCCTATATTATGAGCCATTCTAAGTAATCCATATGCCTCAGTTCTTTTTTCAGGTTCTGTTACATCGGTAACCATTGCAGATGCCGCTGGTTCAAAGAAAGAATTACATAGCCCTAAACCAATAGATAAAATGGCATACCCTATAAAACTATCAATAAACAAAAAAACAAGCATTAGTAGCCCATTACTGGCCATAGAGAGTACCATAGTTGGTTTCCGTCCATAAGTATCCGCTATATGCCCTCCAATTAATGAACCAAAACTCGCCGCAATTGGGGATAAAGCTATAATTATACCTACCTCAAGTAGAGAATCCACTTTATCCTTCAAATATAATGCAAAAAATGGCATTAACATCATCATTGCAATACCATTTAAGGCTTCTCCGATAAAGCGGATCCAGACATTAAGATCCATCCCCTTTAATTCTTTCCATGTACTCCTCATATAGTTACCTCGCCTATGCTCAAAGTATATTTTTATCCCAACAAAAGTTTTACTATATTATTATTAAAATCTAAATTTAGTCGGCTATGCTGAAACCTCCGAAAAAACCTATCTTTTGATAAAGTAATACAAACTTGTCCCTATAATTTCTAGTGCCTCCTGCATACGCTGAGGAGAAATATTTTCTAAAACGGTATCTTGAGGTGTATGGAATACCTTTTCAACATGATAAATTAGGGGATTCCAACTCTCTACATCCATCCAAATAAATAGTGCTGAGGAAATTCCAGCTTCGTAAAATGGTACATGATCACTAGAATCAAACTTTCCAGTTAATACAACCGATTTCCCTAATGCTTTACTAGTAGCTACCGCAGTATTTGTTACTTCATTTTGAGAACCATCTAGTGTCATTGCATATAAGTCCTTAGCCTTTTTGTAACTTGTCGCTATCATATCTGCATTAAAAACCCCTAGAATATGTTTCTTATCTGTTGTAGATAACTGATTAACATAATGGTAAGCACCTAAAGATTCATTTTCTTCTGCTCCAAAGGCTATGAATTGAATTTCTTTATTAGTCTCTATATCTTTAAAATTGTATGCTAACTCTAATAAAAGTCCTACGCCGGAAGCATTGTCATTTGCTCCAGGTGCTCCGATAACACTATCATAATGAGCACTCATTATTGCTACATCCTCATTATCTGTCTTGTATTTGGGCTTTTTTTTCGCAATAACATTTAATGAACTCAAATTCATTTCGTGTTTTGCCTTTAAACTAACTATATTTTTATTATGCACTATCTTATCTTTCATTCTAATTCCCTGATTATAAGCAAGCCCAAATACAGGTATTGATTGTTTCTTTTTTAGAACTGGGTTAAAGGCTTCTCCATAGTTGCCTCTATCCCCAATCGTACTATATAACAATACAGCTTTTGCTCCCTTTTCTGCTGCATACTCAACTTGTTCATTATATTTCTCATACGTATCAGCTTGTTCCAATAATACTATTTTCCCATGAATTGGCTCAGGTGAATTTTTAATATCGTTCTCTTTTCCTATAGAAACTACCGGTCCTACGACAGGATCTTTAGGTATAGATGCATTAGATGCTGCTCCAACTTGCCATTCTTTTTCTCCATTCACACTAAAAGAGATACTCCCAATATATTGATCTGGTACAGGAAAGGCCTGATACTCAACTTCATACCCTAATTTTTTTAATGTATCTCCAATGTATGTAGCTGCTTTATGTTCTTCCTTAGTCCCACTTGGACGTGGACCAATTTTCTCAGACAGAAAACGTGTATGTTCAATAGCTCGACTAGCACGAACCTTATCTGACATGAGAGAACTTTGGTCGTTCTTAGTCATAGCATGTACTAGTATTACATCCTCAGATAAATTACTAAAAAGGAAAAGCAACAAAATCCCAAAAGTTACAATAAGCTTCTTTATAAGAGTTAGTTTTTTCATTTGTCCTCCCTATGATTAAAAAAGATTAATAGTAAAACCTTCCCTCCTAACACACTTACTTAGAAGAAAAGGTTCATTAAAATAATCTCTAACTCAAGTTACATGTAAAAATAAATAAACCGATAGTGCCTTTTATATCTCCAAATAATTCATTTTTGTTTGCATACCAGTAATATTTTTATGAAACCAATTAAGAGTCTCCCATGACCTCTTTCTATTCGTATAATCAGTTTCCTGAACCTCAAATACAATTCCTATGTTTTTATCCAAAGTATTGTTCTTCACTTTTAATAAAGTTTCATGTAATAAACTTTCATCAATAGATCCATTAGCCGGATTCTCTCCCTCATAGCAACGTACCTCACTATAAGGAATCGTTAAATGCTTAAAAGAACTAAAATGAAAATGTTTAATATGATCCATTAAGCTTAAATACTTATGAAAGTCCTTATATTCAATTTCTTCTTGCCTTAATAATTTAGAAATACCTAAACGTGTAAGATAGGTTATAGACCAATGACATATATCCCATGTTATTCCAACTTTAGATAACTCCAAATTAACCAAATCAGTAAAATCTTCGGGATATATAAATATAGGATCAAAATCATCACCCAAGTTTCCAATAATGGGTAGGTTTTCAACACCAATCCATATATCAGTTCCTTTTATTTCTTCATCTAGCATGTTAAAGAACTCTATAATCCTTTTTCTATTATCAAGAAGATTATAGTTTTGAAATTCCGTGACATTCATAAATTGATTAGCATGCACTGTTATACCTGATGCATTATACTTTATAGCAAGGTCAATAAATTCATATAGTTGCTTTTTAATAAATTCATCATTGAGATAGTCTGCATTATCAGTAGGAAAATGCAGCGTTAACAAGGATGGATTAAGGGTTTGCACAAAAGAAAGGACCTCAGAAAACCTTTTTGTATATGAGTTATCAAATAAAGATTTCCCATCAAAAATATTTGCTTCTAATCCATAGCCTTTTTCAACCCATTTTAAGTCAATCTGTTTACTATCTAAACCAAAGAACGGGACCTGTGGTATTAACATATTCTCTTCACCTACCATGTCCCCCTTACTAACATAAATGCCTCAGCCGCTTGGTATCCTGATTTGGCACCCCATACAAATGCGTTATGTCTCATTGCTTCTATAGAGCGTGGATGAGGAAATTCCCTTAACTCAGATTCATAATGTCTCATCGCACTTAATTTCTCCTCCAAATGATCTTCAATATTCACAAAATAATTAGGAAGGAACTTATCTTTTTCATTATAATTCCACTCTGTAGAAGATAAAGTTTCATATGCAAATACCCATTTGATATTAGTATTTGGCAGAGGGCGTGTCGCTGTCATTACTGCTCTGTAAACAACAGTATGATCAATATTTATATCTCCACCATATTGAGTATAAATAATTGTAGGATTTATTTTTTCAATGTGATTTTCAATCTCTTTCACTACATCAAGTAAGGGTAATGTATCAAGACGATTATCAGGGAAATCTAGTCTTGCAAAACTTTTTACACCAAGTGTAGTACATGCCCCCTCTGTTTCTTTATACGATAAGTTCTTAACCTCTAAATCTAGCTCTCTATATTCTTTAGCTCTAGAAGATTTTCCCTCTGCAAGTATTACAACATGTACATCATCACCTTGTTTCACATGTTTCGCTATTGTTCCACCAACACCAATTATTTCATCATCCGGATGAGCAGCAAATATAAGTACATTCATAGAATTTTAGACTCCTTTAATTAATTTTTCTGTTTCCTTTGGCCCACAATTTAGTAAAATATCTAAAATA
Organism: Bacillus sp. ok061; assembly: GCF_900108285.1. Lineage (NCBI taxonomy): Bacteria > Bacillati > Bacillota > Bacilli > Caryophanales > Bacillaceae > Bacillus > Bacillus sp. ok061. The sequence continues at coordinate 78,101 of NZ_FNUW01000010.1, read as the reverse complement.
GATAAATGTGGTATAAATTCCCCAAATAATTGCTTGTATGAATAATCTCTTATTCTTTGATAAATAATTTCTATATTCTCATTCTCAAAGTCTTTTTCGTTTAAATAATCTTGCCCTAAACTTCCAGAATAATAAGTACTGGCATTAAATTTCTGACACAACTCTAATACAAAATCACTTTTCTTACCTGTAATCCCTTCTAAATCTGATACATAATATAGCTCCGTATCAATGTTTAATTCACGGATAATAAAATGAATAAAATTCATGTTCATATCATTTAAATTAATCCAATCTTCCGAATAAAAACTTTCTAAATAATCCTTATATACATTAAAGTAAGGTGCATTAGAATAATTAATTCTTATTGCTTTCCAATGCTTCCGTTCCCAATCTTGAGTATTGTCTATCTTTAACTTATTAAATGGAATTTCTTTATAATTCTTCATTTGTATTGGAACAGTTAACCAAGACGCTCCTTGTGAAGTTTTAATACGATTCCTATTTAAAAAACCTTTTTTTTCAAATTGTGCTATATCATGAAATACAAACACATCTGATTTATGAATTTTTTCAAAAAAACCATACCAAGGTAAATAACTTGGTTGGTGGCCACTAATAATCATAGTTTAAATCCTTTCTTTTAAACAAAAACATTTTTTCAAAGCTGCCCCCCAGTATATCTTAGGTCTAGCAATCCCTTTATTATGTGAATATCCTAAATCCGCATACTTTAATTTATTATGAATTGCTAATTCAAACGCATCATTTAGTAGTAAATATGAAGATTGTGAATTTTTCCCTTCGGTATTGTTAATGTTAATCCAATAATATAAAACCTTTTTATCCATTATAAAAATGCTGGAACTAATTAATTCTTCTTCTAAGAATGCCCCTAAGAAAAGGATTTTTTCTTGCAAATTAAGAACTAAATGATAAAAAAACTCTCTACTAAATGAATAACTCGCTCCTATACTTGTATTATGTTCTTGATATAATTGGTAAAACTCATCTAATTCCGCTACAGTTATAGGACGAACTTCAACATTCTGTTTACGTGCATACCTAACACTTGTCCTAGCTTTCCCAGAACACGATGTCCATAAATCCTCAAACTTATTTGGCAGGTCTAACATATAAGTTTCTTTATAATCCCACTTTTCTTTACTATAACTTTGAAAAGGATTTATCGTTATAGGTAATAAAAGCTTTTGAATTTTATTTTCAAACTTCTTATTTATTATGGATTCATAAACTGAAAAATCTATTTTATCTTGGCCAATTATTATTGGACCTCCATAACCAATTAAACTTCCCAAAAGCCTACCATCCTGTACATACATAGGAGTTAAAACTACTGTATCTCGTGTTTCTATTAGTACTGGGAAAAATTGAACACCAGGTAATAATTCCATTAACTTTCCCCATTCGTAACTATGAAATACAGAACCATTGTATTCTTCCATACAGGCATCCCAATATTGGGCGTCAGTACATATTTCGATTTCCATATAATCACCTTTTAATTCTTATTCTCTAAATATTTCAGAATTTGACTACATATATACTTAAGGTCCTTGTCTACTAAAGGATATTTAAAAGGTATTGATAATACCCTTGGCCATAAATAATCTATATTTTCTGACTCAGTTGCGTACTTCGAAAAAATAGGAATTTCACTCAGAGGTAAGTAATTCCAACAAATTTGTATACCTTTTTCCGCTAAATGTACAGAACACTCATATCTATCAGATGATTCTTTGAATATAATGGTAAAATAGTTTAAATAAACATTCTGAGCTGAAAATATAATCTTAACGCCATACTTTTCTTCAATTTCCTGCAGCATTGTATAACACAGACTAGCGTTGCATATATTTATTTCTAAAATCTTCTTTGTTTTCTGTAGGTGTTTATCAATTAACAATGAACGTACTATAGACATTCTTTTTGGATTTATAACTTCCGTTTTCTCCGGTAAAGAATCTAATTTACTATTATTATAGGAGGGCAGAATCTCTAATTTCCTCCAATAATTAGTAAATAAACTCAGTACTCTACTCTTTTTTATTTTTATAGCTAATTGTGTTTTTAAATGATTCTTATAATCTAAAACCACTTCTTCCTTCTTTTCTTCATCCATGTCACATAATTCACTTATTGTACGATTAAGAAGTAACGCTCCTCCCCCAATACTTGGGATCGGTTTAGTTCCTCCAAAACTTAAAATACCAATGTCGCCTAAACTACCAACTGGCTTTCCATTTTGATAAGAAAACATTGCTTGTGCAGCATCATCGATGATATAAATATTATTTTCTCTAGCCCAGTCAATAATTTCTAAATCGTCATGACATCCATACAAGTGCGTAAGAATAATTGCCTTTGTATTAGCATTCAAATGTTTTTTTATTTTATTAAGAGAAATTGAATGATTAGTGTTTAAATCAATTAATACAGGCTTTGCTCCCACCGTTAATATTGCTTCTATTACATTAGGACAATTAAAGTTCGATAGAATTACTTCATCTCCCTTTGCCACTTTTAGATACTTTAAACCAACTACTAATGCAGATGTACCGCTATTAGTTAATACAATTTCTGCATCCGGATAAAGAGCTTGAAGACTTTTTTTAAGTTTAGAATCATTAGGTCTATATACACTTTTCAAAAAAAATACATGATCAGATATACTCCAAGGAGAAGAATATATGGGATACTTAATTTTCTTTGGATTCTTAGGATATAGATACTGTGTTTCCATACTTCTCCCCTATTATTATCTCTAGTCCTTTATCTAATGAAATAATTGGTTGATAGTTTAAAAATAATTTAGCTTTCTCTATTGAAGGGATTCTTCTAAAGATTTCAATACTAGAATTTCGGACTCCCTCTTCACCTAAATCAAGAAATTTAATTTTACTTTTATTGCCCATTAATTCATTAATTTTTATTGCTAGTTCTTCCATAGATATAGGTTTGTTATTGCCAATATTAAAATCTGCAAAGTTTTCTCCTTCATATTCAAAGGCTAGTATAGTTCCGTTAACAATATCACTTATATAACTAAAACATCTAATTTGCTGTCCATCTCCATAAATAGTAATATCTTTACCACTATGAGCTTGTTTTAAAAACTTAGAAATTACAAAGTTATCATTTTGTTGTGAACCGTACACATTAAAATAACGTACCACTCTAATTTTCAAACTATTACTAACATATTCTTTCAAATAATCTTCGGACATTAATTTAGCTTTTCCATAAGCTGATTTTGGAATTTTAATATCATTTTCTTTAAACGGAACACTCACTCCATCCCCATATACCTCCGAACTGGAAGAAAACAATAATTTTTCTATGCCATTTTCGGTACAAACCTGTACAATATTTTTCGTACCTTCAAAGTTCACCCTCACTACATCTTCTTCATTTAAACGGCAATTATCAACACCCACTAATGCAGCTAAATGGATTACCCCATCGACATCAATAAGATTTTCTCTTAATGTTGCAATATCTAAAATATCAATTTCCTTAAAAGGAACATCAATACTTGGTTTAAATTTATCAAATATAACTACTTCATACCCCCTTGCTAGTAACTCCTTTGTAACATGCTTACCAATAAATCCGCTGCCACCAATAACCCCAATTTTCATAAATATTTACCTCCCTATTTTTAATTGATATAGACTTTTTAAAGACGTTATAATATGTTCAACTTCATTGTCTGTAAGAGCACTATACAGTGGTAATGAAATAATTTGATTAAATATCTCTTCCGTTTTAGGTAAATATACGTTAAATCTCTCTTCATAATACGGATGCATGTGAACAGGAATAAAGTGAACACTTAGCCCAATATTTCTCTTTTTCATTTCTTGAATTACCTGGTCTCTACTAACAGGAGAATTAGAATTAATTTTTATAACAAATAAATGCCATGCGTGTTTTACACTTGGATTGTTAGTATAATTAGGTAACGTTATATACTCTTGAACCTCTTTTAATTCCTCTTGGTACCTTTCAGCTATTCTCTTGCGTTTTTCAATCATTTCATCAGCTCTTTTTAACTGACTAATACCCAAACTAGCTTGTAGATCCATCATGTTATATTTAAACCCAGGTAATAGAACATCATAACGCCAGCTTCCTTCTTCACCATAACGATTCCATGCATTTTTGGTGATACCATGCCAACCATATAATCTAGCTTTTTCAGCAATCGATTCATTTTTAGTGACTAACGCTCCACCTTCACCTGTTGTTATATTTTTTGTGGCATAAAAACTGAAACAAATAACATCTCCATGTGTACCAATTAAAGTATTATCATATTTTGTTCCTAATGCATGCGCTGCATCCTCTATCAAAAACAGTCCGTATTCTTTACATAATTTTTGAAGTTCTTTTAATTTAGCCGGATATCCAGCAAAGTGAACTGCAATAATTGCTTTCGTTTTTTTAGTGATTTTTCTTTTAACATCTTGAAGATCAAGACATAAATTCTCTTCATCTATGTCCACAAATACGGGTTTTGCACCTACATGCATAATAACGTTTACACTAGAACAAAAAGTAAAACTTGGAACTATTACTTCATCTTCTAATCCAACTCCCAAAGACAGTAATGCTAAATGTAATGCGGCAGTCCCTGAATTACAACTTACTACATGTTCAGTATTCAGATATTCTTTTAAATTCTCTTCAAACTCTATCACTTTTGGCCCCTTTGAAAGCCATCCAGATTTAAGGGCAGAAACTACCCTCTCTATATCTTCATCATTGATTTCCGGTCGATAAAAAGGAATAAACTCTACCATGTAATCACCTACAAACTTATAATATTTTTTTTATATACTGATTCATCTTTAAATATGTTTCTTGTGTCTAAAATTAAACAATTTACCTCATTAAGCAATTTAAAATTAATGCAATCATGATCCGTATGAACAATAATTAAAGCGTATTTGTCTAATTGACTTAGGTTTAAATCTATAGATTTTTTCAATGTGTTATCGCCCACAATGAGTTCCTCTATAAACGGATCGTAATAATCCACGTTATAGTCTTCTATCATTAAATCATTCATAATATCCAAAGCTGGCGATTCCCTAGCATCATTAACATTCTTTTTATATGCAACACCAACCATAAGAATATTCTTACCATCTTTATCATCTAGTAACTGTAGTGCTCTATTAAGAACATACTTAGGCATGTTTTCATTAATTTCCCTTGCCACATCAATCATTTTTGTTGCTAAATCCTTATTATTTGCAATCCACTTAAAATAAATAGGATCAATTGGAATACAGTGTCCTCCTACGCCAGGGCCAGGATAGAATTTTTGAAATCCAAATGGCTTAGTTCCTGAGGCATCAATTACTTCCCAGATATTTATGTTTAACTCATTACAAATTTGTGTCATTTCATTAATAAAAGCGATATTTATAAAACGATACGTATTTTCCAATAACTTAGCTGTCTCTGCTACTTCTGGACTGCTTACCTTATGAATATCCTTAATTAAGTTACTATAGAAAGCTGCTGCACAATCGGTACAATTAGATGTAACTCCACCTACGATTTTTATAATATCTTGAATTGAAAACGATTGATTTGCAGGATCGATTCGCTCTGGAGAGTATGCTACAAATATATCTACACCAATTTTAAAATTAGTTTTCTGTTCTAATTTGTATAAAACTTCTTCTCTTGTAGTACCTGGATAAGTAGTACTTTCTAAGATAATTAATGTACCTTTTTTAATGTATTTAACTATTTCATCCACCGCTGAATGAATATATGTTAAATCTGGTTGTTTACTAGTTCTTTCTAATGGTGTAGGAACACATATAACTACAACATCACATTCGTTTATATCATTCATTTCTGTACTAACAAAAAATCTATTTGTATGTAAAGCATCTTGGATTTCAGTATCTTGAATATCACTGATATAACTTATTCCACGTTCTAGTTTTCTTATTTTTGCTGAATTTTTATCAAAACCTCTTACCGCATAACCTACTTCTAAACATTTAAGAGCCGATGGTAGTCCAACATAACCTAGGCCTACATATCCAATACACGCATTTTTATTTGCAATTTTATCAACTAATAAACTTTTAGTTTCATTATTTAATACTGTGACCATTACTTATCACTTCCCCAAAAGATTTGATATTAAAATACTTACTAGCAAATAATAACTGTGCGTTCTAAAATCCCATGGATGCATATAAAATACTGAATTAGCAACAAACTACATTTTTAGCACTATCAATCCTCCTAATTTAATAAACATCTAAATTTGTAGAAATTCATGTGAAATATCAAGTTGTAATTTATATCTATAATATTCACACGTTATTTTTGGGATTAAATTGATATTTTTCTATTTTTTTACTTTCTCAATATATAATAATATTTATTGTTCAGAAAATTCTTTTTTCAAAAACCAAATATTTTTATATCATTAAAACAACATAATAGTTGTTATATCTACATTTAGTACGATTTTCATCCTTGAATAAAGAAAAAATTACGCTAATAATTATCTAATAAATCCCATTAGTTAGTTGTTTAAATGAACATTTAACCATAACTAAAATGGATAAATTTCATATTTTTTACTTTTCATTAAAATTATTGGAAAAAGATCTATCTGAATTATAAAAAACAATTTGAAATATATTCAAATTGTTGACATAACAGATAAATTTATTAACACTTGTTGATTTTGTAATAATTCTCAAATACATATACTGCCTAACGCTACCCACAAATCATAATGACGCATTATATCAAAAAAATCGCAACCCTTCACATTTAATGGGTGTTGCGATTTTTATGTACAAATAATTTTTTATAAATTTTGCGTTAACCTAATCATATCCATACATTGAATACCATTTTCATATATTTCTTCATTATAATTTCGTAAGAAAAAGTCCTTATCCACACTGGTTATTCTAAAACCACATTTTTGATAAAGACCTAATTGCATTAAACTAGAATTTCCTGTGCCTATTTCTATAGTTTTATATTTTTCTTTTTTAGCATAATCTATAGCAAATCTAAGTAGGTATTTCCCATATCCTTTTCCTTGCTCTTTTTCGGAAACTGCTATATTTATAATCTCAATTGTTTCAGTTCGGGTAGGGATTAAAATCATAATACCTACAGTAAAAGCATCTTTTTTTAAAACAAAACAATCTCCCTTTTTAAGATACCCATTAACTACTTCTGTTGAGGGATCAGCTAACAATAATAACTCCATTTCTTCCATGTTAATACTTGTACTTTTTTCTATATTAATTCCATCCCCATTATTTAATTCCATTTCTAACATCCTCCTAATTAATATTTTCAATTAATATCTTAAATGAATTCCTTCTTATAAGACAATATCAACAATAATATTAATATTTTGTAATAGACAGATTAATGAGAAATCCTTTTGGATTTCCAACACCCTGTCATCTTTTTGAATTTTATAGAATGAATATAATAAAATATGATAAAAACTATAAATTTCCCACTTTAAATTCACTTAATCCCTATAATAGGTATGTATGTTATTTTATTTCTGTTTTTTCATCTCTTCCATTTCTTCTTGCCATGTAGCACCAACACCACCTAATGGTGTATTCCAACTGTCTTCTTGTCGTTTAATGCGTTCCATGTCCGCATCACTCGGCTTAAATTCTTCTACTTCCTTACGTTATTGTTCCTTATTACGATGTTGTTCAACTTCGTTATTATTGGTAACTTCTTCGGACTTCTTATCTGCCTTTACACCTGCTGTACTAGGTGCGGGCTTATCATTCGTTTCTATATTCTTACCTTCGTTTATTTGAGGCTTGTGATTATTTGTATTATTTGGATTATTTTCACTAGATTGTACGCCTACGTTTTTCTCTTCAGTCCAGCGATTATTTTTTTCATCCCATCCAACAGAAATAACTGAATACATTTCCTTATCTTGACCAACATAATCCGCACCAAATAACTTACCATCCTTAAATTGAACTTGTATTATCGCTTGTGGCGCTTCATAAGTATATTCAATTAAGTCCGTATCATACTTCTTCGTTTTAAATGCACTTGTCGCATTACGGTGTAATTCCTTAGCTACTTCTTCATATGGCATACCATGTTTAAGTGCTTCAAAGTAATCGACAGGCATTGTTGAACTACTATCTTCTAATGGAAACTGATACTTTACAATATCAACTTTCCCCTCATTCTTGTCCATTTTAACCTCTTTGTTTTCATTATCCTTTAGCACATTGTCATCCAACTTTTGCGTGTCCTTTAATTCATCATGCTTTGCATCATCTACCTTCTTATCGGCTTTCTCATCCTTCTTCACTATCTGTTCATTCTTAGCTGTTTCTTTCTTGGTAAAGGCGTTCTCCTGACCACATCCCACTAATAAACTTGATAACAATAATCCTGCTACTAGATACTTTTTCATGTCCATTCCCCCTGTTTGCGCCATATTTATACAATAACAATAGCGCATTTACCTTATATTACCTAGGTACCGTTTGTAATATTACAACAATATATTAAAATATACAATTAACATTCTGCTATGCTGCCTATTACAAGATATCTTACGCGTTTAATTCTCTCAGTCACGCTACGGATTTCTCACACTTCTTTTGCACAATTTCTTCTTTTCCCCCGAGATGCAACCTCTAATGAAAACAAATGAACAAAATTTCGTTGATCTGATATGTATAGGTACTTATACATATCGATCATTAATACATTAGCAGTATCGACCAGTCAAACATTCTAATTAATCCCAATATTCATCCTAGCATGCGTTTCTCATTGTAAATAAAAAACGGCGAATCCTCCATGTAAGAGAATCCGCCATCACAAGTAACTAATCATTTCATATTTATTTTTTCATTTACTTTTGTTGGAAACTCGTCTGTCTTCACATCTTCCCAAGCTATTGCACTTTTTTTCAGTGTAATATACATGTAGAAATACTTCTTTACGAAGATTCAAGTTGTACCGCATGTATCATCTCACTATTTACAAAATAAAGTTAGGCTCAAAATTCTTACACTTGAACAACTGTTTTGTTTCCATACCGTTTATAAGCCTTTATAGAGGAATAGTATTGGTATGTCCAAGTTTGATAACTTTTTTGCACCAAAACCTACAACTGTTCTCATCACTACCATATCTTTATCAGTAATTATCTTCATTGTGGGTTCTTAAATTATACTATTTTCATAACATATGCAGAAGAAATATAACCTACTTGTTTTTAATCTGCCGTTTTAAATAGTGCGTTCTAAAACACTACTCTTCTTCTAAAATAGCGTAATAATATTCATCCCACCATTCATTCCCATGTGGTATGCACTTCCTAAAATAGCCTTCTCTTCTCATTCCAATCTTCTCCATCACTCGATATGATGGAATATTTTGTGGCTGACATGTAGCTATAATCCTATGTAACTTCATTTCCTTAAAGCCATATTTCAATGTAGCTTGTGCTGCTTCAGAAGCATATCCTTTATTGAAATATTTAGGATTGAATACCCAACCAATCTCATATGTATGCTCACCAAAATATTTATGAAAAACTATATGACCAATCAGAATATCTTTATCAATTAATAATACAGGAAAGTTCTTAGCGTTTTCACCAATGTTTTCATTCACAAAGTTTCTTGTATTTTCTTCAGTAAAAACCCCTTCAGGTATGTATTTCATAACATTGATATCTGATGTATACTCATGAACAGCTTGCCAATCTTTGAACTCAAATTTTCGCATTAATAATCTTTCTGTTTTTATAAACATTTACTTTTCCCCCTCAAAAAATTGCAACTATATTTAAAATCCACTTTTAACCCTTAAAACAAAAAAACTTGTAGGAATCTCTACAAGTTCTTTTTGTTTTAAGGTGAAAATACGTGCCTAACAAACTATCTTACAGCTTGACTTTAGAAACTTTAGGGGTAATGCTTTGACAAATATATTATATAACAAATATTAACATCCACGGGATTTATTTTTGAAAATTATGTGAATTAAGAAAGAAAGTAGTTTTTTTCTTAGATATTATTGTTAATAACTGATGGTATCATTATATTTCATTCTGCAACTTATTTAGAAGAGATATGTACATTTCGAAGAAGTTCTTCAATAAGTTTTGTTTTTTCATTTACCTTTGTAGCATATGTGAAATCACCATAACAATATGGATACCTAAAATTATTTTTATTTCCACCACAAGTATACATCGCTGGATTTTGATCAACTTTCATCTTAGAAAACTTTTTGGCTGAATCCTCCGAGTGTTGTTTAACTTCTTGACTAGCAATAAAATCAATATACCCTGGCCCCATATTATAGCTTTGAATAATTGTATCCATGCTAACATCTTTGTCCGTTCCATATTTGTACATTTTAGCAAAGTGTTTTACCCCTTGTTTAATGCTCAAGCTTGTCTCTTGAATTTCATTTGGCTTTAATCCAAGTGATTCGGATGACTGCATAGGGTCGTTTCCCTCACCTCTACTCTCTTGGTACATAATTCCTAATAAAACTGCAGTTTTCTCTCCTAAATTATATTTTTCTAATTCTTTTTTTAAGGTAGACTCATATTGCAATACACGTTTTTCGGTGGCTAGCGCTTTATTTTGTTGAATATTGGTTTTATGATTAAAATATAGCATTCCAAGTATTATTCCTAAGCCTAAAATACTAATAAGGAACACTTTTATAATTTGTTTTTTACTTGTATCCTTCATATATTCCTCCTCGTATAAAAAATTCAATTTTTCAAAGGTAATTGGTTATTTACAAACTATGTAATGAACATCTATCTCCCGCCCTTTTTAGACTCAAACATCAGTACTTTAAGGTTTCAAGTTTAATATAAAAATTTAAAGATAAAGTAAAGATAAGATAAAGATAAGATAAAGGGCATTTTTTATACGTACTTTAAAAGATAATGGTACAAAGGGAAATTTGTTGATATAAATGGATTTAGTAATAATGGAGATATCATTCCAGAAGATTTACCCTATCTTTTCAATATACTTCATATAAAAAATTACAACATAACATATAATAAAAAACGGCGAACCCTCGACGTAGGAGAATCCACCATCACAAATAAATGATTATTTCACACCTAGTTTTTCTTTTACTTTCTTAGGAAGCTCGTCTTCCTGCACTTCCTCCCAAGCTGTTACACCTTTTTTATCTAAATGATATACACGTAGGAATAGACCTACGCTACCTTCTTTCTTCACCTTCCCATAGAATTTGTTAACATTATCATCTTTCTCCTAACTAACATCTGTTACTTTTACTAATTTCATATGAGAAATCCCCTCCAAATGTACATACTAAGAATGAGATTTGATAGAAGATGCTTGTCTACATTTTGACTTTTCCAAAATACGAATAATATACCATTCGTTAATGGTCTGATTCGACTTTTCCTATTGAAACTGGAATATTTGGTCAAATGTATTAAACACGCAAATAACTTGATATCGTATCTCATGATTTTTAAGAATGATTCTGTTTTTCATTGTAGTAGTAAGGTTGTTTATCTCATATTGAATTACCTTTCATTTTTCTTACAAGCTCGCAATGTTTTTGAAAATACAGTTTATAAAGACGAGAATTATGATTTTTTGAGAGATAGCATTGAGGGGTTTTTCATATGCACTGTACTATACTCCCGTACAGATTTCATTTACAATTCATTGTATTTTCTTTACCGTTCACCAAGTTAAAATGGAACAAATTTATTACTTAGAGTGTCTATTATGTGTATTCCTAAAAATATGAAAGGACTTATTATTCCCAAAAGTAAAGTGATGTAAAAAAAGTGTGTATTGAAATACTTCATTTAAATGTTACGAGTTTAATACTTTCACAGGTAAACTATTACAAGTGTAAGCAAAAAAGAAACACCCTAAACAGTAACCGTTCATTCATATAAACGCTTTGGTTCTGCTTAGCCTGTTAAAATTCAACTTCAGAAGTATTGATATCCAACACCCACTTTAATTAACATCGGTATTTAAAATACCAAAACAAAATCCATATATTATTGAAAGAGGTTGAAAATTCATGTACGTTTTAAACAAGTTCTTTACCTACAAAAAGATTATACCTGTCGTATTACTTTCATGTGTAACACTAATAGGGTGTTCTAATAGTAATACTCCATCTGAACCACCTAAGCAAACAAAACAAATAAAGCAAATTAAACAAGAAAATACAGGTCATGATTCTTTTGTTAAGCTTGAAAAAGAATATAATGCTAAGCTTGGTATTTATGCTCTGGATACAGGTACAAATCAAACTGTTGCTTATCATCCAAATGATCGTTTTGCATTTGCCTCTACATCTAAATCATTAGCAGCGGGAGCTCTTTTACGTCAGAACTCAATAGAAGCTCTTGATGAAAGGATTACGTATACGCGTGAAGACCTTTCTAATTATAATCCAATTACTGAAAAGCATGTGGATACAGGAATGACGTTAAAAGAACTTGCAGATGCTTCTGTTCGATATAGTGACAGTACGGCACATAATTTAATTCTTAAAAAGTTAGGTGGCCCATCCGCATTTGAAAAAATCTTGAGAGAAACGGGGGATACGGTTACTAAATCTGAACGATTTGAACCTGAATTAAATGAAGTACATCCTGGAGAAACGCGTGATACCAGTACACCAGAAGCGATCGCTAAGACACTTCAATCATTTACATTAGGATCTGCACTTCCAACAGGGAAACGTGAATTATTAGTAGATTGGATGAAGAGAAATACGACTGGTGATAAGTTGATTCGTGCGGGCGTACCAAAAGGATGGGAAGTAGCGGATAAAACAGGCGCAGGATCTTATGGAACAAGGAATGATATTGCAATTATTTGGCCACCAAATAAAAAGCCAATTGTTCTTGCCATCCTTTCTAATCATGATAAAGAAGATGCAGAATATGATGATAAGCTTATTGCAGACGCAACTAAAGTCGTATTAGATACTTTAAAAGTTACGAATAAAAACTAATAAATTAATAGTTTTCAGTGTTAGGGAGTATATTCTCTGATAAGAGTAACCATACATGAACGTCAAATGATGTTAGAAAACGAAAAAACACGCAGTTCCATTTGGAATTGCGTGTTTTTATTTTGCTAATTTATTGGGGATAACCGCTTGTGTCATCCAGTGCTGATTGGTTTGCACATGGTCTTTTCGAACAAATTTCCCTACGGATTTTGAAAAATCATTATAGTGAAACGCATCCGTTAATCTAAGTACATACCCCTCCTGAATCCCTCCAAAGAGTGAAGTACCGTTGTAGCACGAACGAATTACCTTTTCATTATAGGGGCCACGATATAACACTGGAACATGTGCAAGGCCTAACTTTTTACACCATGCAACTGTTGCATCCCACGATAAACATTCATTTTTCTCATTCCATATTGAAAAGACATAAAAATAGGAAGTCAGTGCTGTGTAGTGAATGCTATGACAAGCATATACATTTTCACCACATATCCGCCAGCCTTCTGGAATTCTATACCCCATACTTCCTTGTAACGTTTTTACCCATGTTCTCGATGGGTGATGACCACTTGATAACGACCTTGCATGAATAGCATCTTTATAAAGGGATGTATTTTCACCATCTAACTTTTCTAGTACGATCACTTCTTGAGTTTCAAATCCGTCCATATTTTGTAGAACACGGTCATCACTTGTTACCCCTATCGACCAAGGAACGTGCAATGTTCGTGGATATTTTACAAGCATTTTTTTCACCTCTCTACTTCGCAAATGCATCTGCATCTCGGAAAAAATATAATTTCGTAAGCATCTCATCACCGCAGTAATGATAGATTTCACGTGCTGCCTCTTCCCCGCCATGTAACATCTTCATATGAAACTCTGTAATCATTAATACTTTCTCAATAAACTCCCATTCGAAACCAAGTTCCATTAAAAAGTGGCAAGCGATATGGGTACTGACATATTCGTGACCATAATACGAATGGTACCCTTTGAGCTTTTTAAATACACGGCAAAACGGTTTACCTATATCATGGAGTGCTGCAGCACTTTGCAGAAGAAATAAATCTTCCCCTACATAATTCTCTGTTAAATGAGCGTATACCATATATGTGTGCTGACATAATGGTAAGGAATGATAGGGGTTTCCTTGATCATATTGAAACATATCAGAAAAGAACGGGATGGTGTTTAGTCTTTCGTAGAATTCTTCATAACTTGAATACCTAGTTAGAAGTTCTTGAAATTCTTGTCTCGATATATTGTATGAACCTGGTGTATGCAGAATTTCGATTTGGTCCCATCCTTCCTCTTTTAATGGGAACTCAGCCTTTTTGTACATTTTTTCTAGTATCCGCTCTTCCACCGTTCGCTTTCGCTCTTGATTTCTCTTGAGGCATTCCTGATAGGGAGTGTCCACCACATAACATCGTTTTTCTAAATTCGGTATATCACGTAGGCGATGCAGTGCTTTCACACGGAATTCCCTCTCAATATTTGTCCCATCTAATATGACATTACGACCTTCCTCTAAGTGTTCACGAACGCGTTCCATTGCATAACGATATAACATTCCTGTTTTCCCTTGTTTCGTTTCACTATAAAACAACGTTTGGCGAAGTTCATCTGTCGCGACGATTGCAGCACGGTATTGTTTTTGAAGCATCTTTGCATACGAACTTTTTCCACTTGCAGGTAATCCAACAAGATATATTAGTGTAGGCATGTCTTCACCTCTCTTCTTTGTGCTATTATCTCATATATTCTAAAGTTCTAACATTATGAGTATATTTGCTCGGTTGAAAAATCACCTTAATATCGATTTTATTGGTATTAACACCTAATTTTACCAACTAATAACAAAAATAAATTTAAATATATTTATATTAAATAATTTAATAACAGCAGAGAGTCTCCTAGATTATTGAACTGTATACATAATTCATCAAGACAAACACAAAGGCTATAGAAAGTAGGTTATCGTATTGAAACAAAAGATTCTAACAGTGGCAGTCCCTATCCTATTACTAACAGGAGTTGGATATTTAAACAGTGAAAAGGAAAACAAGCCAGCGGCAGCCGCTCAACAAGAAAAAAATCATTCATATTAACATTAGCCCATTCTTCTGAGGAATTAGAAAGTATAATGATAGAACGATGAAAACCTCTCATATCAATTAGAGAAATTTTTTTATTTGATTCAATTTAAATTCTTATTTTTAACATTATCAAAAAGAGTTTCATGGAATCGTTATAAAAATAAAATCTTTATAATGTAATATTCACGTATCGAAAATAAGAGAAGTTGATGCATGGTGCAAAACAAATTTAAAGTGGGAGATATCGCATATCTTAGAAAAGAATTAGAAGTACCTGAAGTTAGGCCCTTTTTATTATTTAATGGAGCTCCTGGTACTATCCTTGGCACTTCGAATCGTATCACTGATACATTAAAACTCTATTCTATTCGGGTTACCAATCCAAGGAACGGAAAAGAGTTCGATCTAGAAGACGTAGTATTGGAATCACATTTACTTTCTGAAAACGAAAAAGAAGAACAACAAAGAAAAGATGATGAATTTCTAAAGATGTTAGATTATGTAGAAAAGCGCAGAAAAGAAATATACCTTGGATAAATGTATGCCCCACTTCCTTATTAAGGAGTGGGGCATGTTTTCATACTTCTTTATGATAGTCTTCTATAAGTTTATTGATACAAGATAAGCAAGCGATGGATTCAGCACACAGGATGTTCTTCATGACAAATTGAACACCACACCCATGCGTCTCCTCCTGTTTCACCATTACAGTTTACTCTAAGTCCCGCTTTACTTGTTCGTTTATGGTTTCTTGTAGTTCGAATAAGATGATGCACAATCCGCTCTGGTTTTATGTAATCTATTGGCTTGAATCGTTACTTAAATATAAAGGGTGTCTCGGGAACCTATCCTTTTTTTCCTAAGGCAGTGTAAATCGTAACCTCTGAATAACTCATGAATATCTTTATACCGATTGTGATATCTACAATTTTCTCCCCAAGCAGCAATCGACATATTTTCCATTAAAGTTTTTTCTTTCCAATATTTCATCTAACTTCGTACGATTAATTACTTCCTGTAGTAGTCTTTCTACTGTATCTATTTTTATCTCATTTGGTTTTCTCAATATTTTTCACTTCTATTTTTTGATTATTATGACTGGCACCTGCTCGGTGTCGGAAACTTCACTGTAACCATAATAAAGTAGAAAAAACAATAAAATAATTGTCCAAATAAATATAAAAACTTTATAACTATACTTCATATGAAAAACCTCATTTTCCCTATATAAGTGAATGTACATACACCCTATAAATCCAATTACATAAATTATTGGATATTTTAGCAGTAGAGAATCATTAAGTATTAGAAATTGTTATTCATAAACATATCCAAGAAATCTTCTAAAAAATATCATCTAGGCATTTTAACAATTTATCAAAATGCACAGATAATATTTTTACGTTTAGCTAAGTAATGCTTTTTATGTAATAAATCCTTATCTCTATTTCACCTTAATGTTTATATGTACAAGAGTCTGTGTAGCAACTAGACTGTACTTTAAATATGTACTAAATTGTGTGTGGGAAAGGAAGCACATTTTATTTAAAGTTTTTACTTTAAACCCCTTAATTAGTTGGTAGTCTTCTTCATTCAGACAGAAAGGAAATTTAAAGTGTACACTTATTTTCAACTCAGACTCTTTACTACACACACTCCTATACACATAAAACATCTATAACTTTCGTAATATTACAGAAACAAAAAGAAATATTATCGAAACAATAATAACATTAAGTAATAGTTTTGTAACACAAATGTAACACAATACATTTAATCGTACAATACTTTTTTAGCTAATTATCAACAAAGTTCTGTTAATATCGTTCAAATTTAATAATGTTCCCATAAAGTATTACATATTGCTTGTAAAATGATTTTTCAAAATATAACGAATCATACCATGACAGAGGAATATTAATTCAATTTAAGAATAAATGGATTGATATCTTTCTAGCTTTTGTATCCCAATCATGTTGTAGAGCGGATTATGGTTATCCAATAAATGTAGGTGACCATGCACAAGCTAAGCCTTCTAAATAATTACTGTAACTAAAAAAAACAAGTAATTATACTTGTTTTTTTTAGTTTACTTTCCAATATCGAAACAGTTTTATGTGCTTTCTTTTCCTGTCTACATTATTGGATGCATATCTTACTAAAGATAGCTTCTATTTTTTTATGATTCTAGTGAAGTAATTAATTGCTGACGTTCTTTATCTCTATAAATTTTCATTTCATGTTTAAACTCGTAATTTCCTACTTCAAATCTAGCCCATTCCTTACTTGTCCAATATACTACATCTACATTTTCTCTTAAGATTGCAGAACACACATCCACTAATTCATCTTCGTAAAATGGAGCCTCTTTTGCTAATTCAAAAGCAAGCACTTTTGGATCCTTAGTTTTAATTTGAAGTTCCCTAGAGGTTTGTCCTAAATACTGCCATGGCGATGGTATTGATTGAACTTTGGCATCTCCCCTATCTTGAAACTGTGATGGAGAATCATTTGTTGAAGCAAATGTAGGTTTACTTACTCCTATTGCTGTTCCTAAAACAATAGAACCAATAATAAGTTTTTTAATCATTTTTTCAGCCCCTTTAATAATTTTGGATATGCTTCATTTTTATACCACGTTCATGATCATGTAAATGAAGATAATTTTACATAATTATGCATTTTTCTCGAAAGATGCATATTAATTACGCACCTTAAATTTACTCAAAACAAAAATTGTTGGTTTAATAAAACTTTTTTGTCATAAGTATACACTTTTGTATAAAAATTAGTTTTAAAAATATTTGCATACTTATTGATAAAGCTTCCTGCTATCCGTTATTCGAAGCCAGTTTATCTCCACCTACTCACTTCGCATTCCTTGAAGAAGGAATCTTCTTGACTAAAATGATAAAAAAAGTTGGGGATTCCCCCAACTTTTTAATACGTCTATTGTCTGATTAAACCTGTAGATGTAACCCGATATGTTCTTTTCTTTCCTATATATTCCTGTTTTCCATTCTCAAGGTTAGTTAAAGTCGCTCGTGTTTTTTCCTTCGCCACTTCCCCTTCTATATGAGTAAATTCTATATAATCTCCCTCTTTTATAGGTACTATTTGGGTTTCAGCATTTTGTTGTCTATTTCCCATAATTTCCTTATTGTACATAACGCTACCAGATGAGTTCTGGACTTTAATACTTGCATACGTGCTATTGAAATAAGAATGCGGCACACCAGCTTCTAATTTGATTTTCAGCTCTTCTGCTGTTTTATTATAATCTACTTTTGCAATTTCTCGATCACTATATCCTTTTAGGGACCATGCAAATTGTTTCCCTA
Organism: Bacillus sp. ok061; assembly: GCF_900108285.1. NCBI lineage: Bacteria > Bacillati > Bacillota > Bacilli > Caryophanales > Bacillaceae > Bacillus > Bacillus sp. ok061. The sequence continues at coordinate 59,575 of NZ_FNUW01000010.1, read as the reverse complement.
CTAAAATATCAGAATTTCCATTTGTAATTTCTACTTTTTTCTCTGCAGTTCGATCAAATATGTCTGTTAATATAATTTTAGCAAAAGCTGTTTGAGGCAATTGCATAGTTTGACTTACCTCAGTTTTGTAAGACTTAATATTATCGATTACTTTCAAAGGTTGTCCCATTAACTTTTCATTGTCATAGATTTCAATTTTCCCTTTAAACTGTGGAGTACTTTGTTCTTTCAATTTCCATGAAACATTTAATTTTCCATCTTCAAAGCGAGTATTTTGAATATCAAAATCTAAATTTCCCATTTCTGGTTGACTAGGCTGATTTATATTAAAGGTTTTTCCAGTACCAATAGTTGATTGAGTATTTCCTCCTGCCCTAACCCATAGATATTCTGAAGTTGCTCCTCCATCGTATTGATAGGACGTATCATGTTGCCCAGAGATACGCTGATTATTCCAAGAATTCCATTGTTTATCTGAAACTTTTCTGCTGTATCCATTTTTAAGACGTGCTTCTCTTACATCTTGTCCGTTACCAGCCCAGTCCTCTTGAAACATCGATAAACCATAGTTAAATGCCACATTTGCAACTGGATGATCCATAATAGCAACTAATTTCCATTGATTTAATTTATTATCTTTTATCCACTGGCCAAACTTTGTATGGCCATCTTCTTGCCAAGAACGTAGAGTCATTCGATACCATTCACTATCTTTCCAATTATAAGTTGTTTGTACCTTTAGGCCTGTTCCTTCTCCACCAAATCTACTGGCTTCTGAAGTCGACGATAAATATTCAGCTTTTATTGCTTGGTTTGATGCTATTGGATCCCAAAGCGCAAAGTGAAGGGTACGTTTACCGGATTGATCAAAACCACTTTGTTGTTGGAAGCCAGCATAACCACCACCCTCTCCCCCCTGATTCCAGTTATGCACGGCCCAATACGTATAAGGTGCTGTTTGGACTGGTGACCAGTCTATGCTAATAATATCTGAAGCACCAGTATTTTGTGGTGTTACATAAACTGATGGGGCATGAGATCGGATTGCTGCCTCTGTACTAGAAATTGGTGCTCCATACGTTGATATCATGGTACAAACCGCTGAAACCATAACAATTTTTTTTATTCTTCCCCTTGTTTTTACTTTAAACATAACTTCCTATCTCTTTTAAAATTATATTAGTTACATTGAATAATAAATCTATATATCACATTAAGTTAATTACGTAATAAAGTAACATTAGCTTTAAAATCTAGATATATTTAATGTTTTTTTCACTGCTATTATTAATCAAATTATATTATTTTGTATTAAAATCGTATGTTTTAGGATTAAATATAAAGTGAAAGTTTTATAAAATTTCATAAATATGTAGTTTTAGATATTTATGATGAAAGACCCACTAAATAACTTAATTGATTTTATGAAAGACTTCCTTACTTTATTGATTACACTATTAAACCTAGAATTGTTTACCAGAAAAATGTTATGTAAACTTTAAATTTGCTGATATCTTATCATTAGTTAGAAAGAGCATACTTAAAAACGTAGACTCCTTTAGGTATCCAAACATTACATATATAACAAACATAAAAAAATAACATCGAATTCTTCTGTTAGTTTATTTAATATTTAATGACGTAGATAATGTATTCCAAGGTGCATTTGTAGATGTATTTTGATATTTAAATTGCCCATTTTGCTGTCCTGAAGCATCCCATTTATATTCCCAACCATCAACTGTTCTATCACCATTAATATCAATCATCTTAGAATCTACTTTTTTTAGTTTTTGACCACTCATTTGAGCAATTGGATTTCTTCCATATCCCATTTCATTTGTATAAATGTATAAATAGCTCCCTCCGTGATCTTTAACTGTACTTAAATTATTAGGACCAATAAATTCAACCCCGCCTAATTGAGATTCAACTTTCACCACATTTAATGATGTTAATGGTGGTGCAGGTGCTGCGGATACATCAGTCGCTAAGCCAACTGTTGCTCCCACTACTAATGATGAAACTCCTATAATCATTCTTTTTAGCATACTCTCATCCCCTTTCGATTTAATACAAATTGATTCTATCATAATAATTTCATACATTTCCTTCCCTTTAAAAGAGTTAACAAAAAGTACCTATTTACATATGAAATTGTGCATATTCATTGCTTTTTACCATTTATACTTATCATAAATCATACTAAAGCATAATTAGTTCTCTCCCCTGATTGACTTACCACATTTGGCCCCATCTCAAGGTGACTATTCTAAGAACTAAAAAATGGTACATAGTTCACTGGTTTAACAAATAAATAATAGAATTGCAAAGTTACCTTAATTTAAGTTGGCTTTTCCTCTAAGTATTATAAGTAAGATCCACCACTTGCATCAATTAACTCACCAGTTATCCAACGACTGTCTGATGATGAAAGAAAACCTACAATATCAGCTATATCATTAGGTTCTCCCCACCTATTAAAGGTCGATAAACCTGCAGCATATTTTTGTCCATCTCGGTTACCCAATGTCTCAGCGTTCATTTCTGTGTTAATTATGCCTGGGAGAATTGCATTTACTGTAATACCACGAGCACCAAGTTGTTGAGCTAAAGTATGAGTGAGTGTATTTATTGCCCCCTTAGATATACTGTAGGCAAAAACACTTGGGGAGGCTACCCTTGTGACAAAAGACGAAATATTTATAATCCGGCCTTCATCTCTTAAACGTGGCAAAGCCTTTTGAATAATGAAAAATGGAGCTTTCACATTAATATTCATTACCTCATCAAAAGACTCCTCTGTAGATTCCTCTAACGTTAACACCTGCCCAATTCCAGCGTTGTTTACAAGGATATCAAATGTAGTATCACCTATATATTTTTGAAGAGATTGATCCATCATTGAATACAATTTATTAATGCCATTAAAAGTACTTAGGTCTGCACGAATCGCAAATGCGGAACCGCCATCTTTTTTAATTTTATCCACTACACTTTCTGCTTCTTCTTTTCTTTTACTATAGTGAACAACGACTAACGCACCAGCCTGTGCCAAATGTAAGGCAATACTTCGACCTATCCCTCTACTAGCCCCTGTTACTAATGCAATTTTCCCCTTCAATTTATTCATCTCATCATCCCCTTGTTTAAAAAATTCTACTTAGTTATATCACAAGATACCCTTTGAAATGTTGCTCACTAATTTGATATCCATAAAACCAAAAGGCCCACTCATAATTATAAGAGTCGGCCTTTTCACTTCACATATTCATTAGCTTTACATACAGCATCCCTAACTGTTATGTACTTTGTACTAAGTATAATAAAGACTCTAAATGGTATTATAGGTAAAGCCAACTTAAACTAAAGTTAATTCATATACATTTTGCTTAGAGTCTCTGCCTTTAAACAGTTCGTTTAGGATTCTATGCATATATTCAATAAAATTTCAGCAATGCCTGTATTTTTCATCTTTCATATTTTTGTTTCTTAGGCATGAGCATACTTAGAAAAATCCTAAAAACTAGTTGATAATCTTTTAGAATCTAACTTTCCTATAATACTCTTTGCTATTTCTTCAATATTTTCATTTAGAAAGAAATGATTACCTTCAAAAGAATGAAATGTACACGTTTCACTTGTATATTTATTCCATTTTATTACTTGATCATATGTAGTAAATTCATCATTTTCTCCATTAAATATAAGAAAATCAATATCACATGGTTGTATATTATTATCATGAATATATGTCTCGACAATCTTAAAATCTGCTCTTAAAATAGGGAGAAAAATCTCCATTAATTCTTCTGATTGAAGTACCCCAGATGGTGTACCTCCCATTGCAATAACTTCTCGTTTAAATTGTTCGTTAGAAAGATTATGTCGGATATTTTTTATTTTACTATTTGGATGGTTTCTACCGGACAAAACAAGAAATTCAGGTAATACGTTATTAGAATCCTGTATTTTTCTGGCTACTTCATAAGCAATCAAACTTCCCATGCTATGCCCGAATAGAATGTAGGGCGAAGCGTCTATTTGCTTAACTATACTGGTGTAGGCATCATTTACAGCCTCTTCCATACTTTGGTACAATCTTTCTTCAATTCTATACCCTCTACCAGCTAACTCTATTGGGACTACTTCAATATATGGATTAAAGTGATTTTTCCATTTTGCGTAACTAAACGCAGATCCCCCAGCATGCGGAAAGCAAAAAAGTTTAGTCTTCTGCATTGATTTTCTCCTTTCTTTCAAATTTGTATATATTTTGGCAAATTGTATAAATGTCTTTAATTATTATCTCTTGTGGAAATTCATCTCTTGTTGCACAAGCAGATAACTTATAATTTGGATCAATGTTATATTGTTTAAAGTAAAAGTTGTTAGGTATATTCTTGTATGAAATTAAAGTTGATGACTCTTTTTTTATAGAGAATGAATTTAACGGGATATAAAGCCCTTTTCCAATCGTTTTTATATAACTTTCTTTTAATGTCCATAAATCATAAAAATAATTAATTTGTTCATCAGAATTTATATTAGATATATCATAAAATTCTTCCTCTGAAAAAAATTCATTTGCTAATTTAAGAGCCTCTATCTCTGAAACCTTTTCTATATCAATACCCACATTAAAATTAGCAGTAGTACAAACCACCCATTCTCCTGAATGTGACAGATTAAAATGAAAGTCAGAAAAATTTTCAACAAAAGGTTTTCCATACTCATTATATTTAAATCTAATTTCTTCATTATTAATTTTATACTTTTGGCAGATTAGAGATCGGATTAGTAAATCCCCTATCAGGGTCCTATTAACGTCGCATGAGTTTAATAAACGCTTCATTCGTTCTTTCTTCTCATTTGAAACTAAGTTACTAAGTTGCTTAAACAAATGACTTTCAATATTCTTTGGTATTTTCACAGCTTGAATGTGTATGATAAATCACTTCCTTTTTTAAAAGATGGCTTCATATATGTGCGTTACATAAATTCAAATTAACTTTATTAAATTGCAAATACAATAGAAAAGGTGCATATTTACATATCAATGAAAATATACACCTTTCCTCAGTAATATCATCAAAGCATTAGCTTCTATTACAAAAAATAGAGAGCATTTACATCATTCTATGAGCAACTCATATAGGTTTCTATGTCTCTATCAAGTAAATTTTCCATTATCCTCTTAAAAAGTAATACTCTTAATATATTCATTATTGCCTACACTTTATTTGCAGTTATTGGGCTGCCCTTTTCGTTCATAGCGTTGCATCTTTTGCACTCTCTACTTTTCAGTTAATGAAAGGGATGTTTCTTTTATCCCTTCAAATTCATTTAATAGGTACTTAGCTATCTTTTCAACTGCGGGGAAGTCTACTATTTCTTCATGTGATCCAGGGACTGAATACCTATTTACTCTTCCTTTTAATAAAGGTCCCCAATCTGTAAACAACTCTTTTCCTTCCTCAGCACTAAAGTAGAGAACTTCTCCAGAGTATGGTATTAAATCATGCTCTGCCATTAAGTTCAGGCATTTCCTATGAGCATTGATAACTTGCTTCAAATTCATAAGATCTGCATCAGGCGGGAGTACTCCTTCCATAATTAATCGCTCTACAAGCATATCTTGTTCATGGAAGAGGCCTTCCCCCTGCTCAGTAAAATCTCTAGAAATGAAATGCTCATATATATATGAGAGCATATCCTCCGTTGTTTTATAGTCCTGCTCTGAAGGTACTTTAGTATCCATTAGTATCAACAACTCAACTTCCTCACCTTGATTCTTTAGTACAGTTGCGATTTCATAAGCAATTGCACCGCCTAAAGACCATCCTCCAAGACGATATGGACCTTCTGGCTGAACACGTTTTATTTCTTCGATGTAAAGTTGAATTACTTCCGGCAAAGTTAACTCGTCAATTTCTTTCTTTTCTATAAGAGAATTCTGTAAACCATAAAATGAACAATGGTTCTTAAGCAATCTTGCTAGTTGAATGTAACAAAATACATTCCCCATAAACGGATGAACGCAAAAGAAAGGTCTTTTTTCTGATTCTTGTAGTGGAACTAGCGCTGCTACTGATTTCGTCATATCATGCTTATCACGAATAAGGCATGCGATTCCTTCCACTGTTGGATTCTTAATCAATGTAGACACCATAATCTCTTTTCCAAACTTCTCCCTAATTTTTGAAACTAATTTAATTACAAGGAGAGAGTGTCCTCCTCTATTAAAGAAATCATCATTTACATAGACATCTTCTATCTGTAACACATCCTGCCAGATTTTAATCAACTGATATTCAATTTCATCCCTTGGAATGATTGGTGTAGAAAAATTATTTTCTCTTAGAATAGTTAAATTGTTCAATGCCTTTCGATCAACTTTGCCATTCGTTGTAAGAGGAATCTCGTCTACCTTAATAAAGTGTGCGGGAACCATATAATTCGGTACTTGTGTCTTGAGATATTCACGCCAATCATGCATACTACCATCTCCAACTACATAAGCAACCAATCTCTGCTCTCCTAATTTATCCTCTGTTACCAAAACTACTGCTTCTTTTACCAATGGATGCCTCTCTAGATTCGCTTCAATCTCTTCAAGTTCAATACGAAAGCCCCTAATTTTCACTTGATTATCAATTCTTCTCAAGTAATCTAAATTACCATCAGGTAAATAACGAACCAAATCTCCCGTACGATATAAACGCTCTTCTTCATTAAATGGATGACGGATGAATCGCTCTGCTGTTAATTCTGGACGATTCAAGTATCCTCTTGCTATACCTGCACCACCAATATATAGCTCACCTGTTACACCAACTGGGACAGGTAACAAATTTTTATCCAATACATAAGTTTGAACGTTCGGCAATGGACGCCCAATTGTTATTCTCTTACTATCTGTTTGGATATGATAACATGTTGCATCAACCGTACATTCTGTAGGACCGTATACGTTATAAAAATCAATTTTTTCAGTCTCTACTAGCTGTTCCCATAATGACGGCATGATTGCTTCACCACCGACCAATATCTTGCTTGGTACATGAACATCAGCACTTATTTCTAGCAATCCTCCATCTATTAGTAATTGAAGTAATGAAGGTGTCATATCAAACATTTCCAATTTATTCTCCCTAATATAGGACACAAATTGTTCTGGATTAGTGCGAACTTCACTTGGAATAATATATAAACTTGAACCATAAAGCAGCATTTGTAATTGCTGAATAGATACATCAAAGGCAATTGATGCATTCAAACCAACGCGCATATTACTAGGTATCTCATGTGAGAAAACTTCTTTTTGTAAACCATATGATAGGTTTATTACAGAATGGTGCTGTACTAAAGCCCCCTTTGGATTCCCTGTCGAACCAGAAGTGTAGATAACATACGCTAAGTTTTCCCCTGTTACCTCACATATTGGTGAAAGTTTGCTTTCTCGAGAAATCATGGCTTGATCCCTATCTAGGCAAACTACCTTGATTTCTTTAGGTATCCAGCCCACTAATACCTCATTCGTAACTAACACTTGAATGTCTGTGTCTTCTAAAATATATCGTAGGCGGCTTTCCGGATTCGATGGATCCAATGGAACATAGGCTGCTCCGGCCTTCCAAATTCCCATTAGACCAACAACCATCTCAACTGATCGATCAAAGCAAAGGCCAACTAATGACTCTGTTCCAATTCCACATTTCTGTAAATGATGGGCTAATTGATTAGCTCTTTCATTCAGCTCTCGATATGTTAGTTGCTGTTTTTCATCTACCACTGCCAACACGTCAGGCGTACGATTTACTTGCTCTTCGAATAGTTGATGGATTGCATTCTCACGTGGATAGGATATAGTATTATTATTCCATTCTTCCAATAGCTTTCTTTGTTCAGCCTCCGTAATATATACTAGCTCCGATAGATTTTGATCAATGTTTTTGAGCATTTGCATTAACACTTGGTGTAAATGACCCAGCATTCGTTCAATGGTTACTCTATTAAACTTACTACGGTCATACATTAACTTTAACGATAACTGGATTCCTGGAACTACAGCTAACCCTAATGGGTAGTGAGTTTGTTCTACCCCTTCCAATTCACCAATTTCCAGATTTTCTGAAGACTCCTCTTTCACTGGATAATTTTCAAACACATATAAACTATTGAACAGCGGTATTCCTCTAGGAACTTCACTCCACCCCTGAATCTCTGTCAAAGAAGCATACTCATATTGTCTTCTTTCTATCTCTTCCTTTTGTATCTTCTGCAACCAATCTATTAATTTTATATCATCCATCAATTGAATTCGCGTCGGTGACGTTGTAATGAAAGGACCTACGATGTTTTCAACATCAATAATCTCCGTAGAACGCCCTGAGCTTGTTACACCAAAAACAATGTCATTTTCTCCACTATATCGGCTCATGAGATATGCCCATGCACCTTGAATTACTGTACTCAAAGTAAGTTTATTACGTTTCGCCCATCCTTGTAACGCTTGAGTCTGCTCTTCTGATAAATACGTAACCTTCTCTGTGTAACCTTTTTCTTCCTCTTTACTTTCTAAGCCCAGCAAAGTTGGCGCAGTAAAACCTTTTAGCTTCTCTCTCCAGAATTGTTCCGCCTGCTCCTTATCTTGCTCTCTTAACCATTGGATATATTTCTTATATGGTGAGGACTTAGGTAACTTCACAGCTTCTCCATTCATTCTCTTCTGATAGACTGTAAGTAATTCATTAAATACTAATGGTAAACTCCATCCATCCAGTAAAATATGGTGATGGGTCCAAACAATCCGATATTCTTCCTCACCTTCTTGAATGACTGTTACCCGCATCAATGGTGCTTCATCAAATTGGAAGGCTTGTTTTCGATCTAATGCCAAAAAGACTTTTCTTTTTTCCTCTATCTCTTCACTTGTCATTGTACGCCAGTCTTCTTTGTTCACTTTAAATGGGATATTTTCATACACCACTTGTACAGGTTCTTCAATTTCGTCCCATACAAATGCTGTACGAAAAATTTCATGCCGCTGAATTACAGATTTCCACGCCTGCTCAAATGTAGGAATATTCATTTTTCCTCGAATCATAAAACTCAATTGCACTATATACGGTGCAACATGTTCATCCCCTTGGTCATGCAATGTGTGGAAAATCATACCTTCTTGCAAAGGTGATAGTGGATATAAATCAGTAATCTGATTGTTCTTTCCGCGATGCATTTTGTTTAGTACATTTGTCAAACCTTCTTGGCTAAGATTAGCCATTGCAAAATCCGAAATGGTCAGTGCAGATTCTCTATCTGAAAATTGAATCAATGTACTCAGTTGATATAGCATATTCTGTGCAATACTTTGAATCGTTGATTTGGCAAATTGTCCAACATTGTATACCCAAGTGAACTGAAGTTTTCCATCCGTTACAACCCCAATTACATCAATTACATGCGATCGCTTGGAACCGGCAGCATGATCTAAACGCTTAAATTCGTTCTCCGGAATAAACATTGCATCGCTAGAAAACATTTGGTCAAATTGTCCAAGATAGTTAAAACTAATAGACGGTGTATATTGGGAGCTTAATTGCTCACACATTGTTGCGTTCATGTAACGCAACACCCCATAATCAACACCCTTATTAGGAATTTTGCGAACGTGTTCTTTAACTGCTTTTAATGCTGCAATTGGCGTATTAGCACTAGTAATATTTAAATGAACTGGGTAAATACTTGTAAACCATCCCACAGTTCTCGATAAATCAACATCTTCAATAATCTCTTCTCGACCATGTCCCTCTAAATCTACGCTCAATATCGGCTGACCCGTACATGCTGCCGTAGCTTGTACTAATGCTGCTAATAATACTTCATTGATTTGGACACGGTGAGTGCTTAAAGTCTCTTGCAATAACATACGGGTCTCATTCTCATTTAACACCACAGTAATTTCCTCAGTTACTGCGCTTACTGGATTACTTATAGTACCATCTACCGGCAATTTAACTACGTCTTGTTCAGCCTGCTCCTCCCAGTAATGTAGCACTTCTTTTGATAGTCCAGTTTCAGCGTAATGATGTAATTTCTCCGACCATTCTTTAAAAGATGTACTCTTCATAGGTAATTGAATTTTCTGCCCTTGGACTACTTGCGTATATGCTGTTTGCAAATCTTCCAATAAAATTCGCCAAGAAACACCATCCACGGCTAAATGATGAATTGTCCAAAATAATCGACCAGCGTGCTCACCTTCATCAAAATACACCATTCTCATTAGCGGACCATCATGTAAATTCAAACTTTCTTGTGCAACATTAATCTCTTTTTGAATAACCTGATGCCAATCAGCTTCCGGCACTTCGTCTAATGAAATGACAGTAAGCATCAATTGTTCTTCTATTCCTTCATTCCACTGTTTCCAAACCCCATTAGGTAAACGTTCATATCTTAAACGCAGAGCATCATGATGAAGTAGAAGGTTACCTGCCGCCTTTTCCAGTGATCCTATGTCCAATTTCTCTTTCGTTCTAAAGAACATGGATTGATTCCAATGATGTGGGTTAGGATGATTTTGTGCAAAAAACCTTTGCTGAATAGGTGTAAGTATCGTCTCTCCAGTTATAATTCCCTGTTCAGCTTGTACACCTTGTTCTTCTTTGACTACTTGCGCCAACTCAGCAATCGTTTGGTGTTCAAATATTTGTTTTGGTGTCAATTGTAAACCAGCTTGCTTCGCGCGCGAGACAATCTGAATGCTAAGAATTGAATCTCCACCAATTTCAAAGAAGTTATCATTCATACCAATACGTTTTGAACCTAGCACACGTTCCCAAATGATAGAAAGCTTATGTTCACGTTCATTTCTTGGGGCCACGTATCCTTCTTGTGTTCCTTGATAATCTGGTATAGGTAACGATTTCCGATCAATCTTTCCATTTATGGTTAGCGGTAATTCTTTCATTTCGACAAAGTAGGAAGGTATCATATGGATTGGCAGTTTTGTTTTAAGATACTCTCGCCATTCTTCTAAACTGCCTTCGCCCACTACATAAGCTACCAGCCTCTTATCCCCCGACTGATTTTCCCTAACCATTACAACTGCCTCTTTTACCAAGTCATGCTCTTGTAAAGTCGACTCAATCTCTCCAAGTTCAATTCGAAATCCTCTAATCTTCACTTGATTATCCATTCTTCCTAAGTAGTCTATATTACCATCAGGAAGATATCTCACAAGATCACCTGTTCTATATAACCTCTCGCCTTCTTTGAATGGATGAGAAATAAATCGTTCGGATGTTAACTCTGGACGATTCAAGTACCCCCTTGCTAGACCTGCTCCTCCGATATAAAGTTCCCCCATCACACCAACTGGAACTGGCAACCTATTTCTATCTAATACATAAGTTTGGATGTTAGGCAATGGACGCCCAATCGTTACTCGCTTACTATCTTTTTTGATATGATAGCATGTTGCATCAACCGTACATTCTGTAGGGCCATATACATTATAAAACTCAATTTTATCAGTCTCTACTAGCTGTTCCCATAATGACGGCATAATTGCTTCACCACCAACCAATACCTTACTTGGAACATGAACGTCGTCGCACGTTTCTAACAATCCGATATCTATAAGTAATTGAAGCAATGGAGGTGTTATATCAAAGATTTCTAACTTGTTCTCCCTAATATAAGCTACAAACTGCTCCGGATCACTTCGTACTTCGCTTGGAATAATATACAAACTTGAACCATAAAGCAGCATTTGTAATTGCTGGATAGACGCATCAAAGGCAATTGACGCATTTAAACCGACATGCATGTTAGATGGTATCTCATGTTCGAAAACCTCTTTTTGTAAACCATGCGACAAGTTTAGTACAGAATGATGCTGTATTAAGACACCCTTTGGATTCCCCGTTGATCCTGAAGTATAGATAACATACGCTAAGTCTTCTCCTGTTACTTCACATTTTGGTGAAAGAATGCTTTCTTGTGAAATCATTGTTTGATCCCTATCTAGACAAACTATCTTGATTTCTTTAGGTATCCAATCTTCCAATGACTCGTTCGTAACTAATACTTGAATTCCAGTGTCCTCCAAAATATATCGTAGGCGACTTTCTGGATATGATGGGTCTAATGGAACATAGGCTGCTCCAGCCTTCCAAATCCCCATAATACTAACAACCATCTCAATTGAACGCTCAAAGCAAAGTCCAACCAATGATTCATTCCCAATTCCGCATTGCTGAAGATAGTGGGCCAATTGATTAGCTTTTTCATTGAGCTCTCGATACGTTAACTGCTGTTTTTCATCTACCACTGCTACCGCATCAGGTGTACGATTTACTTGCTCTTCAAACAGCTGATGAATTGTACTTTCCTGTGGATATGCTTCAGTATTATTATTCCACTCTTCCAACTGTTTTTGCTGTAATCCTGATAATATAGGCAACTTAGCTAATGATTTATCAGGATTCTCCACGATTACATTCAACCAGTTCCCAAAATGTTCAGCCATGGATTCAATAGTTAAGCTGTCAAATAAATCAGTTCTATAAACAAAAGTAAGTAATAAACCCTCTTCCACTTCTGCAGCAGTTAAACTTAAATCAAACTTAGCGATCGGAGCATTACTTTCCATTACTTCTATATTTCTTACATGTAGTTCTGGTAGCTTCTGTCCCGTATTTTGCAAAGTAAACATGGTTTGGAAAATCGGAGAATGGCTTGTATTTCGTTCAGGTTGGATAACCTCTACAATTTTCTCAAACGGAACATCTTGATACTCATACGCCTTCAATGCTTTTATCCGTACTTGAGATAACAACTCTTGAAATGCCGGTGCATTACTTAAATCAGCTCGATAAACCAAAGTGTTGACAAAGAAACCAATCAGCCCCTCAATTTCTCGATAATTTCGATTTGCAATTGGGCTACCAACAATAATATCCGTTTGTCCCGTATAACGAGCAAGGAAACTTTGATACGATGCCAATAAGGTCATGAAAAGTGTGGCCCCTTCTTGACGACTTAGTTCGTTTAATTTATCCAGTAATGAGCGTGACAACAAAACATTATGAGTTAATCCATGATGGGTTTGCACTGGCGGACGCGGACGATCCATTGGCAACATTAAGACTGGTAACTCACCAGATAATTCTTCCTTCCAATATGCAAGTTGTTGATATAGTACTTCATCTTTCAACCATTCTCTTTGCCACTGAGCAAAATCGGCATATTGAACTGGTAGTGGTTCCAGCTCTGCTTGTGTTTCACCAATCGCATTCTCATAAAATGCCATCCATTCTTGAAGCAAGATTTCCATCGACCATCCATCTGAGATAATATGATGCATATTACACAGAAGAACCCATTCTTCTTCTGAAATTCTTATGAGTTTCCCACGGAATAATGGCCCTTGTTCTAAATCAAATGGAGATTCTACTTCAGTTTGAATCCATTGCTCCAACTTTCTTTCTCGCTCCTCTAATGAAAGCTTAGTTAAGTCCATTTGAAGAAGCGGACGGAAAATATACGGTTGAATCTGCTGCACAGGATAGCCATCCTCTTCATAAAATACAGTCCGCAAAGATTCATGACGCTCTATCAACTGATTCCATCCCAACTCCAATGCCTCAGGTAACCAACTCCCTGTAAGGCGGCATGCCATTGGCATATTATAAAGTGCACTATTTGGTGCAAATTGATCAATAAACCATAAGCGCTGTTGGGCATAAGATAGTGGAATATTATTTCCTCGTTCCATCGGCACCAATGGTGGAATTTCTCGTTTTTCGCTCCCCTTACGCAACTGATCCATTCGTTTCGATAATGCCTCGACCGTTGAATATTCGAACAGTTCACGTACTGGCAATTTGATTTGAAAGACTTCCTGTAAGCGTGAGACCACTTGTGTAGCAAGTAGAGAGTGACCACCAAGTTCAAAGAAAGAATCCCGAACACCAATGTCTCCTATTCCTAACACTTGACTCCACACTGAAGCGATAAGTTCTTCCAGCGGAGTTCGTGGATAGACAGTATTTTCGGCAGATTGTTCACTAAGTATAGGCAATGCCTTCAAATCAAGTTTCCCATTCGGTGTAAGTGGTAAAAATTCCATTTCAATAAAGTTAGTTGGAACCATGTAATTAGGTAAATGTGTTTGTAGATATTCTCGCCATTCACTGACACTGCCTTCACCAACTACATAAGCTACTAATCTCTTATCACCTTGATAATCCTCTCGTACCAATACAACTGCTTCTTTCACAGAAGAATGCGCCTGCAAAACAGCTTCTATTTCTCCCAATTCAATTCGGAAACCACGAATTTTCACTTGGTCATCTATACGTCCATGGAACTGGAGATTACCATCAGAAAGATAACTTGCTTTGTCTCCTGTGTAATAGAGACGTTCTCCTGACTTGAAAGGATGTGGAATAAATTTTTCCTTTGTAAGATCCGGACGATTAGCATATCCACGTGCAAGACTCTTTCCTCCAATATAGAGATCTCCAATTACACCAATTGGTACTAGCTGAAGATGAGAATCTAATACATAAACTTCTGTATTCGCAATCGGTCGACCAATCGATGGCGTACCTGTTGTCACTCCTACAGGTACATAACAATCTGTGGTAACGACTGTATTTTCCGATGGACCATACTGATTAATTACCGCAAAAGGAATATCGTTAGATGGATACTGCGTTAATTGATCCCCACCAGTAATGATAAAACGAAGATCCGTATTATCTGGCCAAGATAATTTCAAGAGTCTTTCCAGAATAGGCGTAGGTGCAAAGCTAGCTGTTATTCGTGAATCAATGAGCCAGTCCCTTAGTGCTTCTGGATTAATTCTCAGTTCCTCTGTTGACAAGTAGAGTGCTGCACCAGCAGTTAGATACGGCCAAATCTCCTGAACAGCCGAATCAAAAGCAACACCTGCAATCTGAGTCGCACGATCCTCTGCTGAAATACGATAAACTTCTTGATGCCAAGAAACCATATTTATTAATGAGCGATGTTCAACCATGACACCCTTCGGTTTTCCTGTAGAACCAGAGGTATAGACAATATAGGCTAAGTTCTCTGGATTTATCTGACGTGTAGGTGCGATTACGCTTTCCACCGTTAATTCTTCTAACCTCACCATTTCGACGTGTGCGAAATGTCCTTCTTGTCCTTCCGCCGTCACTACAAATTGAATTCCTGCATCTTCAATCATGTATTCTAACCTTGATTTTGGATACAACGGGTCTAAAACAACATAAGCTCCACCAGCTTTTAAAATGCCTAGTAAACTTGCCATTAGCTCTGCTGACCTCGGAAGATAAACTCCCACCACTGACTCTGGGGCTACTCCCTTTCGCTGTAAAACATTTGCCAACTGATTTGCTTGTATATCCAGTTCACCATAAGTCCACTGTTTTGTTTGATCAACTACCGCAATCGCATCAGGACGCATTGCTACTTGCTCCTCAAATCTGTCGCAAATAAGACCCTGATGGGACATTTCCATTACAGTGTCATTCCATGTTTCTAATAACAAATTACGCTCGGGTTCCGATAGCATGCTCAGGTCATACAACGGATTTTGCGGGCGATGAGAAACTTCATGTAGCCATTTCTCAAAGTGTCCTGCCATCCGTTCAATTGTAGTAGCATTGAATAAATCCTTATTGTACTCAAAAGTAAAAAGTAATCCCTCTTCCGTCTCAGCTGCCATTACACTTAAATCAAACTTTGCAATTGGACTATAGCTTTCTATCATTTCAATACTTCTACTAGATAACACCGGAAACTCTTGTTTCATATTTTGCAAGATGAACATAGTCTGGAAGATTGGTGAATGACTTGTACTTCGCTCCGGTTGCACAACTTCTACAATTTTTTCAAATGGGATATCTTGATATTCATATGCCTTCAATGCCTTTTGACGAACCTGATACAGTACATCTTGAAATGTCGGTCTATCACTCAAATTAGCTCGATAAACTAGCGTGTTAACGAAGAAACCAATCAGTCCTTCAATTTCTCTATAATTCCGATTCGCAATTGGGCTTCCGACCAGAATATCTTCTTGTCCCGTATAACGAGATAGAAAACTTTGATATGCAGCCAACAGCGTCATGAAGAGTGTAGCCCCTTCTTTTCGGCTAAGTTCATTCAATTTATCATGTAGCGTGCTTGGCAGAATCAGAGTGTATGTCGACCCGTGATGGGTTTGTATTGCGGGACGCGGGCGATCCATAGGAAGTTGGAGTACAGGAAGCTCCCCAGACAATTCTTCCCTCCAATATTGAAGTTGTTGATCAAGCACTTCCTCCTTCAGCCATCCTTTTTGCCACTGAGCAAAGTCGGCATATTGAACCGGTAATGGTTCAAGTTCTGCCACCTTTCCATCCGTTGCTTTCTCGTAAAATGCCATCCATTCTTCAAGTAGTATTCCCATTGACCATCCATCTGAAATGATATGATGTAGAGTACAAAGAAGTATCCATTCTTCCTCTCCCACGTGCAAAATACTTGTCCTGATTAATGGACCCTCTGTTAAATCAAATGGCACTTCTGTTTCTTGTTGAATTAAACGTTTAACTTCTTCTTCTCGGTCTTCAGCAGAAAGCATAGTTAAATCCGTTTTCGGAATTGATTGAAAAGCATATGGTTCAATTTGCTGTACGGGTTGACCGTTCACTTCGTGAAAGACCGTCCGCAATGATTCATGACGTTCTATTAGTTGATTCCATCCCGTTTCCAATGCTTCAAGTAGCCAATTCCCTGTAAGGCGGCATACCATTGGCATATTGTAAAGGGCACTATTAGGTGTAAATTGATCAATAAACCATAAACGTTGTTGGGCATAAGATAGCGGAATAGCTTCTCCTCGTTTCGTTGGTATTAGTGGCGGAATCTCTCGTTTTTTATCTCCTTTACGTAACTGCTCTAATCGCTTTGCCAGTGACTCCACTGTTGCGTACTCAAATAGTTCACGTACTGGTAATTCGATTTGAAAGATTTCCTGTAAACGTGACACTACTTGAGTAGCTAGTAGTGAGTGACCACCGATTTCAAAAAAGGAATCCTTAACACTAATATTTTTTATACCTAACACTTGGCTCCAAACGGAAACGATAAGCTCCTCCACTGGTGTTCGTGATGAAGTAATATCTTCACTTATGAACTGTTCTTCTAATTCCAGTAAGGCTTTCCGATTCACTTTACCATTTGGAGTGAGTGGCATACCTTCAACTTTGAAAAAGTATGCTGGAACCATATAATGTGGCAATTGCTTCTTGAGATATTCACGCCACTCTCCAGTATCCCCTTCACCCACTACATAAGCTACTAACTGCTTATCTCCTGGTCGATCTTCCTTCACCAACACGACCGCCTCTTTTACAGATGGGTGATCATGTAAAGCTGCTTCAATTTCTCCCAATTCAATTCGGAATCCTCTAATTTTGACTTGGTTATCTATTCTTCCAATATATTCTAAGTTGCGATCATTCATATATCTCACCAGGTCACCCGTTCGATATAATCGTTCCCCGTCCTTAAAGGGGTGCGAAATAAAACGTTCAGTAGTTAAATCTGGTCGATTGAAGTAGCCACGTGCCAATCCTACTCCACCAAGGTAAAGTTCCCCTGCCACACCAATCGGGACCACTTGTTGATATTGATCTAACACATACAACTCTGTATTATCAATCGGACGACCAATCGGAATAAGCATTGGTTCTTTTTCTAAATCACAATTATAATAAGTCACATCCACAGTCGCTTCAGTAGGACCATACAAGTTAATTAACTTTGTTTGCTGAACATTGTAAAAGATCCCCTTAAACCGGCGAACCTGCTCAGTGTTTAACGCTTCTCCACTAGTAAAAACTTGAATTAAAGACGATACATCCCTTTTCGAATTATATAGTTCCATATAATCTAAAAAAGTAGATAACATCGACGGAACAAAGTGCATGGTGGACACACGATATCGTTCAATATACTCCTCAATCACCGCAGGATCTTTCTCTCCTCCTGGTGGAAGCAAACAAACACGTGCTCCTACAAATGACCACCAAAATAATTCCCAGACAGAAACATCAAATGAAAACGGTGTCTTTTGTAGGATTGTATCCTCCTCGGACAATGGGTATTTTTTCTGCATCCACTGTAAGCGGTTTATAACGGAATGATGTTCAATCATTACCCCCTTTGGATTTCCTGTCGAACCCGAAGTGTATATGATATAGGCTAAGTTATTTGCTGTTACTCCACTCACTGGAGCTAAATTACTCTCTTTAGAAATCATTACTCGATCCCGGTCTAAACAAATTGCTTGAATACCTTTAGGTAACCAGTCCTGTAGTGCCTCTTTTGTTAACAGCACTTGAATTTGTGAATTCTCCAAAATGTATCTCAGGCGATTTTCGGGGTAACTTGGGTCCAGTGGGATATAAGCCCCACCTGCTTTCAAAATCCCAAAGAGACCAATAATCATATCAGGAGAACGTTCAATACATATACCCACTAATGATTCAGGTCCGATACCTCGTTTCTGTAGAAAACGTGCCAATTGGTTCGATTTTTCATTGAGTTCTTGATACGTTAGCTTTCCACCCTCATAAACTACCGCCACTGCATCAGGTGTCCGTGCAACTTGCTGCTCAAATAGCTCATGAATCATACAATCATGACCATAAACTACGTCCGTATCATTCCATTCTTCTAGGAGTTGTTTCTGCTCAGTGTCCGATAACATTGACAGCTTTGTATATGATTCATCTGGATGATACGTGATTTCATTTAGCCAGTTCTCAAAGTGGCCTGCCATACGTCCAATGGTACTACTATCAAATAAGTCCGTATTGTATTCAAATGAGACAAATAGACCTTCTTCCACTTCATAGGCAGTTAAGCTCAAATCAAATTTAGCAATAGACATATTACTTTCTACCATTTCAATACTTCTACCAGGCAAATCTAGTCGTTCTTGTTTTATATTCTGTAGCGTAAACATGGTCTGAAAGATAGGCGAATGACTCATGCTTCGTTCAGGTTGCACAGCTTCTACCACTTTTTCAAATGGTATATCTTGATATTCGTAAGCTTTTAACGCCTTTTTCTTTGTTTGGCTCAAAATCTCCCGAAAAGTAGGAGTGCCACTCAAATCTGATCGGTAAACCAACGTATTAACAAAGAAACCAATTAATCCTTCTACTCCCTTATGGTTCCGATTTGCAATCGGGCTACCAACTAGAATATCTTTTTGTCCCGTATAACGAGCAAGAAAGCTCTGGTATGCGGCCATTAAAGTCATAAATAAAGTAGATCCTTCTTGTCGGCTTATATCCTTCAATTGACTAAGCAATTTATAAGGAAAAATTACGTGATGCGTAGCCCCAGAGTAAGTCTGCTTAACCGGTCGAGGTCGATCCACTGGCAGTTGTAAGATAGGAAGCTCACCAGACAATTCTTCCTGCCAATACGTAAGCTGACGATTTAGCACATCACCTTGCAACCACTCCTTTTGCCACTTCGCAAAGTCTGCATATTGAATGGATAATGAACTTAATTTAGCAGGATTTCCGCCCGTTTCTTCTTCATAGAAAGCAAGGAATTCATTCATGAATATACCAATGGACCAAGCATCAGAAATAATATGATGCATCGTACACAGTAATAACCATTCATCCTTCTCTAATTGAACAAGCTGATTACGAATTAAAGGACCATTCATTAAATCAAATGGTTCTTGCGCTTCTCTCGCAATTAAACTATCTACCTCTTTTTCTTTTACTTTTAGAGGAAGTTGAGAGTAATCTCTTACAGGTAATGCTCTAGGAAGGAATTCAATAATTTGTTGCACAGGTTGTTCTCCTACTTCTTTAAAAACAGTTCGTAATGATTCATGGCGTTCAATGAGTCGATTGAATCCCTTTTCTAATGCTTCAGGTATCCAATTTCCTTTTAGATGCCATACCGTTGGAATATTATATAAAGAACTATTTGGATTAAATCTGTCCATAAACCACAAACGTTGTTGTGCATAAGACAACGGGATTGCTTCTTTATTCTCCTTTTTTTGCATTTGCTTCTGAAGCCATGCTCTCTTCTCAGGAGAAAGTGAACTCAGCTTTGCAAGTAAATCACTTCTCATTTTTTTACCCCTTCCTCAATCAAATTACTCTCGAATATCCCTTGTGCTTCTTCCTCTGATAGCTCCTCTAATTGCTTAAGTAGTTCCAGTAATTCTTCATCATTACTCACTTCTGCTTCTTTTTGAACATAGTCTTGAAGACTTACATTCTCCTTACTATCATTCTGCATTTCTTGATTTTTGTTATCGAGCAATTGATCAATCTGTTCTGCCAATTGCTGCACCGTATGAAACATAAATAAATCATGCAATGGTATCTCGATTCCAAAAGCCTCTTTAAGATTAGAAACGGCTTGCGTAGCAAGTAGTGAATGGCCACCAATTTCAAAAAACGAATCCTGAATTCCGATGTTTTCCATACTTAAAACTTCATGCCATATCGAAACGATTGTTTTTTCCGTAGACGTACGAGGAGCAATATAACCACTTGCTATCTCCTGTTTCTCTGGTGCTGGTAAAGCCTTCCTATCAATTTTCCCATTAGGGGTGAGTGGAAATGCATTTAATTCGACAAAATAGGCTGGAATCATATAATTTGGTAGTTGGTCCTTGAGATAATTACGCCACTTTTGAGCATCCCCGTCTCCTACAACATAAGCAATCAAACGTGGATCGCCAAGATAATCTTCCCGCACCATCACAATAGCTTCCTTAACTAATGTATGCTTTTGTAATGCCGCTTCAATTTCTCCTAGTTCAATCCGGAACCCACGTATTTTCACCTGATGATCAATTCGTCCAACATACTCCAAATTTCCATCCGGTAAATACCTTACTAGATCTCCAGTCCGGTATACTCGCTCTCCTTCTTTAAACGGATGCGGTATAAATCGATTTTTCGTTAAGTCAGGGCGTTTTAAATATCCACGTGCTAACCCTGATCCACCAATGTACAGCTCACCGACTACACCAATTGGAACCATTTTTTGTTCCGCACTCAGTACATATACTTCTGTATTGAAGATCGGTTTACCAATTGGTGGTACCCTATGCATGACACCCTTTTCTAATTCCATATATGTGGAATACGTAGTATCTTCAGACGGTCCATATAAGTTGTATACCTTCTCAATCGTACTTCTCTCGTATAAATCTTGAACAAGCGGATATGGTAACGGTTCTCCAGCCAAATTCATTACCTTTACTGAAGAAGGAATTGTTTTTGCTCGAACCAATTCCTTTGCTGCCGATGGCACAGTATTAACCAAAGTCACACCTTTGGTAGACAACTTGTCTAGATGTAGAGCATTTTCAGCGACAATCACCTTACCACCCATCGTTAAGGGAACAAATACTTCAAAAACGGATAAATCAAAGGATAGTGAAGTTGAAGCTAATACTCCCGCTAATTCCTTTCGGGAATACGTGTGATGCGCCCAATGAATCATTGTTACTGTATTCCTGTGCTCAATCATTACTCCCTTTGGATTTCCAGTGGAACCTGAAGTATAGATAATATAGGCTAAGTTATCGCCCGTCACTTCACTCGTACATACCGTAGTTACTTCTTGTTCTATTTCTATTCGATTATGATCAATACAAATGACGTTGACGAATTTAGGTATAACCATTTTTTGTTGTAACTTTTCCTGTGTCACCAGTACCTTTATTTGAGCATCTTCTAAAATGTACTGCAGTCGACTTTCCGGATACGCTGGATCAATTGGGACATATGCTCCTCCTGCCTTCATAATTCCTAAAAGACCGACAATCATCGCGGATGAACGTGTAACGCAAATCCCAACTAATGATTCGCATGTTACACCATTTTTTTGTAAATAATGTGCCAATTGATTCGAGCGTTCGTCCAACTCTCGATATGTTAGTTCTTCATCTTCGCACACTACTGCAATTGCTTCTGGTGTTTTTTTCACCTGTTCTTCAAACATTGTATGAATCGTACTTTCTTCCATATCTATAACATGCGATTTATTCCATTCCTCTAGTAGTTGCTTATATTCTACTTTCGATAACATATTCAGTTCTGATAGTACACATTTTGGATGAGAGACAATTTGATTTAACCAATGTTTAAAATGACTTGCCATACGTTCAATGGTTGTATCATTAAACAAATCAGTATTATATTCAAAGGTTAGTGATAATCCTTCTTCCGTCTCAGAAGCAAATAAACTCAAATCAAATTTTGCAACAGAAACATGGCTTTCCATGAGTTCCATTTGTCTTTCAGATAGCTGAAGAAAGTCTTGTTTCGTATTCTGTAAAGTAAACATGGTTTGGAATATTGGTGAATGACTTGTATTCCGTTCCGGCTTTACGGATTCTACCACTTTCTCAAATGGAACATCCTGATACTCGTATGCTTTTAGTGCTTTTTTTCTTACCTGCGACAAAAGTTCTTGGAACGTCGGGTTTTCACTGAAATCAGCTCGATAAACTAACGTATTTGCAAAGAAACCTATTAATCCCTCAATCTCTTTCACATTTCGATTAGCGATCGGACTTCCAACCAAGATGTCGTCCTGTCCTGTATAACGAGAAAGGAAGCTTTGATACGCTGCCATCAATGTCATAAATAAAGTGCATCCTTCTTGCAGACTTAAATCTTTGAGTTTTTCCTGTAGGGAATTCGCCACCATTAAGGACTGATTTGCACCACGGTGGGTTTGAACCGCAGGTCGAGGACGATCCATCGGTAATTGTAAAACCGGTAGCTCCCCAGACAATTCTTCCTTCCAATATTGAAGGTGCTGATTCAAATTCTCTTCTTTTTGCCATTCCTTCTGCCACATGACAAAGTCTGCATATTGGATAGATAACTCCTTCAATTCCGCCGGTTTGCCGTTTAGTGCTCCTTCATAAAAAGCCATCCATTCTTCAAGTAAGATTCCCATTGACCATCCATCTGAAATAATATGATGCATCGTACAAATGAGAACCCATTCTTCCCTGTCCACTTTCAATATTCGTGTTCGAATCAGAGGACCTTGTCCAAAATGAAATGGTTCCTCCGCTTCGTTTTGAATGAGCCGTTTCATTTCTTTTTCCCTATCTTCCAAAGAGAGATCTGTTAGATTCGTTTGAGGGATATGCCTGAATACATGAGATTGAACCTGTTGAAAAGGTTCACCCTCCTGTTCTAGAATTATCGTCCGTAATGATTCATGACGCTCCAACAATTGATTCCATCCGGCCTCCAATGCTTCAATTGACCATTTACCTGTTAAGCGACACGCTGCATGAATATTGTACATAGCACTATTTGGCATTAATTGATCAATAAACCATAGTCGTTTCTGCGCATAGGAAAGTGGAATAGCTTCTTCTCGTTTCATAGGTACAAGGGGGGCAACCTCTCGTTTTTTATCTTCTTTTCGTAACTGATCTACTCGTTTCGCCAACGCTTCCACTGTATCGTGCTTGAAAAGTTCACGTAATGGGATTTTGATTTGGAACAATTCTTGCAATCGAGAGACGATTTGAGTAGCAAGTAGTGAGTGCCCACCCCGTTCAAAAAAGGAATCTTGAATCCCAATATTTTCTGTCCCTAACACTTGACCCCAAACCGAGGCAATAAGCTCTTCCGATGGCGTCCGAGGTAGAACATTTAAATCTCCAATAGCTTGCTCATCAGGTTCTGGCAAGGCCTTTCGATCAATTTTCCCATTCGGAGTAAGCGGGAAGTGTTCTAACTCTACAAAGTGCGCTGGAATCATATGATTCGGTAATTGGTTTTGTAAATACTCTCTCCACTCTTGGGTATTTCCATCGCTTATTACATATGCAACCAATCGTTGATCACCTGGACGATCTTCTCTAACTAATACGACAGCCTCTTTAATAAATGAACATTTTTCTAAAGTCGCTTCAATTTCTCCTAATTCAATCCTAAAACCACGCATTTTAACTTGATGATCCATTCGACCTATAAATTCTATATTTCCATCAGTTAGATATCTTACTGAATCTCCTGTTCGATATAGTCGTTCCCCCAATCGGAATGGATGCGAAACGAATTTTTCAGCAGTAAGATTCGGACGATTTAAGTATCCACGTGCTAAACCAGCACCACCAATATATAACTCACCCTCAATTCCTATTGATTGCAGGCGTTGATTTTGGTCTAATACATATAATTGCGTGTTCTGTATTGGCTGCCCAATAGAAACAAATTCTTGATTAGGCTGAATATCAAATGCATTCACATAAATAGTGGCTTCAGTTGGTCCATAAAAGTTGGTTAATTGCACTTGTTCACTATAATTCCATTTCTGCTGAAATCGTCTAACTAACCCTGAGCTTAGTTCTTCCCCACCAGAAAATACATGGCGTACGGACGAACAATTCATGTTCAATTCAATACGATTGAAGTAATCTAAGAAAACAGATAACATCGAAGGTACAAATTGAACTATAGTAACCTGATGTTTTTTAATCACTTCAGCTATAATAGAAGGATCTTTTTCTCCACCTGGAGGTAAGAAAGATACACTTGCACCAACGTGAATGCCCCAAAACAATTCCCAAACAGAGACATCAAATGAGAATGGCGTTTTCTGCAAGATCACATCCTTTTTAGAAAGTGGATATTTATGTTGCATCCATTCTAGATAATTGATTACTGAATGATGCTCAATCATTACTCCCTTTGGATTCCCTGTAGATCCTGAAGTATACATAACATACGCTAAACTTTCTCCTGTTACACCACTTATACATGGGGTTGATTTTTCTTTTTCAATTGCAGTGTAATCTTTATTCATACAAATCGTTTTAATATTTTCTGATACAAACAAATTTTTAGAATTCTCTTCCGTCACTAGCACTTCGATTCCAGCATCCTCTAATATATATCGAAGCCGACTCTCTGGATAAGTAGGGTCAAGTGGAACATACGCTGCTCCTGATTTTAGAATCCCTAATAACGCTATCATCATTTGTAATGAACGTTCCATATATACCCCAACTAGAGACTCTGGGCCTACACCATGCTTTTGTAAATAATGAGCTAGTTGATTCGCACGCTTCTCTAACTCTTTATAGGTAATTTGTTCATTTTCGTAAATAGCCGCGATTGCTTCCGGTGTTTTTTTTACTTGCTCCTCAAATATCGTATGAATCATGCCTTCAGCCGAATAATTTACTTGAGTATGATTCCATTCCTCTAGTAACAGTATCTGTTCTTCCGCTGTTAAATGAGTAATTTCAAAGAGTTTTGAATCTAGGCTCTTCGTCATCTGAATTAGTATTTGCAATAAGTGATTCTGAATCCGATTTATTGTTTCTTCATTAAAATAGCTTCGATCATACATTAACTTTAAAGTAATTTTCTTACCGGGCATTACAATGAGTGTTAAAGGATAATTTGTTTGTTCCGTGCTTGTAACATCTAGTAATCTTAAATCATCATTTCTCTCACCTTGAATTGGATAATTTTCAAACACATACAAGGTATGAAATAAGGAGCTATTTCGCGGAACCTCACTCCATCCTTGAATATCTATCAACGAATTATACTCATATTGTCTTCGTTCCATTTCTTTCATCTGTATTTTACGAAGCCAATCTACTACTGATGTATTATCCGTTAATCGAATTCTAGTAGGTAATGTGTTAATAAATAGGCCTACCATATTCTCTGCTCCCATTAAATCCGTAGGACGTCCAGAACTAGTTACGCCAAATACGATGTCACTTTCACCGCTATACCTACTCATCAAATAAGCCCATGCACCTTGTACTAACGTATTCAACGTTAATCGACTATTTCGTACCCACTCTTGTAAATTCTCAGTAAGTTCCTCAGATATTTGATAAACACACTCTCCATAGCCCTTCTCTTGTCCTTGATCCTTTCTTTCCATTGCTAATGGAGTAGGTGCATAGAACCCTTTTAATTCTTCTTTCCAAAATTCCTCTGCTTGAATTTGATCTTGTTTATTTATCCACTGGATATATTTTTTATAAGGAAGAGATTTAGGAAGATTCAATAATTCTCCCCTTATCATCTTGAGATAAACTTCCATCACTTCACTAAAGACCAATGATACACTCCATCCATCTAGCAAAATATGATGATGTGTCCAAATAATTCTCGTTTCCTCTTTTGCCTCTTTAATCGCAGTGACTTTCATCAATGGTGCTTCATCCAATAAAAACCCTTTTCTACGATCTGCATTTAAAAACTGTTGTAATTTCTTCGCCCTTTCCTTGTGTGAATGGGTGCTCCAATCCTCTTGATGAATAGTAAAAGGAAGACGTTGGTAAACCGCTTGTAGTGGTTTTTCTACTTCCTCCCACACAAATACTGAACGTAAAACCTCATGTCGATGAATAACATATTCCCAGGCCTTTTCAAAAGTAGCAACATCCAATTGCCCCCCGAGCAAGAAACCTACTTGTACAATATAGGAAAAAGAATGTTCATCATCTTGATCGTATAAAGTATGAAACAGTATTCCTTTTTGCAATGGTGATAAACCATATATATCAATAATGTCTCCCATTTTTACACCCTCTTCTTTTTTAATTTAAGTAATACTTTGCTCAAGCTTTCTTCCGTAAGATCCTCTGCATCAGCAAAATCTGATACCGTAAAAGCAGACTCTGTTGTTGGTTTATTTATAAGTTGACGAAGATGCCTCAACATACCATCTGCTATCAATTGAATTTTTAATTTAGAAAACTGTTCTCTACTATACATCCAAACAAAATGTAACTTTTCATCTTTCACCATTCCGATAACATCAATTAGATGAGATGGTTTGGAATCTGGAGCATGATCTAAAAATGTAAATCCTGTCTCTTGCATAAACAAAGATTCTCTTGAGAAAACCTGATCAAATTGGCCCAAATAGTTAAAACTTATTGAAGGATTTTGCTGATAAAACGGAAGTAATCCTTTATTCAAGTAACGTAAAATACCATAGTCAACTCCGCGATTTGGGATTCGACGCAATTGCTCTTTGACTGCCTTTAACCCTTCAATAGGTGTTTGAGTGCCTTGAAAATTGAGATGAACGGGATAAATACTCGTGAACCAGCCCACTGTCCTTGATAAATCAATACCTTCAATTACCTCTTCTCTTCCGTGTCCTTCTAGATGAATAGAAACCGTTTGCTGATTTGTACAATCGACGATAGCTTGTCCTAATGCCGTTAATAGTACCTCATCAATCCTTGTCTTATGAGTTACTGGAACTTCGTGTAACAATTCATGTGTTTCTTCTATTCCTAAAGTCCTCGTCACTTGATCAATCAATTCTTCTGTCGTTTCTTGTATTGGATAGTCCATTGGAATTTTCATCGTTTCTTTTTCTACTTGTTCATTCCAATAATCTTGTACTTCTTTCGAAATACCTGAATCACTGTACGTCTGGAGTCGTTCAGACCAATCTTTAAAAGCTGTACTTTTCGCAGGTAAGCGAACTTCTTGACCTTGTTTCATCTGGTTATATACCGTCTGTAAATCTTCCAATAGAATCCTCCATGATACTCCATCTACTACTAAATGATGTATCACCCAGAATATTCGATCATTTTCAGTCAAGTTATCTTCAAAGTACACTACTCTCATTAACGGACCAGTAACTAAATTGAAACTAGCTTGATTAATGTTCATCTCTTCTTGTATTATTGTATTCCACTCTTTTTCATTAACTTGATTCCGTTTTACAACATGGAGTACTGACAGCTCATCAGTCCCTTCATTTCTCTGCCTCCATGTTCCGTTTGGTAACTGTTCGTACCGGAAACGTAAAGCATCATGATGTTTCAGTAAATTTAATATCGCTCCCTCTAGTAATTTCACATCCAATCTTTCTTTTACTCTTAAAAGCATTGATTGATTCCAATGCTCTGTATGTGGATGTTCTTGCTCGAAGAACCAGCACTGAATTGGAGTAAGAGGCACATCACCTATCACAATTCCCTGCTCCGCTTGTACTCCCTGCGTTTCTATAGCCACTTGTGCCAGCTCAGCGATAGTTGGGCATTCAAACATTTGCTTTGGAGTAAGTTTTAACCCCACTTGACTTGCTTGAGATATGATTTGAATACTGAGAATCGAGTCGCCACCAATTTCAAAGAAATTATCATAGATTCCCACCTTTTTAACACCTAATACTCTCTTCCAAATGGTAGTTAGTATCTGTTCGTTACTATTCCGAGGGCCAACACATTCACTATTAATCTGCGTTTCCTCCGGCATAGGTAAGGCCTCACGATCAACTTTACCGTTAGCTGTAAGTGGAATAGCTTCCATCGCCACAAATCCCGAAGGAACCATATAACTTGGTAGTTTCGCTTTAAGATACTCTCTCCACGCATCTACATTTCCATCTCCTACAACATATGCTACTAATCGTTTATCGCCTGGCTGATCTTCTCTTACAATTACAACTACCTCTTTTACATATGCATATGTATGTAAAGTAGACTCAATTTCCCCAATCTCAATTCGGAAACCACGTATTTTAACCTGATGATCAATTCTTCCACGATAATCTAGATTCCCATCTGGCAAATACCTCGCTAAGTCTCCTGTCCGGTATAATCTTGCTTTCAGATCACTACTAAATGGATGAGATATAAAACGCTCTGCTGTTAATTCAGGTCTATTTAAATACCCACGTGCAAGCCCTGCCCCGCCAATATAAAGTTCACCATCAACACCTATAGGAACAGGTTGTTGATAAGCGTCTAGTATATACACTTCTAAATCGGGAATCCGCTTTCCAATATTACTTCTTGAAGCCTGCTGCACATCATCTAAAGTAATTGGATAATATGTAACATGAACTGTAGTTTCTGTAATTCCATACATATTAATTAACTGTGGGTTTTTCTCCCCATACCTTTGAAACCACGGTAACAAGCTAGTAGGTTCTAACGCTTCTCCGCCAAATATGACATAACGCAGCTGCAAATTTTTATTCTTATCTTCTTGTTCACACACTTGTATTAATTGTCGAAATGCGGAAGGTGTCTGATTTAGAACTGTGACTTCTTCCTCCACCAATAATTGATAAAAATCCTTAGGTGATCGACTAATCCAGTACGGAACAACAACTAATTTTCCACCATATAATAATGCTCCCCAAATTTCCCATACTGAGAAATCAAATGCATACGAATGAAAAAGCGTCCAAGTATCTTTTTCATTAAACTGATACCAACAATCCGTCGATTTAAATAACCGAATGACATTGTGATGCTCTATCATAACGCCCTTTGGATTTCCCGTTGATCCCGAAGTATAGATTACATATGCCAAATTTTGGGGACCGACACTAGAAACCGGCAAAGTCTTACTTTCTTTCCCAATCTCATCTTGATCACGATCCAGGCAAATCGACTCAACATTTTCTGGTAACCAGTTCAATTCTTTTAAACTTTCTTGCGTTACGAATAACTGAATGCTAGCATCTTCTAAAATATATTGAAGTCGTTGCTCTGGATATGTTGGATCAAGTGGGACATAAGCCCCACCAGCCTTCAAAATCCCTAAAATACCTACAATCATCTCGTGGGAACGTTCAACGCACAGTCCAACTAAAGTATCAGGTCCTACTCCTTTTTTCTGCAGATAATGAGCTAACTGGTTTGCACGTTCATTAAGCTCCTTATAAGTAATTTTTTCTTTTTCATACGTAACTGCAATAGCATTTGGATAAATCATCGCTTGCCGTTCGAACATTTCATGAATAGTTACTTGAGGCGGGACATCCAGTTTAGGATTGTTGAACTCAACTAAACTTTTTCTTTTATCTTCCTCAGAAATGATTTCTATTTCAGCCACCTTCTGCTTTGGGTTTTCAAAAATATTTTCCAGTATCACTAGCATAACGTTAAAGAATCGTTCTATCTCTTCCTTAGAAAATAGCTCCTCACGATAATCAATATGTACATGTAAAGAGTCTATATCAATTAGATTTTCAATATGCACTGCAAAATCTTGTACTTCTTCACGGTTTGGAATCCATAGTGAGTCACCACTTTCATCACGATTCCTATAATCAATCGTAGTTCCGAAAAGTCTCACATTACTGTTACTCTCTTTATTAATCTGCTTTAATAACAAATCAAATGGATATTTCTGGTGTCTTAATGATTTACTTTGTTTTCTGGACACCCTACTAATAAATGAAAGTACTTCTTCTTCTGGATCAATATCCATTCTTAAAGGAACTGTACTCACCATCATTCCAATCAATTTTCGTTCCATTTTAGTCATACGGTTGCCGTAAGCCATTCCTAAACCAATATCAAGGGATGAGGTCCACCGATACATGGACAACGAGAAAGCAGCAACAAAAAGAGTATATAAACTAATTTTGTAATCTTCAGAAAATTTTTCTATCTTTCTCTTCAAATGTTCCGTTAATATAAACGTCTCACGTGATGCTTTGGTACTAACTTGGTACGTATTATAAGGCTTCAACCCGGTCACAGATGGCAGTGTTTTAAATTCCTCTAACCAGAATTTTTGATCTTTTTGAAAACGACTACTATTCAAGTATGTTTGTTCATTAGTCAGAAATTGAACATATGAATTTTTAATTTCGCCTTCCTCATTCTCGTTATGCATGTCATAATAATATTTTGCAATCTGCTCAGTAAATATTTGAATTGATAAACCATCCATAATAATATGATGAACATTTCCAAAGACCGCACATTCATTATCGTTTAATTTTATTAAAGCGAAATAGTATAAATTCGAATTAAATAATGTAAACGTTTCTTTTGTTTTCTGCTCAATCCATGCCTCAAGCAAATTTGTATTCTCCACATTACTGAAATCAAAAAACTCAAATTCTTGTTCTTCATGTTTAATAAAATATTGTTTAGGTTCTTGATGCCCATTTTCTTTTAACCTAATGCACAGACCGTCATTTTCACTGATAACGCGATTCACAACTTGGTTTAATTTTGAATAGTTCATTTTTCGATGAAGTTTAAATAAAAATCTTAAATTACATATTCCTTTATCAGAATGAATAACTTCTGTATACCATATTCTTCGCTGTGGATGGCTTAATGGATAACATTCCTCATTGGTCATAAAAATCTTCCCTTCAAAAATTATTTGCTCTTATAGGTTCGTGTTTATGTTTAGCCCATAAATATTTCTGCAGTGAAACTCCAATTACTCCAATAATAACAAGCCCAATCCCTCCATAAACATAGAGTTGAGTTACTCCAAACAAATGCACTAATGGACCACTCATAGCAGGAGAAATAATTAGAACTGCGTTTGTTAAACTGCTTTGTATACCAAATACTCTTCCTACTTGATCTTGATCCGATTCTATTTGTAAAATGACTTGATTAGATACAAGCATCAGCCCACTTCCGATACCAGCGATAAAACTAATTAAATAGGCTAAAACGAAGACCGTACCGGGCGTTATCAAACCAATCCCTCCAAAACCAATTCCCATTAAAACCATACCTCCACATACTACCCAGCCATATTGAAATTGTTTTAATTTCTGAGTTAGTAATGCACCAAGTATTCCGCCAAGACCAATAATAGAAATGATATATCCCATTTTACTTTTATCATGTGGGAATAAGCTCTTAAATAAAGTTGGGAATTGTGAGTCTACTAATTGTAATACCGCCATGGCTATTGTAACGAAAATCATGGTTGATAATATTATCCGATTAGATAACACATAACCCCACCCTTGTACCCAAGCGGTCCAAGTACTTTGTTTTTGCTTTTCAACAAATTCTTTCGATATAGTTTCTTTAAATTTTATTGTGGGTATCAAAACTAAAGTAGCTAATAAACAACTTATAGCTCTTATAATGAGGCAGAACTCTGGTTGAAACCAGCTCAACAACATGCCCCCTATAAGTGGGCCTACTATCTTTGTACCCTGCTCTACTATTCCGTTGATACTTACTGCTTTAGTAAGCAAGTCCGGGGATACAATCTGTCTTGTTAGTGTTTGCTGTGCAGGATAATAGAAAACAATAAAAATGGAACGAATCATTAATGCCACTAAGAGCCAGTGGATATCTTGTACAAATAAAAGAGCAATTGTTATTAGACCAACCATTAGATTACAGAACATCATAATTGGAATTTTTCTAAAACGATCTGCAATAACACCTGCCCATGAGCCAAAAATAATTCCAGGAAGTGCATATGCAACAGGAATCAATCCAATCATAGTAGGATCTACTTCCCATTCAAACCCAACTATAGTCATAATCGCTAACATATCAATAAAAACACCAAGCATAAGCAATGAATAGGCAGAGAAAACTCGTAAATAAACCCTACTTCCTAATAGGCCTTTTGAATCAGTAGTTTTCATAAAAGCAAGCTCCTTAGGTTACTAATATAAACGCTTTTGCGTATAAGGTACCTCTTTATTAAACTTAATTAATCATTATTGACATCTCACCTAGAATTTAACTTCGTCAAAACTCAAACTAGTATTATTTTTTATATCTTTAAAATAGTCAGATAAAAGAAGGCATACCTATTTCTTCATTTTTATATCAACTGTTACAAAATATATCTTTTCCTTACACTAATAACAGCTAAACGTTGCCTTAATATAACCCTTTACAGTCGTTTGCACATTCAATTCACATCCTTTTTAAAGTTGGCTTTTTTCTATCTCAAATACTATCACACAAATATTTCACCTACTATATTCATAAAGTTGAAATATTTGAATCAGAAAATTCGGATAAAAAACCAAGTCCACAAATCATAACAAAACTATTATTTAGTTATATTTTCATTTTATAGATAGCTTTAACCATAGGGATATTAAGAATAAAGTTTTTTAATTTTATTAACATAATAGTTTAAAGAGACCATAAATCCTACTAAACAAAAAAATAAATATACAATAAAGTATATTTATTTTTTCTTATCCTACATATTTTCTATGCAAATTAATTCCAATAACTAAATTTGATAATAAAAATATAATACTACCAATCACTAATGTACTCATAACAAGAATTGAATAATATAGTATTAATACTTCTGCACCTACTACCTATTTTATTTATTGGATATTTATACTTCAAAAAAAATTACACATCATTCACAATTAGGATACATACCCAAAATATGATTTGAACATGTTATTATATTTTAAGATAATATAAAATCAGTTTTTCTATAAGAGAACTTAATTTTTATGTAGTACGAAATTGTTAGTAATACAGTATATACTAATTTAGTTATAAAAACATTTAAAGACCACCTATTTCCATAAGTGATCTTTCTTTGTGATTCTGCATTTGTGCACTACTGTAGAAATATATTGTAGAAATGCTTTGTTTGCTAAATGTTTAGTTCTTTCCATTTACTAAAAAACATAGCTTCATACACTTAATATCATATTCGTTACATTGCAAACTATTATTTTGTCTTCTGTACAGGTAAACTACTAAAAATTAATTCAGCAACTTTTACATATCCTTTTGAGTTTGGATGAATTAAATCCTTAGACCAAAGCATATTGTCATTAACTAAATGATGATTCCAAAAATCAACATGATGAAGCTTATACTCTCTGCTCAGTGAATGTATAACTTCATTTGCCTCTAATAATTGTTCTTTTATTACTTGTTTTTTTTCAGAAGCAAAAGGAAGCCTAACTGTAAAATCTGGAAGGTTTGCTATAATAATATCAGCACCTGCTTTACTTAATGAATCTATCATAAATTCCATATCGTTCTTATATGCATCATGATTCCAACGTCCTTTTAAAACATCGTTTGCCCCTGCAATGAGACTAACCAAATCTGGATTAAAAGTTAACGCCTTTTCCAATTGCTGCGAGCGAATTTCTTTAGTTACTAACCCACGCTTTGCAAAATTGGCATATTCTATATCGTTTTCACACAGTTGAACAAAATGATCTACCCAGCTTTTTAATGCAATTCCCTCAACTTCATCCCCTATCCCCTCTGTAAAACTATCACCAATTGCTAAAAATCGCTTCCACATATGTATTCCCCCTTTATTTTTAAACATATCTATACTATACAATAGCTCACACCGTAATTGTTATTTCTAAGTGGTTTTCAATTTCAATTATATTCCACTTTATTATATTTACATTTAGAATCCAAAATTGACCGATTCCTAAGTATACTTAGGAATCGGTCATATTCGTATATTTACTAAAGAAATAAAATCTCTCTAGGAATTATACTTTTTTCAAAAAATTGTTTGTTCTTTGTTTTGCCCAGTTGATACATTTCTTTTCGATTAAATGATACGAAACTATAGAAAAAAGTAGTGTCATTGCAATGCATAAAGTAAGAAGGAAAAAGATAGGTATCTTTGTATACAAAAGTTTAAATAGTACCATCATGATTGGAAAATGACACAAATAGATACTGTATGAAATTTCTCCTAAATATACAAATACACTCTTATTTAAAAATGCTTTTACTTTTAGGTTACTCATAGCCATTATAATAAATATACTAACCCCCATTACGACACCCCAATCTTTTAATAAGAAAGTAGTATCATTACGGGAAAAACCATAAATTAAAATGGAATATAAATACAGAATAATCCCTAATGCAATAAGAAATCCTTTTTTAATTTTTTTCATATTCCTATATGAGTAGATAAGTTTTTCCTTATACTTAAAAAGTAACATTCCAACAATAAACATAGATGTAAAATGGAGTGTATCAGCATAACCATTATAAAATCCTTCAGCTTTCCCAATATGCAACATATTAAGAAAAACACTAATTAAAGAAAAGCACAAAGCAAATAGTATCGTTTTCTTCCAATTCAGTTTATAAAAAAGAAGAAATAACAAAGGAAATACAATAGATATACGCATTTCTTGAGCCAATGACCAAATAACTGGATTATAATTTTCCGTAAAAAAGTTATTAAGAAGCACAAAGTGGTTTAGAATATCTAATTTTGTTATAGACCCTTGCCACCTATCATAGAACCAATCCCGTAGCCCTACCACTTCATACGACGAAAATAAAATAAATAAAACAAAGGTAACAATTATCCAAAAATAATAAGGAATATAGATTCTTACAAATCTCTTAATTAAATATCCCCAATAATTTGTTTTTGAATGATAAAGTGCCATCGATAACACAAAACCACTTAATACATAAAAAACGATAACAGCTTCCCCACCCGCCCATAAAAACCTAAGCGGGGAAAATTTAATAGAATTAGGCAACGATGGTAGCATTAAACAAAAATGTCCAAATACCACAGTAAGTGCCGCTAACCCTCGTATGGAATCTAATTCTTTTATTCTCTTACTCATAAAATGTTCTCCTTGTAAATTGTAGATTTTGCTTTTCATAAAGGCCACTATGCGAATGTAGTGGGAGAATTGTACATATCGTTTCTTTAAATTCCTAATATAAGCAGTACAAAGTTAATTTGACCTCCATTTCTTTATATACATAATTTAAAACAAAATATTTAATACAAAGAAAAGATTTTATTAAATTTTTATAAAGTGAAACTTTAATGGGTGGTTTTTCATCATGTAACTTTATTAAACTAACCTTGCACCAGAATCCTTTAAATCGAAAGATTCATAATAAACGCCATCCCTTCTGTATATTTCTACAAAAAGAATAGCGTTTTTGGAGTATATGGATACAAATTCATTTTAGCTTGATAGAAATACCAAAAGTTCCGAAGGACCAAATTTGAAAAGTAATACAATCTTTCATTCCAAACTATTTACATAAGAATCTATAATACTTTGAAACCTTTTGTTTCAAACTAATATTTAGTTGTATCCTATAAAATTAGCTTTTTACTATATCAATCGCACTATCCCACATACCACTAAAAAAAGATCCAGTTTTACGTATAAAACGTGTAAACCAATTTGCTTGTTCCACATCAGATTTTGTTACAAGGTCTATTTGTAATGAATTACCTGATAAGAACCCAGGATCGGTATTATCTTTAGGCGAGATAATTATTTTACTAATTGTTACACCTTTTTTAATAGGCGCTTCTGGTTCTTTATTTGATACTTTAAATTCTTTTTTATAACCGTCTTTGTTGCCCTTCGGCATTGGAAGTGAAACAGCTTGCTTCGTTTGAACTACTACATCTTTCTCTTTTGCATTCGCTACTCGTACCGTTTCATGTCCTTTTACTACTGAATCTTTTCCGTAGACATTCTTCACTTCAAAATTCGCAAATCCATAATCGTATAATTTCTTTGTTTCATCAAAACGGGCCGTATGAGATTTTGCTTTTATCACTACAGAAATTAGGCGCATACCATTTCTTTCTACTGTACCAGTGAAACAATCTCCCGCTTCTGGAGTCGTTCCTGTTTTCAAACCATCTACACCTTCATATTGCTTAATTAAACCTTTTAACATCCAGTTAAAGTTCGCCATATCAATTGGATATTTACCACCCTCTTGGAATGTTTTTTTAGGAATTTTTGCTGTATTCAATATTTGGGGAAAATCTTGAATAAGACGTTGTGCTAAAATTGCACAATCCCTTGCAGACATTTTATTTTTTTCGTCTAGAGTTGTTCCTTCTAGGTGATATCCTTTTAAATCTTGATTTGTTAAGCCTGTAGAGTTTACAAATTTATAATCTTTCATTCCAAACTCTTTCGACTTATCGTTCATCATTTTTACAAAATTGCCCTCTTTACCAGCAATCTCTTCAACTAAAGCAATTGTTGCACCATTTGCAGAATAAATTGCCATTGCCTCATATAACTCTTTTACCGTATAAGAGCCACCATTTTCTAATGGAACGTTTGATAATGAACGATCTTGCGAAATCTTATGTGCATATTCAGAGATTTTAACTTTTTGATCCCATTTAAGTTTTCCTTTATCTACCGCTTCATGAACTAAGTATTCGCTCATCATTTTTGTCATACTAGCAATTGCCAATGATTCATCTGCATTTTTTTGATATAAAATTTTTCCGGAATTTGCTTCTATTAAAATTGCTGATCCTGCTTCAACGTCTATAGCAGAAACTGTTTCCGCTGCTGCTCTTCCAAATGTAACGAACATGCTAAAAAATAGTGTAAGCACTGTTACTATTGCAATAAATCTCTTGCAAAACATACCTTTCACTTCTGTTACCTCCAATATCTTTGTACTCAAAAAAGAGTTATTCTAACATAATCTCAAAAAAAATAGACAGTGTTCTCAAATTGTATATACATATTAGACGTTAGGATTGCTTTCATATAGACCATCTCATCTGACACTTTTAGGTGCCCTGATACTTTGTATTCCCACGCATATCCTTATTTTTAATCCCCTTATATTTTTTAAAATGATTCGCACTTTCATATTTTTTAGGATTACAATTAATAGACAATCTAAATAATACATTTGTTCCACATTTACAAAAAATAAAGTGAAA
This sequence comes from Bacillus sp. ok061, assembly GCF_900108285.1. NCBI lineage: Bacteria > Bacillati > Bacillota > Bacilli > Caryophanales > Bacillaceae > Bacillus > Bacillus sp. ok061. Next base: position 22,028 of record NZ_FNUW01000010.1, on the reverse strand, counting down.
CTTTAATCAGTGGGGGTTTTGTTCATCCCCCACTAATTATTAGCCCTTACCAATCGGGCTTTTACGGGCAGTAAGACCCCCACCTAACTTCTTCGCTTTCGCTGAAATTTGAGGTGGAGGTCTTACTGCCCGGCAAATAGCGGGATAAAACCAGTGTGTCCCAATTAAATATCGAGACACACTGGTAACAAAGCATTCGTTTATTAGCTATCAAGGATTTTAATTATTCAATTCAGCTATTTGCTAGACTTATATTAGAGATAAATTTTCTTTAGTCTAAACTATTAGTTTTTTGTAATAAAAAAACTACACCCTATACTGAATGTAGTTTTTCTAACTGATTTATTTATTTTTTACTTCATTTTTATAAAAAGCAAATAATGGTTCGATGGATGGACTAGATAACAGCGGAATTGCCTTCTCGATCAATTTCCTATCCCAATCAAACCAACGCATTTCCATTAACATGTTTATTTCTGTATCAGTGAATCGTTTCTTTATTTCCTTAGCAGGATTTCCACCAACTATTGTATACGGTGGAACATCTTTACTTACGACAGATCCTGCAGCAACAATTGCACCTTCACCAATAGTAACACCAGGCATTATTATAGCATTCATTCCAATCCAAGCATCACTTTTAATGACTGTATCGCCCTTAGTTTCATATGATTGTTCAATTTGCTCAGCGAATGGATATACTGTAATCCATTCTGAGTGATGATTATGGTTACCACCCATTAAAATGACTACTCCACTTGCAATGCAAACATAATTCCCAATAATGAGTTTATCAAGATGCCATCCCATCTGTTCAATTGGATTAAACAGTGCTTGTGACTTAGCATCCCCCCACAAATACCTTACACAACCATCTTCAAAATTTTGATGACCATAATATCCTGAATAATAGGAGTACTCTCCTACTTCAATGAGTGGATTTGTTACTATATCTTTTATATATTTTGTTTCTGACCAATGATTAAATAATGGATCCTTCATAACTTTATTCCTCGCTTCTAAGTATTATATATTTTGTTATTTACTTAGAAGCTTACTACGACTGCTACATTTTTTAGCTTTCTCAAACGACGAATCATTATCTTCAAGCCTTTCTTTTATAATAAAAAAAGCATAACGCAATAAATTACACTAGTCAAATTGTGTAATTTTGAACTCGACTTAAATAGCGTAATAATGCAACAAGAGCATAAAAACAATCTAGCCCCTATACAAATAATATATTAGTTTATATTTTGTAAAAAAATTTTAATTGCCATGACAAAGCAAACAATAACCACTATTGGTCGTATTAATGACGTCCCTTTTGTAAGCACCATCTTCGCTCCAATATATGATCCTATAATTTGACCAAGCATCATAATCAACCCAATTGCCCAATCGATTTGGCCGAAAATAATAAAATACAACAAAGCAGCGAAATTACTTGTAAAATTCAAGATCTTAGCATTTGCAGTTGCTCTTGTAGCACTATATCCACATAAAAGAATGAACGCTAAAGCAATCAAGCTACCTGTTCCAGGGCCGAAGAAACCATCATAAAATCCAAGTAACGGAGCCACTGTTAACGCAAACAACAACATACTTATTTTTCTCGGTCGATCTTCATTTGCTATATTTGGAGATAATAGAAAATAAAGACCAATAATAATAAGTAAAAAAGGTAATATCATGATTAGATATTCTGCCCGTATCTGTAAAACAAGCCATCCACCGAAAACGGATCCCAAAAAGGTCATTAAGATGGTCAAACGCATATCTTTGAGATTAATTTCTTTCTTCTTAATAAAAATCATTGTTGCCATGAGGGTTCCGCTACTCCCTTGTAGTTTATTAGTTGCTATCGCTACAGAAGGAGACATACCTACTAATAACATTATCGGGATAGTTATCATACCACCGCCCCCAGCAATTGTATCTATCCATCCTGCTAATACAGCTACTAAAAATAGTAGTATAAGTAATTCAATAGTAAAATCCATACAAAGAATAGGGGCAGGCTTGAGCTATTATAACTCAAACCTCCCCATCGCCCCTCCTCTCTTTAAACTAGTTAATGATATCTGTAAAGTAACTTTCTTTCTGATCACGTAATCGGCTGGAAACGTACTGCCTGCAAACAATTCTTCTTCCGTACTTATTATCTCCAATCGGGATTTTATATTCTTCCTCAGATAACCTTTCCCTACCATGAGTTACATTTGTTTGTTTACCATAGTATGAATTTGGGATAATTAATAAATCTTCAGATGTAAGTGGAACCTTATAAGTAGGCGTTGTTCGTAAGAGTTCTAAAAACATGTCAAATTTCAATTTTTCTTCTTCACTTTCTCCCACATAAATCAATCTATTTTCTGCTCCATTCAAACAAGTTGCAATAATATCGCCATTATCATCCAAAAATATGATTTGGTTTATTTCCCCTACAAATCCAGATATTTCACCATCCGCCATTCCTGCGATATGAGCAATAGGCATTTTACTTATCGCCAATATGTCATCTTTACTGAAGTGATTTTCTTCAAGATGCTTTTGAAGTAATTTTGGCGTTCCAATATGAGTTTGAGTTTTTAAATTTAACACTCCTTTTAATAAAAGAGCATCAACTCTAGTAAATTTTCCACAAGTAATTTCAGACACTATTCGTTCCACGGATTTATTAAGTCTATTTGATACAATTTCTAAATTCGTATTGAATGTTTTCAATCTTGCTTCAATATCTGATTGGTCTTTCATATCTGTATACACTGTGGCATCGTTATGTTGATAAAAGTTCCCGCCACCGGTGCTTGCACCAACATTTCGCAAAACTTCATCGTTGTTTAAAGGTGAAATAAGATGAAATCTATTTTTCCCTGCATGTTCGGATGGGTGAATTAAAGCATCATAATTAAAAAGTGTGGCAAAAAGCCATGTGACCCATTCTGCATAAAAATATTTTTTCATTCTATCGTGTTCGTCTTCACCATAATTAAAACCTTTGCGATTTTCCCCAGGTAATAGGGTTTCCATAGGATCACATGGAATATTTTTAATAAGAGTAGGTGGTACGTTCCCACCACAATTCGCTACTTTTATCATATGTAGTAGTTTTTTCATGTCTGAATTCGAAGTTTTCTTTGAATAATCAATCAAACAATTAAGCCACTCTCTTGAAAAGCTTGCAGCTATTTCTTGTTCACAAGTATAAGGATTATGAGTTTTTAATTCATGGTCTATTAGATTCTTCATTTTATCCTTCAATACATTAGGAATGCTAATTTCTTCGATTTCTGTAATCTGCAGTGTTCCTTTATTCATTATAAAACCTCCGTTGTTTTATTTTTTCACACCATATCTTCTATTAAATGAACTACCTACTTCTTTTTTGCTCCTTTGCTTTTCTTCAAAGCTATTAGAACTACCAATTTACAGATAAAAAACGTGGAGTATAAGAGATTTCTTCTTAGTCACATTTCCCCCACGAATCTCCGTTAAATTGGCAAATTTAATTTGAAAATCTGATTCATTTTCATACTTTACTTTCAAACTATGTTTATATGATTTTCAATTCAAGTAAGAGTATTTCATTTTCTAAAGTTTTCCCGAGTTTAAAATCAGAATTTTCAAGATAAATATATTGACACTAAAAATATAACACGAAACCAAAAAATGTAAATCAATAGTTTTTTTATAAAAAATAGTCAGACTATTTATAAGGTAATTCGTATTTCATTGAACCAACTACGGCCTCTCAATTTTATTGATAACAATAAAAAGGTCCCCTAAATGGTGATAGAGGACCTTTTTCCAAGTATATTCTATTTTAAATTTCTTACTTACCTTTTATTTTAAAAGATATTGCTGTAACTTCTTTATTAACAGTTCCATCCCGTTTGGACTTACAATAATCTTCCCATTCGCTAACGAAATATTGCTGTCTGAAATATCCCCTGTAAGTGCACAAGCTCTTGGTGATTGATATTTTCGTAAAATAATCTGGTCCTCTTCTATAAACATTTCAAGAGAATCTTTTTCTACAATTCCTAAACTCCGTCTTATTTCCATTGGAATAACAATACGCCCCATGCTATCTGCTTTACGAGTAATCCCTCTTGTTTTCATAAAATGCCACCCTTTATTTTTATCTAATATTACGGTACTTATTTTAGCAATAAACAACAATTAGGAATAGTTCGTATTACAGCACTTTTTTTAGGAATAAATACCAATTAGGAATAATTTATGTTAGAATTATTTCTTGTTTATTCTTGATTTTTAATATATTTATCCTTGATCATTTTTATATATTGTTTTCTTTCTGTTAATTCAAATATAAATAATGCCTTTTTTATGTATGTTAAACCAACTTCATTAGAGTGCTGAACTTTTAATAAAATTGCACCTTTTTCAAAGAATAATTCACCTAATAAGTATAAAGTATTCATATTTATGGCTAATTTTATGCCTATTTCACTATACTTTATTGCTTCTTCATATTGATTTGCAAGGTGTAAACATTTTGTTAACGTATGAATGAGTCTTAATTTGATTTCTTTTTCTCTAGGAAATTCTATCTTATTAAAATTAATTAAACTTTGTTTTAATATATTTATACTTTTCTCATACTCTTTATTTTCTGCATGTATTATAGCAATTGAATTCATTATGCTTATTTCTTTTTCTGATAAAAAGTTACTACTACTTAAGGTTTGTTTTAGTGCTCTATTTAAAATGTCAAAAGCATTAATTGTTGCTCCATTTACATAATATATAGCAATCGCTTCATGCCATAATAGAAATTGTTTATCTTCTTTTGATTGGAAATTATTTTCGTTTTTCTCTTTTTTCACTATTTCGTAAAGCTCATTATATTGTTTTTGTTTCACACAATCTCTCATTACATATTTTACATTTTCAATATATTTTATTTTTTTGTTTTTGGTTAGTGCAAATATATAATTTGGATCAATACCAAGTCTTTCAGATAATTGATACAACAATATGCTAGATGGATAAATAATACCTTTTTCTATCTTACTAATTTGACTTTGTGAACATATTCCATGGCATAATTCAGATTGTGACATGTTTTTTTTCTTTCTAAGTTCTTTAATAATAATACCAAGATTGTAGAATTCCATCTTTCCTCCCTCAAATGTAACACTTTATGAGTATAAGAATATTTTCCAACTTTTAATGTAATGTAAAATTAACATAGTTACAATTACTAATTATATGGATTTATAGTTTCTTTTACAAACTTGTATCACAATACGAGAAATTATTAAAATATGGTTCACTAATAATCAATGGGAGTTTTATTCATCATCACTGATTATTAGTCCACTCCAGGCAGGCATTTACAGAGAGTCCGACTTCTTTGCCACAGCTAAATTTTGAGGTGGGTATCTTACTGTCCGCAAATAGCGAAATTAAAAGAACTAAATATGATTTTCCACCTTTATTTCTTTTAATAGTTTCTTTTGATTTTTATATAAATCATTTCGAAGGAGCGTATTTTATGAAAAGAATGTTGACCGAAAGAGAGTTAGAAGTGGCTATTTATGTAGCAAAAGGATTTACAGATGTAGAAATTTCAAAAAAAATATATGTTACCCCTCGAAGAATTTCAACGATAATTAATCATATTAAAGAAAAATGGCATATTAATTCTAGAGTAGAATTAGGTATTTTAGTTTATCATTATGGTTTTATAGATGCACCCTTATTTTCAAATAAAGAAAATCATTTATTCGAAAAGGTTGCACAATAATTGACCAAGTATAATGTGGTTCATTTACAAATAAAAACAGAAAAGTCGCTGTACTTTTATTATTTAAGGTAATTCTGTATTCTGAAGGTAATGGGCATGTATGGCTTGCTAAAAGAAAAAATATAGATTGTATTTAGATATTTTAGTAAGACTAATTGTACCAGGAACTTTTAAAAGGTAAAAACATACCTTTAGACAATGTTTCTTCCGTAACAGCAAGTATAGCTTTTAATGTAGAAAATCCATCCATTTTGATTAAGCTTTTTCAAAAAGGGTGGGTTTCTTCAGTTTATAGGAAAGGTATACTTAACTTATAAACTGAAACTTTAATCATTCGAGCTGCCCGTTAATGCAGGATAAAAAATAAAATAAAATAGGTAAAAATGCCATCGCATCTTTACCTATCCTATAGATAAACAGGTTCTCATAAGAAATAGAAAACTCCACTGAACACTATAAATATATTATTTTAAATTAATTGGTTGTTGTTGAGTAATACAATGGATCATACCACCATTTTTATAAAGCTCTCTTACATCAACCCCCACCACTTTACGATCAGGATAAAGTTTTTGAATCGTCTCATTTGCTATTTTATCATTAGGGTCATTATAGTTAGGTACTAAGATAACTTGATTCGCTATATAATAATTAATATATGAACCTTTATAATCAAGTTGCTTTCCGTTTTCTAATGTTATATTATTCTTGCTTAGCGGCAGATATACATACTTGTACTTATTACCCTCAGCATCTTTTGCCTGCAACAACTTGTTAATATCTTTATCAGACGTTCCCCATTCAGCTAAATCTTTTTTGTTTAATGTTATAATAGTAGATTTATCGTGGAATTTTGCAAATCCATCAATATGAAAATCAGTAATATCTAAGTTAGGTACTCCATCTAACCAAATAAAATTTGTTACCCCAAGGTCACTAATATATTTTTCAATATCTTTTTCTGACAATTTTGCATTTCTATTTTTATTCGTTACAGCACTTCTAGTTAGTAAAGCAGTTCCATTACCATCTAATTCAAATGCGCCACCTTCAAGAACAAATTTATTCCAATCAATTCTTTCAATTCCTAACTGTTTACTAAGATTCTCACGAAGACGAGCATCTTTCTTATATGGTGTTTTCTTTCCCCATCCGTTAAATCCTGGGTCTAATATCTTTAGATTTTTGTCATTATCATAAACAAAAATTGGTCCAGTATCTCTCGCCCATACATCGTCAGTAGGTGCGATAAAGAAATCAATTTTCCCCATATTTACCCCGTGATCTATTAAAACCTCAGTAATTCTTTCTTTTTCTTCTTGATCATATGCAACAATATGAACTTTTTCGCCTTTGCTTAAAGCATTTGTCATTTGAATCCAAATTGGCTCTACTTCTTGCTGATATTTTTGCCCATATGTAAATTCATGAGGCCATTGTAGCCATGTTCCTTCATGTTTGCTTTTTTCATCTGGCATTGTATACTTTCCTACTTGTTTTCGTACCTCTACTTTCTTCATATCTTTTCTTTGCGTTTTTTCAATTTCCTTCGCCTGAACTTTCTCAATCCCTTTCCCTAGAGCATAACCACCGAAAATAGATGTGGTTAGTATAGCACTCATACACAAATTCGTTATTTTTTTCATTTCTTAACCTCCTTTTCTGTCTTACTGTAAACCTTTACATAGTGTGAAGGTCAAGCTTTTCTGTTTGAATTATTTAAATATTTTAAATGTGAAGTGCAATTTGAATCGAACTCTATACAAAACAAGTAAGAATCAACTCTTCCTACTATAATCATCATTTTTCATAATATCTTACACTCTTTTCTCTTGTTATCCTTTTTATACCATGTACTGTATTATTTTTGAAAATAATACAGTACATGAAATTTCATACTAAATACATATATATTTATTCAGTTTATAATTAACTATTCAAAACCAGTTACAATTCTCTCTTTCATTTTCTGTATTACTTCACTGCTCAATACCTTTTGACCAGCAGGAAGTTTTAATATGGCAGCAGCACCTTTACTAAGGTATATTTCTTGATCATTATTTTGATTTACTACCAATATTCCTTGCCCTTCAAATTCGAAATAACTAATATCTTTTGTTTCATTTGTATTATTTTTTATTGCTTTATATAATCCATATAAATCTTTACTTCTATTTTCTCCGCCCGTTCGAATCGGTTCAGTATCATTCGCAACAATCAGTCCTTCTGGCTGCTCACCCTTCATAATAAACCATAGCTTTTCATTTGTTGGTAATAGTAAATGCTTAAATTCAGAGCTATTTAAAATTTGCTGTGCTGGAATTGTTTCATAGATTGGTAACGAAAATGGAGATGTTGTTATTTTTTCAAAACTTAAATTTTCAGAAGAACTTCCCTTACTATATTGATAATCTTTTAATGCGATCGATTGTACTGATTCACTTTTATTTTTTGATGCATAACTAATTTTACTAGCGAAAATAATAACGGTCATTAAACACATGCACGGTATCACAAGCTTAAGTAGTTTTCCCATTTATGAACCTCCGCTTTTAATATTATTAGTTTGCATGGATATTATAAACAGTTTCACTCCACCAAAAATTATTATTGTTATGGAACGTACTGAAATTATGATTATAATGATCACCATACCAAGGGTCCATGTACGTTATATAATCTGTTCCATTTGTCCCTTTATAAAATCCATCAAGTACTAGAAAGTGTCCGATGTTAGCTCCATTTTGCCACATAATGAGTGCAATCATCGGCTGATTACTATTAATTTGATTTTTGAACCAATCATACGATTTTGCTCCAGAACTTATAGCTGAACTAACACCATATCCCGATAATCCATATTGTATTTCACGTGAAGTTGCAGGGGTATTATATGAGCCACCCTTGACATACCTAACGTACTGATCTTGTGAAGGAGTTTTCCCAAAATAATTTAAAACTGAGACCGAAGTGCCTGCCCAACACCAATTTGATCTTTCTTGTAATATGTTAGGTACAGATAATTTACGGTCTGTTGGTGTACTTGGAGGATTTCCATTAATATACGCTGACGTTATATATACTTTTTTTCCATCTTTAAAATAATAAAACCAACGATTATCTAAACTTCCTGTCCAGTAATCTTTAACCGCTTCACCATACTCCCATCCTTTAAAAGATACTTTTGTATTTTCGGGAATCACATCTACAATATTTGCATTCAAACTTTTTGCACCTCTAACATTTACATTCAATGGAGCTGTTGTTCCTGAAAATTCCACTTCTTCTGCTATTATTTTCTGAACACCAATAAAACTAAATGTGAAGAACAATAAAACCATACAAACAATAAAATGCTTTCTTCCCTTCATTTCTCCACCCCTTCATCAGTACTAAAAAACATCAACAATTCATCCTTATTAATTGTTCAAGCTTAATATTACATACTAACGAAAAACGACTTCTCATAAAGTAAAACTTTAATCAGTGGGGTTTTATTCATCCCTCACTGATTATTAGTTAAACTAATCGGGCTTTTACGGGCTGCCCGATCCCCGCCTAACTTCTTTGCTCTCGCTGGATTTTGAGGTGGGAGTCTTACTGCCCGGCAAATAGCGAGATAAATTCCAATACAAAAAAGGAGCCTATAAATTTTTATAGGCTCCTTTTTATTTCGTCGTTATTACTTAGCTAATTCTTTCGTACCCTTCATTACATCAACGAAGAATCCCCAGTTATTCACTACAGAAGAGATACTGATATGTTCATCTGGAGTGTGGACGTTAAAGATGTCTGGTCCGAATGAAATTGCATCTAATTCAGGCATCTTTTGAACGAATGCGCTACACTCAATCCCCGCATGTACAGCGAAGATTTCAATTTCTTTATTGTATTTTTCTTGATGTACTTTTTCAAATAAATTACGAATTTGTGAGTTTGGATTGTATGGCCATTCTGGATACTCTGACTCTATTTCAAATGTAGCACCAACTAATTCAGCAATATATTTGATTTCTTCTGCAACATGTTGTTTTAAACTACTTACAGAACTTCGCACTTCGTTACGTAATTTAATTTCATCTTGCAACGTTTCAATAACGCCTAAATTTGTTGAGCTTTCTACAAGACCTTTAATATCCATGCTCATACTTTGAATGCCATTCGGAATTAAGAATAATGATGAAATAAGCTGCTTTTGTGTCTCTTTAGCAAATACTTTTTCAACTTTTTCATCCAATTTTGTCAGTGTAACATGAACATCTGGATCAACAGCACGCATTTCTTCTTGTAATACACGTGTCCATGATTCTAGTTTTTCTTCTACTTGTCCTACATCTTCTGTACGAATTAAAATTGTAGCTACACTTTCACGCGGAATTGCATTCGTTTTTAATCCGCCGTGAACTTCACTTATGTAAAACTCCGTATGTACTGATAAATCACGTAATACTCGTCCTAATACTTTGTTCGCATTACCGCGTTGTTTATCAATTTCCATACCAGAATGGCCGCCTTTTAGACCACCAACATATAGACGGTATGCATCCATATTCGCTGGCGTTTCATCCCAAATTACTTGAATTGTTTCAACAGCTTTCGCACCACCTGCACTACTTACAAGTAATTTATGATCTTCTTCAGAATCAATATTTATAAATATCTTTCCTTCAAAATGATTTGGATCAATAGCAAAAGCCCCACCCATTGTCGTTTCTTCTTCAGTAGTGATAACGACTTCAAGTGCTGGATGCGGAATTTCTTTTGAATCTAATAAAGCTAATGCATACGCAACTGCAATACCATTATCAGCACCTAAAGTTGTTTGATTTGCATATAACATGTCCCCAATGATTCGTAATTCAATTGGATCTTTTTCAAAATCATGTACTGTTGCTTGATTTTTTTCGCAAACCATATCCATATGACCTTGAATAATAATAGCTGGTACATTTTCATAACCAGCTGTTGCTTCTTTTTTAATAATGACATTTAATGCTTCATCTTGAATGACTTCTAAGTTACGCTCTTTTGCAAAGCCCACTAAATAATCACTAATTTCCTTTTCATTACCTGATCCTCTAGGAATCTTTGAAATTTCTGCAAAATGAAAAAATACAGGGTGCTTTGTTAATTGTTCTAAAGTAGAATACATTTTTCAAGCTCCTCTCAAAATGAAAAAATAATATGTAAGTCTCATATCATTATACCATGATTCATTATTTTATCTTTCTTTTAACTTTTATTGTTCATTTTATGTACAACACTCTTACAACATTGTAAGGGCGTTGTAATCTACATCGATTTTTCTCATTTAATAATAGTCGTATACTTTTTAAAGAAACACATTAAAGGAGATAAAGAAAATGAAAAAGTTTTTAGCAATTATTACACTATGTTTATTATTTTTTAGTTTTACTATTGGCTGTGAGAGAGCGTCACTAAATAGAATTGGTAAAGATGTATATTACATGCAGATAAAAGGCGAAGGAACTATCGAAAAAGTAGATGGTAGAAACTTACGAAACTATACGCTGCCCGCATATGATGAAGATGGCGTCAAAAAACAAATTACATTTAGAAGTACAAAAAAGGAAAACAATCATAAATTAAATGAAGACGCGTTTTTACGCCTTTATGTAGATCAAAATGATAATAGCAACAATGAAATATCATCAATTGAAGTAAAGTCCTATGAAGAGATTCAGAAAGCAGATTTACCTGAAAAAGTAAAAGATAAGTTTACTATTAAATAAAAAACAAAAGAAAATGCTCTATGCATTTTCTTTTGTTTTTTTCACCTGTATATATTTTGAACTGCTATTATTCATCAGTTTCTCTAACCGATTTATATTCTCCGTTAATGCACCTTTCACAAGAGAGAAATCTGTATTGGATTCTTCTTTTTTTTCTTTAAAAAACGAAGACTTTTGTACATTGACTTCAGCCATCTCTTCTCCCCCTTTTCAAAAAGATACAACCTTTTATTTATATTATATAGCAAATGTAGAAAGAGTGTACACTTATGATTTTCTTTTTAATTCTTCTTCTAATTCTTCTACTTGCTGCAACGCATCCCCTTTTATTAAAGAGAAATCTGTTGTATCTTCGTTATCTTCTTTAAAAAAATCATTGTCATAATCTTTTACCACTACAATCACCTCTACATGCTAGTGTAGGAATGATTGTCCAATTTTATTCAACTTTGTCGGATTTTGTTTTTAATTTATGTATAGAAGAAAAGGACAGAAAAAGATTCTGTCCTTATTTACTAAAATAACTATGATGTATTGTTAAATTATATACATTTTCAAAATCCCGATCTTGCAGGTTATTTTTCTTTCCATCAATAACAATGAAAACGTCACTTACTATTTTTGCTGGTATGATCCCGACATTTTCTACTTGTACCGCTTTCTGCTCATTCAATTGCTCGATATGTTCTAACGGAACGATAATACTAAATTGCGAGCGAATACCACGAAAGTTTGTATTTAATTCCTTCGCGGCTTCAAAAACAACAATTTTCGCGCCAATCTTTTCCCCATATGAATCTAAAAATGCATTTAAGCTCTTTGTATATTCCTCTTCCGTATGCCATTCCATCGTACCGAAAACTGATGGATTAACATTTTGAATAATTGTCGTGTATATTTCTCCTCTCGCTTTAGATGCAATTAATGATCGTTTGATTGATTGAACTGTCTTGCCAATATCGCTAAATTTCGCACCCCATATTTCTGAAATATTAGGTGTTAAAATGAACGCAATATCAACAAAAATAACCATTGCAGTAAACATTAAAAGATTTTTCCAGAGGGTTAAATCGATTCCTTTTATCATGAAATACACGGTGACAGATATGATAAACAAACCATACCAAGTCTTTCTAATACGTTGCTTTTTCTCCTCGTACAACTCCTCATTTTTCCAATAAAAGAAAACAAGGACTACAAAGACAATCGCTAAAACAAATAAGCCAATTCGAATGTTAGAGATCATTAATCACATCACCCTCCATTCAAAAACTACTCACGATATCATTACATGCGCAAGCTGCTCTCTTTATGACAAAAGACGTGGACAAGCTTCTAAATTTAGCTACATTGCATATATATTAGAAGGTGCCACGTCTTTTTTGTGGGCAGTAAGCCCCCCACTGATTAAAATTTCACTTTACCATGAGTCTATATTGTATATGTAGACAAGCATTCATTTCAAATTTTCGTATTAAAAAGAAATATGTTTCGGAATTCCCCCTTCAGGTACTTCTCCATCCATACTTAAATAATAATGACGAATCGGACGTAAGTTTTCGTCTAATTCATAAACAAGCGGAATGCTAGTTGGAATATTTAATGAAACTACACCATCACTTGAAAGGTTGTCTAAATATTTTACTAGCGAGCGAATTGTGTTACCGTGTGATGAAATAATTACTTTATTACTACTTTTTAATGTCGGCGCAATTTCTGAATGCCAATAAGCAAGTACTCTCTTCTCCGTATCCTCTAAACATTCAGTTAATGGAAATTCACCTTTTTTGAGTGTTTTATATCTTGGATCGGTCGCTTCATATCGAGGATCGTCTTCAGTAAGAGCCGGTGGTCTTACATCAACACTTCTTCTCCAAATATGAACTTGCTCCTCACCATATTTTTGAGCAGTTTCATCTTTATTCAACCCTTGCAATGCACCATAATGTCTTTCATTTAGCTTCCAAGATTTATGTATTGGGACCCAAGTAAGATCCATCTCATGAAGTACAATCCATAACGTCCGAATTGCGCGTTTTAATACAGATGTATAAGCCACATCAAAAGTATATCCGTTTTTCTTTAATATTGCTCCTGCTTCTCTCGCTTCACTTAATCCATTCTCTGATAGATCAACATCTGTCCATCCAGTAAAGCGATTTTCAAGATTCCATAAACTTTGTCCGTGACGAATAAGTACAAGTTTTATCATTATAATTCCCCTTTCGGAAATGTGAATTTTATTGTTCCATTACGTACACGTATAAAGTATCTAGTAATGTATCTTTTTATCCATTCACTCTATGACCAATCGATAGTTGCCAAATGTATGGATAAAATTTGTTCTTTTTCAAACGATAAAAACAGAAGCTTTTTCATTATTTTTGATCGACTGGTATTTCCCGTTTCGATATCCAAGCATCAAAACCTGATCGGCTATTTGCCATTTCATTCATAACTTGGTGCCAATTGTCCTCACATGATTCACCAAATTTTGAAAAAATAGCACCCATTTGTTGTCTTTGTACATCACTCAGTTTTTTCTCTAAATCTGTACCTTTTTCTGTTAAAGACAACTGTTTCACACGTCGATCATGCATAGCTTCATTACTCTCAATTAAGCCCTTTTCCACAAGTTGACGTAGCGGCCCGTGGAGAGCTTGTTTACTTATTTCTAATAGTGATAATAACTCATTTACACTTATCCCTGGAAAACGTGCGATAAAAAATAAAATTCGATGATGTACTCGTTGAATGCCATATTCTTTTATAATTTCATCTGGCTTTTCAGTAAATGTTTTATATGCAAAATAAAATAATGCTAATGCCTCATTCATCTGTTCTTCTTTATGTTGTGTCATCTACTTTCCCCCTGTATGTAAATTATACCACAATCTAGTAATGAATATTTTAATCAACGCATTAGAACTTGTTCAGTCTATTGAAACATTCATTGCATAATTAGGAGATGATTCATTTGAAAAAACAATATACTGTAAGTACATATTTATTGGATAGACTACACGAATTAGGAATTGAACATATATTTGGGATTCCTGGTGATTATAATCTTGCCTTTTTAGATGATGTAGTAGCACATGAAAATTTAAAGTGGATTGGCAATTGTAACGAATTAAATGCTGCATATGCAGCAGATGGGTACGCTCGCATAAAAGGAATCGCTGCTCTTATTACTACTTTCGGTGTCGGAGAATTAAGCGCCATTAACGGTATTGCTGGCTCATATGCAGAAAACGTGCCAGTTATAAAAATCACGGGTACGCCACCAACAAAAGTAATGGAAAATGGAGCAATCGTCCATCATACGCTAGGCGATGGAAAGTTCGATCACTTTTCCAATATGTATCGAGAAATCACTGTGGCACAAACAAATGTAACACCTGAGCATGCAGCTGAGGAAATTGACCGTGTATTACGTGCATGTTGGAATGAAAAACGCCCTGTTCATATTAATTTGCCGATTGATGTGTATAATAAACCAATTAATAAACCTACGGAACCAATTTTATATAAACCGATTTTAAGTAATAAAGAAACGCTGGATAAAATGCTTCTACATGCCACTTCAATAATAAATAACGCCAAAAAACCTGTAATTTTAGCTGATTTTGAAGTAGATCGATTTCACGCTAAAGAAAGTTTACATCAATTCGTAGAAAAAACTGGGTTTCCCATCGCGACGTTCAGTATGGGAAAAGGAATATTCCCAGAAAAACACCCTCAATTTATAGGTGTTTATACTGGTGATGTAAGTTCTCCGTACTTGCGAAAAAGAATTGATGAATCTGATTGTATTATTAGTATTGGTGTGAAGTTAACTGATACTATTACAGGCGGCTTCACACAAGGTTTTACAAAAGAACAAGTTATAGAAATCCATCCCTACACTGTGAAAATTATAGATAAAAAATACGGTCCAGTTGTAATGCAGGATGTTTTACAACATTTAAGTGATTCAATTGAGCATCGTAATAAAGATACCCTTGACGTTAAGCCATTTATTTTAGAATCATCACCTTTTACTGAAAAGTTCATTCCAAAAGCACAAATGGTCACACAAAAACGTTTTTGGCAGCAAATGTACCATTTCTTACAAGAAAACGACGTCTTAATTGTAGAGCAAGGAACACCTTTCTTTGGTAGTGCTGCTATCCCTCTACCTAATAACACTGCATATGTAGGACAACCGTTATGGGGATCTATCGGATATACACTGCCCGCTCTACTTGGTACACAGCTCGCCAATTTATCACGGCGCAACATTTTAATTATTGGTGATGGTTCTTTCCAAGTAACTGCCCAAGAGTTATCAACTATACTACGTCAAAATTTAAAACCGATTATATTTTTAATCAATAACAACGGATACACTGTTGAACGTGCCATTCACGGCCAAAACCAACTTTATAATGATATACAAATGTGGGATTACAATAAACTATCAATGGTATTTGGATCAGAAGAAAAAAGTCTAACATTTAAAGTAGAAAATGAAGCAGAATTAGCAGAAGTCTTAACAAATATAACTTTTAATAAGAATCAACTTATCTTTATTGAAGTTATAATGAGCCAAAGCGATCAACCTGAATTGTTAGCTAAACTCGGGAAAAGATTCGGTCAGCAAAATTCTTAATATAAAAGCATAACCTAATTATACAATTAGTAGTGTAAAACTTGTTTTGAGAATAGTTTCGCCATCCTTTTCTATTTTAAGAACCTTCTTCGACTAACGCCCCGTGCGACAAACAAAAATTCTTAATCCATCTTTAACTTTATAGCTTTTGTCGCAATAAATGTTTTAATATGCTTATCTAATATCCTTGTTCCACCAAAATCATCCTCATAAAAACCTGTTATAGCAAAACCAGCTTCAACTTGGCCTTGGATTTGGTCTTCTAAAGTATGCGCATATTCTATTGTTTGATTTGAATTGATGTAATCTTGAACTTCATCCTCTGGTAAATAATCCAATGTTGATGAAGGAATTGAATGTTTAACATCAAGAATACCTTTTTGTTCTTGGTTATCATCAAAAATCCATAGTAACGGATTTGTAAATCCAACAATAAGAATACCTTTATTCTTTAAAACCCTAGAAACTTCATTCCATACAAGATGAACATCTTTTACAAACAAATTAGAAACAGGATTTACAACAATATCAAAATATTCATCCTCAAGATCACCAAGGTCTGACATATCTCCTTGTACGGTTTTTAAAGTCAAACCATCCCGTTTTGCTACCTTTTCATCTTGTTCCAATTGCTTCTTAGATATATCAGTAACTGTTACATCTGCTCCAGCAGCAGCTAGAACTGGTGCTTGTTGTCCGCCACCTGATGCTAAGCAAAGTATCTTTAATCCATCTAATGACTTTGGAAACCACTCTCTAGGAACTGATTTTTCCGTAGTGACTGTAATCTCCCATTCACCTGATTTGCTTTTCTCAATAACCTCGCTACTTACAGGCTGCGTATATCTAGAACCTTCTTCCACCTTCTTATCCCATGCATTACTGTTTTGTTGAGTTGTATCCATTATAACTATTCCCCCTAGCTATCTTGTTACATTTTAAGTGTAAGATCATTTACTATTTATGCTTTCCTTTTTCTATTCACCTAACCAATAATTAATACATATTTTTCTATATTTATATTAACAAATAAAAAGTAGTAAGAAAAATAAAATATTCTAACTAAATAGAAAAATATAAATTCATTTAAGCAAATCAATTACATATAAAAAGGCATTCCAAACCTGTTGACGGTTGGAACACCTTTATATATATTATTTAAATTTTCACCCTCTGAACTAAACCCATTAAACAAATCAATTACAATTTATTTATTCCGCAAGCGCTAACTGCCAAGACACACCATACTTATCATTTAACCAACCAAATTTTTTACTAAATGGATAAGAACCTAAAGGCATTAGTACAGATCCATCCTGCGCTAACTTATGAAAGACCGCTTCAATTTCTTCTTCTGTCTCACAAGTTACATAAAGTGACATAGATGGTGTAAATGTAAAAGCATGCTTTACATAACTATCAATGCACATGAACTCTTGACCATTTAATGTAAAAGTTGCATGAATGACAGAACCCTCTTTACCTGGTCCATTTTCATCGTATCGAGAGATATTTACAATTTCTGATCGATCGAATAGCGACGTGTAAAAATTCATCGCCTCCTCAGCTTTACCTTCGAACATTAAAAACGTAGTGATTTTTTGATTTGTAGTACTCATATAGAGACAGCCGATACGATAAACTTAACTAAATCTATACAATTCAATCAAATTTA